>NZ_CM002917.1:576460-892913 GCF_000154705.2 Hoeflea phototrophica DFL-43 | reverse complement strand
CACAAGGCTCGAGGCGATGGCGTGGACAGCATCGCGGACCTCCGCATAGCCCATCTCACGCCAGCCTTCGTTTGACCGTTCAGCGAGAAAGACGCGAGACGGGGCCTCATCCGCCCATTTGTCGAGCCAGACACCGGCGTTGGACACCACCGGGTCACAGGCAGTCGGGCTGGTCATCAGCAGGTCTTGCGCACGCCGCTCGATGTTTACCGCGTGGGGCACCAGTGTCAGCCCGGTTGTGTTGTCTTTCATGCCCTGCCTCCCAAGCAGTCATTCAGCTCTTGCGATTGTCTTCGATGATCCGGCCAAGCAGTGCTTTGAGTGTCTCGCGCTCCACCGCAGACAATCCCGAGAGGATGCCGTCTTCATGCTCATGAACCAGCTTCTCGGTCCGGTTCCAGAGCTTGCGGCCCTTCAATGTCGCTCGCAGCGCATAGGACCGACGATCACCTTCAACCTTGTTGCGCGAAATCAGATCGGCATTTTCCAGCTCATCAACAATGACGACCACGCCGGAGCGCTCGATCTGCAGTGCCTGAGCCAGCTGTGTCTGTGAGATATCCGGGTTCTCGACCACAATGCCGAGCGCGGAAAAGGTCACGATCCTCAACCCGGTTGGCTTGAGAACGCGCATCATATCGTTCTGGATGAGAAGATAGGCGAGCTTCATCTCATAGCCGACAAACTGGCGAAGATGTGTCTGCGCCAATGGCTCTTCATTTCCTGCCGTATCGGTTGCGCGCTTTTTCATATCCGCTCCTGTCCAGGAATGCCTGATTGGGTATCTATCGGAACACCGGACGGCGTTTTTCGAGGAATGACTTCAAGCCCTCTTCCGCATCAGCGCTGGTCTGCGAGACAGCGGCGCAGAGGCTTTCAGCAAACAGCCCGTCCGACTTCGACATGTCGGAGATCCGGCTGATCGCCTGGATCATCATGTAATTGGAGAGGCTGGCATTGTTGGCGATCTTGCCGGCCAGCTTCTGCGCCAAAGCCATGGCTTCGCCCTCGCCGACTGTGTAGTGGGTCAGTCCGAGCGCCAGGCCTTCCTCGGCATTGTATTTTCGTCCGGTCAGCATCATCTCGCACATTCGGTCGGCACCGATGATCCGGCCGACACGAACGGTCGCGCCGCCGCCGACAAAGATGCCGCGCATGCCTTCGGGCAGCTGGAAAATGGTCGAGGGCTCGGCAATCCGCACATGGGTAGATGTGGCAAGCTCTAGCCCGCCACCGATGACCGCTCCAAACATCGCCGAGACAACCGGAAGGCCGGAAAACTGGATGATGTCCATCACCCGGTGCCAGTTGCGCGAATGACGCATGGTGCCTTCCGCATCGCGTGACACATGCTCGGAGAGATCAAGGCCGGAGCAGTAATGCCCTGCAGTTCCAGTCAGGATCACGGCCTTGACGCCTTCAAGCGGCGCAGCAAAAAAGGCCTCCAGCGCGTCAAGCAACTCATCGCACATGGCGTTGCGCTTGGCCGGGCGGTTCATGGTCAGAGTGGCAACCGGTCCGTCGGTCGTCACCAGCAGAATGTCGCTGGAACTGGTCATCTTGATCCTTGCATTCTCATCGGTTTGCTATTTGGCGGGCATACGGGCGGCACCGTCCAGACGGATAACACATCCGTTCAGCATGGTGTTTTCAACAATCTGCTGGACCAGCTGCGCATATTCGGCAGGCAAGCCCATCCGGCTCGGGAAAGGTACATTCTTGAGAATATCCCCGCGAACATCATCAGGCAGTCCGGCACTCATGCCGGTTTCAAACAGGCCCGGCGCGATGGCGACGACCCGGATCCCGAACCGCGCCAGCTCCCGCGCTGCCGGCAGTGTCATCGACACCACGCCGCCCTTGGAGGCGGAATAGGCTACCTGGCCGATTTGCCCGTCCTCGAACGCCACCGATGCCGTGTTCACGATCACGCCGCGCGCGCCATCCTCGTCGACAGGTTCGGCAGCCGCCATTGCACGGGCTGCGACATTCATCACTGCGTAGGTGCCCATCAGGTTGACGCGGATCGTGCGATCAAAGATCCCGGTTGTCAGGGAGCCGTCGCGCGGCAGGATGCGCGAAGCCGTGCCGATCCCGGCGCAGGAGACGACCACGCGAGGCGCACCGCCCAACGACTGGATTGCCTGCTCGAAGACAGCCTCCACATCGGACACATTGGAAACATCGGCAGCAAGCGCCACCCCGCCGATTTCACTGGCGACACGGCTTGCCGCATCAAGCGAAAGATCAAGCACGGCGACGCGCGCGCCGGCCTGAGCCAGACGTCTGGCTGTGGCCTCGCCAAGGCCACTGCCGGCTCCGGTAACAAGCGCGATGGTTCCGTTCAAATTCATAATGTCTCTCCTCGCCAAGATAGTGATTCAATATAATTGTTATGTCAATGAACAATTATAGTTTGGACCAATTTCCGCACACCAAGACCCGACAGCCATCGAGATAGCCGGGAATGACGACCAAACGTTGGAGCGAATGGGCTATTTCAAAGGTGCCGGGTGGATGAACGGCCAGGGCGAAGTGTCCGAACCGCGCGGGATGCTCACTTCGATCACCACAGGTTCATTGGCCTGCACTGCCTCGGCCAGCTTGCCGCGAAGGTCTTCCGGACTGTCGGCTTTCATCGCCATGACGCCAAATGATTGCGCGAGCGCGACGAAGTCGGGGTTTTCGAGATCCGCGCCAAGCAGCCGATTGCCGTAGACCGTCTGCTGGTCGCGGCGCACATTGCCATAGGCCGAATTGTTGAAGACGATCGCAACAACGGCGATGCCGAACTGTTTGGCTGTCGCCAGTTCCTGAACTCCGAACATGAAACCGCCGTCGCCGGAGACGGAAATCACCACCTTGTCGGGATTGGCGACTTTCACACCGAGAGCGGTGTTGAAGCCGAAGCCGAGATTGTCTTGATAGCCGCAGGTGACATATTGCCGGGCGGCGTAAACCGGGAAGCACATCCGCGCGGTGAACCCGACCTGCGAGACCTCTTCGACGAAGAAGCCGTCGCGCGGTAGCACATCACGGATCACCCGCAGATAGCCTTCCTGCGGCTGAACGCTGCTCAGGGCTTCCGCCGCATCGGCTTTCAGCTTTCCAAGTTCGGCTTCGCGTGAGGAGCGCTCAGGCAACCCCTTGAGTTCGTCAATCAGCGCCCGGATGCCGGCCGCAGACTCCGTCACCAGTCCGACATCGGGCTTCAGCCGCACCATTTCGGTCGGATCGATATCGACGCGCACGACCTTCAGCCCCTCAGGCATCCAGCGCCAGCGGAAATACTGCAGTTCCAGCCGCGAGCCGATGCCGATCAGCAGATCGCAGGTCTGCCAGTAGTGCCAGGCGGCTGGCGGCAGTAGCGCGAGCGGATCATCATCGGCCAGGATGCCCTTGCCCGAACGGTGCGCGGTCACCGGCGCCTGCAGCAAACGGGCGAGCTCGGCCACTTCGGCTTCCGCGCCGATGGCGCCGGAGCCGAGCATGATCATCGGGTTTTTCGCCTCGCGGATCAGCGCCGCGGCCTTTTCAACGACTTCAGGATCGGGCCGCGGCGCGGCAACCGGCTGCGCCGCTTCGGGCATGTCGACATCCGCCGCCATGCCGAACACATCCCACGGCGCCTCGATGCCGACAGGCCGCTGGCGGCCGGACAGCATCTGCCTGAAGCCTTCATTCATAACGGCACCCGCTTCCGCCGGATGATTGATCCGCTCGGCCCATTTGGTCAGCCCCTTGAGCGTACCGAGATGATCGGGCAATTCATGCAGTTGCCCCCTGCCCTGCCCGATCAGATGCGACATGATGTTGCCGGTCAGGCACATCACCGGCGCATTGCCGCCATAGGCGGTACACAGCGCAGCGCCGGAATTCAGAAGACCGGGTCCCGGCACCACCGTGTAGGTCCCCACCCGTCCGGTGGATTTCGCATAGCCATAGGCCATGTACCCCGCGCCCTGCTCATGGCGGGTATGAATGAACCGGATGCTCTCCGCTTCGCGGGCAATCGCGTCGTTGAAATCATACATATGCGCGCTGGGAATACCGAAGACGGTATCCACGCCATTGGCTATGAGCGATTTGGCCATTACTTCGCCGGTGGTCATGCGGGTCATTGAACTATCCTACTTTGCCATGCTGAGTATCTGGACGGTGGTGTATTCGCGCAAGCCTTCTTCGCCGAACTCGACGCCAATGCCGGACTGCTTCACTCCGCCCATCGGAACCGTCGGGTTGAGAACCCCGTGCCGGTTGACCCAGCGAGTCCCGGCGACGAGCTTGCGCGCCACCTTTGCCGCCTCTTCCGGATCATTGCCCCAGGCCGAAGCCCCAAGCCCGACTTCCAGAGCATTGGCTTTCGCAATCGTGTCATCAAGCTTGCTGTAACGGATCACCGGCAGGATCGGCCCGAATTGCTCTTCGGCAACCACACGCATGTCGTCCGTGGCATCCGCAATGATGGTCAGCGGGTAAATGTAGCCGTTGCCATCGGGTTTCTCGCCACCGGTCAGAATGTATGCTCCCTTTGACCTCGCATCCTCGACCAGTTCGACGATCTTGTCGAACTGCATCTTGTTCGATAGCGGACCGATCAGCGCAGAACTGCCGGCGCCAATTTCCTGGGTGTCGGCATCGACGTTACGCCTTTTGCCGGCCCCATGCGCGCGCATGCCAGGAAGTACAAGACAGACGTCTCAGACACCGTAGCCTGAATTCACACCCGCAGCTCACGGAAACGCACAGGCCTTTCAGTTATCCCATGCTCTTGCTAAATCCGGAGACGCTGCTAAAAATTTAGCCATGGTTACAATTTATGCAGAAGCGCCGCAAATGTCGGCTTTGACACCCAAAAAAACACCGAAGCGTTTGCGGGAAGGGCTGCTGCATCTGTTGCAATCAGTCTACCCCGATCACGACACGAAGGACCTTCTCGAACGCGTGCTCACCGCCTTCTGGCCCGGCGATGAGCCGCCACGGCCCCGCGGACGGCCGCCGGGCAACACCTTGTGGAGTGAAAAGGACAGCTATGTCATCACCTATGGCAACAGCTTCATAAATGGCGAGCACAAGCCATTGGATCTGCTCTATGATTTCCTCGACACACGGCTGCGGGGCGTCGCTACCGGTGTCCACATCCTGCCCTATTTCCCCTACACCTCCGATGATGGTTTCGCCGTAACCGACTATTATGCGGTCGACAGCATGCTGGGCGCCTGGGAAGATGTCGGGCGCATCGCGGGACAGTTCCGGCTGATGTCGGACATGGTGATCAATCATTGCTCGAGCCAGAGCGTTATGTTCAACGCATACCGGCTCGGCCATTCCCCCTATGACAAGTTCTTCTTCGAGGCCTCGCCGGAGGATGACCTGTCGATGGTGGTGCGGCCCCGGGCCCACCCGCTGCTGCGTGAGGTGGACACCGCCCAAGGCCCCAAACATGTCTGGTGCACATTCAGCCATGATCAGGTGGATTTCGACTTCTCCAACCCCGAGGTGCTGCTCGAGTTCCTGCGGATCCTGCGCTTCCATGTCGACCGGGGTGTGCGGACCGTGCGCCTCGACGCGGTCGCCTTCCTTTGGAAGGAGGTCGGCTCGCCCTCGATCCATTTGCGGCAGACCCATGAGGTCGTCCGGCTGCTGCGGCTGCTTGCGGACTATTGCGCGCAGCCGCTGGTCCTGATCACCGAAACCAATGTGCCCAATGCGGAGAACCTGAGCTATTTCGGCAACCGCAACGAAGCCCATGTGGTTTACAATTTCTCGCTGCCGCCGCTGTTGCTGCATGCTCTTCTTCACGGCACCTCGCAGCATCTCAATGCCTGGCAGATGTCGATGCCGCCGGCACAGCTTGGCTGCACCTATTTCAATTTCACCGCCTCCCATGACGGCATCGGCATGCGCCCCGCGGAAGGGCTGTTGAGCGAGGAGGACATCGACAGCGTGATCGCCACCGCCAAGCGTTTCGGCGGTCTGGCGTCGATGCGGACCATGCCCGATGGCAGCACCCGGACCTACGAGATCAACATCGCCTTGTTTGACGCGCTCAAGGGCACCGTGGAGGGCGAGGATCAGTGGAACATAGAGCGGTTCCTGTGCAGCCAGACCATCGCTCTGGGGCTCGAGGGCATTCCCGGCATCTACATTCACTCGCTGCTCGGCACCGGCAACGATTATGAAGGTGTCGAGAAATCCGGTCACAACCGCGCCATCAACCGGCGGCGCTGGCACTATCCCGATCTGCTTGCGGAACTCGAGGATTCGGGGAGCACCCACGCGCGGATCTTCCAGGGCCTGACATCCCTGATGAAGCTGCGCAGCAAACAGGGCGCGTTTCATCCCAATGCCACGCAGTTCACGCTTCAACTGGGGAACCAGCTGTTCGGGTTCTGGCGCCAGAGTCTCGACCGGTCGCAGAGCATTTTCGCGATTCACAACCTGACCGCCGATGAGGTGGCCATTCCGGTGATGGCGCTCAACCTGATCGGCGGGGAAACCTGGACCGACCTGATTTCCGGCGATGACATCAGCTCGATGGGCCGTGACATCATTTTTGCACCCTATCAATGCCGCTGGATAACAAACTGACCCGCTCCGCAATGCCAGCAATCCGTCACGACCGGCTGATCGTGTTCACCGATCTGGATGGCACGCTGCTCGATCACGAGACCTATTCCCATGCCGCCGCCGGCGCGGCGCTGGCCGCGCTCAAGAGCCACGGCGTGCCGCTTGTCCTCGCCTCAAGCAAGACCGCAAGCGAGATTGCGCCCTTGCGCGCGGAACTGGGTTTTGAGCATTGCCAAGCGATTGTCGAGAACGGTGCCGGCATTCTCGAAGCGCATCAAACCGGTGACGGGTCGGACCAGGTTCACCAACGCCTTCTGGATGCACTCGTCGAACTTCCACCGGCGCTTCGCAGCTGCTTTGAGGGGTTCTCCGACTGGAGCGATGAAGAGGTGGCAAGCCGCACCCACCTGCCGCTCGATCAGGCGCGAATGGCCAAACAGCGTCAATTCTCCGAACCGGGCCTCTGGTCTGGCGGCGAGACGGAGCGCGATCAGTTCAAGGCCTTGTTGAAAAAACGGGGGATCACGGCCTTGCAGGGCGGTCGTTTCATGACATTGTCATTTGGCAGCGACAAGGCTCAACGTATGATCGATATCATCGCGCGCCATTCCAGCCCCGGATACAAACCCTTCGCTGTCGCACTGGGAGATGCGGGCAATGACATCAAGATGCTGGAGAGCGCCGATCTTGGTTTCATCATCCCCAATTCCAGCCACGGCGGCATCGGACAACTTGCCGGAGAGGCGAGCGGCAGGATAATTCGCGAGACCGCCGAGGGGCCTGCCGGTTGGAACCACGCTGTGCTTGGGCTATTGAAGACATCCAGCAATACCTAGGAGAACCTATGGCCGATTTTCATCAGAACGGCAGCGTGGCGACGCTTCACAATCTCACCCGCATGCCGCTGGAGTTGATGGAAGCGCAGTTGAGGCAGTTTTCCTCAAGCCGCAAGATCACGTTGATCCTGCCGTCGTTGTTTTCCGAACTTGAGCGGGATGCGCTCAGGAAGATCGTCGATGAGCTGCAGGGCGCGGACTACATCAACCACATCATCATCGGTCTGGACAGGGCCAGCGCCGAAGAGTTCGCCTATGCGAAAGACTATTTCTCCCGGCTGCCCCAGAAACACGACATCCTGTGGAATGACGGACCTCGGCTTCAGGCAATCCACGCTCAGCTCAAGGACGCGGGCCTTGCGCCGGAAGAACCCGGCAAGGGACGCAATGTCTGGTATTGCATCGGCTATGCGCTTGCCTCGCAAAATGCCGATGTGGTGGCGCTGCACGATTGCGACATCACCACCTATTCCCGCGAGATGCTGGCGCGGCTGATCTATCCGGTTGCCAATCCCGGGTTCCCCTATCAGTTCTGCAAGGGCTACTATCCACGCATCGCCGAAGGCAAGCTCAACGGACGGGTCTCGCGCCTTCTGGTCTCGCCACTGCTGATGTCGATCCAGAAGGTCTGCGGTCATCAGGATTACATCGAATACCTCAAGGGGTTCCGCTATCCGCTGGCGGGCGAGTTCGCAATGCGCATGAACATTCTTCCCGACATGCGCATCCCGTCGGACTGGGGGCTGGAAATCGGCGTTCTCTCAGAAGTCTGGCGCAATCTTTCCAACCGCTCTGTCTGCCAGGTCGACATTTCGGACGCCTATGATCACAAGCACCAGAAGCTGTCGAAAGAGGATGCCAGCAAAGGGCTGTCGCGGATGTCGGTGGACATCTCGAAAGCGCTGTTCAGGAAACTCGCAACCGACGGCGTGGTCTTCAATCAGGAGACGTTCCGCACCATCAAGGCGACCTACTACCGGACCGCGCTGGATCTCATCGAGATGTACCACAACGACGCGTTGATGAACGGGCTCTATACCGACCGCCACCAGGAAGAAGAAGCGGTGGAACTGTTCGCCGCCAACATCGTCAATGCCGGCCAGATCTTTCTGGAAAACCCGATGGAGACGCCCTTCATTCCGAACTGGAGCCGGGTGCAATCGGCCAATCCGGACCTGCTGCGCAACCTCGCCCGGGCGGTGGCTGAAGACAGAACCGATGTAGACGGCTAGGCAACGCGCAGGCGCACCCCCCGCACTCAACCGGACAGCCGCAACACTCCCCACAGGCAGCTTGTGCCATCTTCACGGAGATTCCGCTGTGGAAGACAAGATGGGGTTTGCTCTTTTCCACTGAAATCGATTACACTCCCGGAAAACCGCGGTTGCGCCCCCTTGGAGAAGGTGGTGGGGAGACACAGGGCAGACCGCGTCCGGTTCTTCAGAGCCGGCTTCACAATGCCCGACAGCAGACGAATTTGGGAGGAACATACATGCCAAAGACAATGAAGGGGCCGGGCATTTTCCTGGCGCAGTTTGCAAGCGACGAAGCCCCTTTCAACTCCCTTCCATCGATAGCCAAATGGGCAGGCTCGCTGGGCTACAAGGGCATTCAGATCCCGAGCTGGGATGGGCGCTTGTTTGACCTTGAAAAGGCCGCCAGTTCAAAAGTCTATTGCGACGAGGTCAAGGGCATCTGCGCCGATGCGGGCGTTGAGATCACCGAATTGTCGACGCATCTCCAAGGCCAGCTGGTGGCCGTGAACCCGGCCTATGATCTGGCCTTTGATGCCTTCGCGCCTGCTCAGGTCCACAACAATCCCAAGGCGCGCCAGGCATGGGCCGTGGAGCAGATGATGATGGCCGCAAAGGCCTCCGCCAATCTCGGGCTCGAAGGCCATGTCTCGTTCCCCGGGGCGCTGGCCTTCCCCTTTGTCTATCCGTGGCCGCAGCGCCCGGAAGGCCTGATCGACGAAGCCTTCACCGAGCTCGCCAAACGCTGGAAGCCGATCCTCAATGCCTTTGACGAGGCAGGAACCGATGTCGGCTTCGAGATCCATCCCGGCGAGGATATTTTCGACGGCACCACCTTCGAGATGTTTCTCGACAAGCTCGAGGGTCACAAGCGCTGCTGCATCAATTACGACCCTTCCCATTTCCTGCTGCAGCAGCTCGATTACCTGGCCTTTATCGACATCTATCACGAGCGGATTTCGGCCTTCCACGTCAAGGATGCCGAGTTCAATCCGACCGGTCGCCAGGGTGTCTATTCGGGCTATGCCAAATGGGTCGACCGCGCCGCCCGGTTCCGTTCGCTGGGCGACGGCCAGGTGGATTTTGGCGGCATTTTTTCCAAGCTCGCCCAATATGACTACGACCGCTGGGCCGTGATCGAATGGGAATGCTGTCTCAAACATCCAGAGGATGGTGCTGCCGAAGGCGCTCCCTTCATTTCCGACCATATCATCCGGGTCACCGAGAAGGCCTTTGATGATTTCGCCGGCGGTGAAACCGACCACGAGACCAACCGGAAAATGCTGGGGCTGTAACGATGGCGATCGAGGGGACACACAGCAAAACCGCTGGCCGGATCCGGCTGGGCATGGTCGGCGGCGGCCAGGGCGCGTTCATTGGCGGGGTGCACCGGATCGCCGCCCGGATAGACGACGAGTTCGAACTGGCGGCTGGCGCGCTCTCATCCGATCCGGAACGGGCTCTTGCGTCGGCAAAGGAGCTGGGACTTGATCCGGACCGCTCCTATGCGAGCTTTGCGGAGATGGCGAAGGCCGAAGCTACGCGCGCCGACGGCATCGAGGCGGTGGCAATCGTCACACCCAACCACATGCATTTCCCCGCCGCCAAGGCGTTCCTGGAAGCAGGCATTCACGTGATCTGCGACAAGCCGCTGACCTCCACCCTTGCCGATGCCAGAAAGCTTGCCGCGATTGTCGAGAAGTCCGGCAAGCTTTTCGTGCTCACACACAATTATACCGGCTACCCGATGGTGCGTCAGGCCCGCGAAATGGTGCAGAGCGGTGTGCTTGGGACGATCCGTCTGGTGCATGCGGAATATGTGCAGGACTGGCTCACCGAACCACTGGAGAAAACCGGCCAGAAGCAGGCTTCCTGGCGCACTGATCCGGCCAAATCCGGTGCAGGCGGTGCAACCGGCGACATCGGCACCCATGCCTACAATTTGGGATGCTTCGTCTCTGGCCTAGAGCTCGACAGTCTATCGGCCGATCTCGATGCCTTCGTCGATGGCCGTCTTGTCGATGACAACGCCCACATCATGATGCGCTACAAGGGCGGCGCCAAGGGCATGCTCTGGGCGAGCCAGGTCGCACCGGGCAATGAGAACAGGCTCTGCCTGCGGATCTTTGGCGACAAGGGCGGGCTTGAGTGGGCGCAGGAGGATCCGAACTATCTGTGGTACACGCCGCTGGGCAAACCCAAGCAGCTGATCACCCGCAATGGCGCTGGCGCGGGCGCTGCAGCCGGACGGGTCAGCCGGATTCCGGCCGGTCACCCGGAGGGTTATCTCGAAGGCTTTGCAACGCTCTATGCCGAGGCCGCCCGCGCCATCCGAGCGGTTCGCAAGAAGAACGGCCGTATTCCCAAGGACGTGGTGTTTCCGACAGTCGCCGATGGTTTGGCAGGCGTCGCCTTTGTCGCGGCCTGCGTCAAGTCCTCGAAGAAGAACGGTGCCTGGGTCAAACCGTAAGCGAACCCGGGTCGATACGCTGCCTGTCTCAGCCGAAACGGCGGCGCCTGTGAAGGGGCTCGATCAGCAGCACCAGCCTTGCATTGGTGGCAAGCAACAGCAAAAACGCGGCAATCAGCCCGCTGCCCTGCCCCGCCACATCCTTCCAGAGGTAGGAGCCTGGAACCAGACCATCAATTCCGGCATGGATGACAAGGAATGCGATGGCAGCGGCAAACAATGTGAGGAAGGTGCGCGAGCTTCGGATTTCCCGGCTGAACAGCATGAACATCGCCACCACACCCAGACTGTAGACAAGAAATGTCGCAGACCATCCACCCGGGATTTCAAATCCGTTGGCATCAAGGTGCAATTGCGCATCCAGGGAAATCACCACGGCGGCCGCAGCAAGAACAAGCCAGAACAGGGTGCCAAAGGTAAAGTCCTTGCTGCGGATGTAAAACACCAGTCCCGATGCACCAGCGGTCATCGACATGCAGATCACCAGCAAGGCTGTATTGAGGCCGTCACCACCGAAATGAAACCCGGGGTTTTCCATTGGCGAGAGGTAGACTGAAAGCACAATGCTCAACAGCACCAGAACGAAGCCGAGGCTCGCGAAGCCGATGAAGATACCGGGAAGTTGCTCCTCGGGCGCATAGCCTGAAGCCGACTGTTGAGGGGCGTAACCTGTGACACTCATAGGTCTGAATTCTCCGCAAAATCTGCGGTCGCGCTGTTTTCAAAGGCACGCAACAACCGCAATCGCCTCCCAAAAGCACAGTTGAACGCATCGCGCGCGCGGTTTTTGATGTAATGGTTAGCGGCAAAACCAGACATTTTTAGCTATTTCCTGGATTTATCTGCCAAATCTGATCGTAAAATTGCCAGAGCCGAGAGCACGATTGCCTGTAGCGCGCCAGAACTTAACAAACCGCTGACACTCAGGATCTGTCAATCAATTCTGTACTTGGGAGATGCCGACGACTTGCATGTTCGCAATTGCCTCGGCGGCCAAATCCGCCAGGGTCCGGTAGTGCTGCTCGCGCACATTGCCGCGCCGCCAGGCAAGACAGATGGTCCGGCGGATTGGCCATTGCGCGATTTCACACAGGCGGATGGCGGCATCGTCGCCGATTTCAGACGCGGCATAGGCGGCTGGAAACAGCGACAGGCCCATGCCGATCGAAACCATCTGCCGCAGGGCGTCAAGACTTGTGCCCTCATAATCCTCGCGAAGCTGCGCGCCGGAAACATCGCAAAGTGTTTGCACCTGGTCATAGAGCCGGTGGCCGCGCCCCAGCGTGAGCAGCCGGAAGTTACCAAGCATCTCAATTTCGATTTGTTTCTCCCGCGCCAACGGGTGCTCTGCCGGAATCCCCAGGTAAATCGTTTCTTCGCAGATCGGCGCGGTGACGAACTGACTGCTTCCCTGCGGCATAGGGGTTATGGCGCAGTCGATGGTTCCATCGCCCACGCCGGCCTCGAGTGCCAGGGGCCGGTCTTCACGGATGTAAATCTCGAGGATCGGAAACACCGCATGCAGGCGCGGCAGGAAATGCGGCATGAAATAGGGCCCGAATGTCGGGGCCACGCCCAGCGTGATGAGACCTCCAAGGTTCTCCGCACCGGTCGCAGCCAGATCCACCATGTCGTCAAGCGCTGAGAGGACCGCGCGTGCACGCGGCAAGAGCTTGAGCCCGACTGGCGTTGGCCTGGCGCCGGCCACGCCCCGTTCGATCAGATCCGCTCCCAGTTGCTCCTCCAGCAACCGCAATTGGGTCGACAGGGTCGGCTGCGAGACGTTACAGGTTTTCGCAGCCTCTGCGAAGTGGCCACGCTCGGCGACAGCAACAAAATACTCAAGCTGGCGATGGGTTGGGCGGTACGGCATAGCTGATAGCCTTTTTCTATGAATTTCATATAGACAATCGATTTGCTCTATCAAGCCTCATCCCCCATTTTGGTCTCGTCCACACGATGGAAGGGTTCGAAATGATATCGAGACTGAAAGCACTGAGAAATCGGCACGGCATCATTCAATCCCGTATTCAACGCGAGGAGATGCGCCCGTATCCCTGTTCGATCCGGATTATGTCGATGAAGAGAATCCGGCTTCACCTGCGTGAAGAAATCCAAAAGGTCGAAGAAATACTGATCCGCTCGACCGAGAAAACCCCGGCGTAAGCAGGGGCCAGAGGAACCGGGCGTGGGGTGGTGAAGCCACACCCGGCCCCGGCGAAGCCGCCACACGCCCGGTTCCCAAATGTTTCGCGTCTCGTCATCAGATCCAGACGCACACCTCACCACCCGGCCTCATGTCCCGCTGCCGCCGGCGGGTCATGGCTTGAAAAGGGTTCGTTGTTCACACCTGCGCCGAAGGAAAACCCGATGTTCTTCAACCCATTTGCCATGATCTCCGCTTCCGCCATCCCGCAGAAGCGCCACAGCCGCCTGCAGGAACTCGATGTGCGGATGCAGGATTTCCTGGCGACCAAGCGTGGCGCCGCCAGCGGCAAGGTCCTGGAAAACGTCAAGTCGGCGCGCGATCATGTCCGCCTTGAAATCCAGGGAAACAGCCTGTCCCGGGGCCCGAAATAAGGCAGCGGCAAAGATCCCCGGCGATTGAAACACGGGTGGCGGCTTGTTAACCTTCTGGTTTCATGATGTGAGAGGCCCACACAACTTATCGCCTACCGGGATTCCGCTATGATTCAACGTTTCAGCCTCGCCGCGACAAGCCTTCTGGCGTCTGCGGGTTTCGCTTTAATTCCCGCTGCACAGGCGCAGGATGCGAGCGGGCCGGGAATCACCTTTGAGCTGGGAGCCGCCGGCAAGGTAACGCCAAGCTATTTCGGATCCAGCGATTACATATTGTCACCGGTGCCGCTGATCCGGCTCAAGCGGCTGGAACTGCCCAATGGCTTTGTCATTGGCGGCGGTTCTGACGAAGGATTTTCGCTGAGCCCCTCCTTCGCTGTCGTCGGCGAGCGCTCGACTAAAGACTCCCCTGAACTGGTCGGCCTGAACACCATCGACACAGCATTCGAGTTCGGTCTGGCGGCAAAGTACCAGGTCGGGCAGTTCCGCGTCATGGGCGCGCTGCGCCGCGGTTTTGGCGGGCACGAGGGCATTCGCGGAGAACTCGGTGCCGACTACATCTACAAGCCCGATGACAAGTGGACCTTTCATGGTGGCCCGCGTCTCGACTTCGCCGACAGCACCTTCGCCAACACCTATTTCGGCGTCACCGCGGCTGAAGCCTCCGGCAGCTTTCCGGCAACAACCGCCAGCGGCGGCCTGATCAGCGCGGGCCTGGAGGCCGGCGTTCGCTACCAGGTCAACGAGGCCTGGGCCGTCGAGGCCGGCGCAAGCTGGGACCGCCTGGTCGGCGACGCGGCCGACTCCCCGATCACCGCGCAGGGATCGAAGGACCAGTATTCCGTCCAGTTCGGCCTCCTGCGCCGGTTTGACATCGGCTTCTGAGATTTCCACCTTCAAAGCGGCGCTTCACCTACAGGGTGGCGCCGCCGCCATCCTCGGGCGAGACGACCTTGCCTGGATGAGCGGATCAGCGCCGGGTCGACGCCCGGCGGGAAGACAGCAACAGGTTGGTCTCGCTTGTGGTGATGCCCTCGAAGCGGCGGATGCGGACCAGTGTGTCGTCGAGTTCCTGCAGCGTGTCGGTCGCCAGTTCGATAATCAGGTCCCAGCGGCCATTGGTCGAATGGACCGCCTGAACCGCCGGCATGCCCTGCAGATGGGCGACGATCCGTTCCGTTCCCCTGCCCTCGATGCCGATCATGGTCAGTCCCCTCACCGGCGCCGCCGTCACGTCGGCGCGGGTGAGAGCCGTGAAGCCGGCGATCTCGCCGCTGGCCATCAACCGCTCGATGCGGCTGCGCACAGTGGCGCGGGCCAGCTTCAGCTTGGCCGCCAGATCGGAAATCGACGCCCGCCCGTCGCGCCTCAAGGCCGCGATCAGGCGAATGTCGATATCGTCCAATGTTGACATATTGTGCTACCGATCTGGTCATACCGCTTTTCGCTTTGATCATAATTCATCATTCCGGCTTCGCAAAGAGCTAAGCTCTTTCTCTTTTCACGGCTTGCACGCCTGTTCCTCGCCGCCCGGCTTTGCCAAATTGGCAAAGCTGGCTGACACAAGCGCGGTTTTGCTGCCCGGAACGGGCAAACTTCCCATTTCAACCGCCAGCAGCCTCTGCGACGGATCGTCCGAACAGAGGATCCCCGATGAACCAGCATTGCATTTTGGTCGGCGCGCCCGTCGACAGCGGTCAATCCAATCCCGGCTGCCTGATGGGACCGGCCTCCTACCGGGTGGCGGGCCTTGCCGGAACACTTGCCGAACTCGGCTGCAGCGTCGAGGACCGCGGCGATCTCGCACCGCGACCGCTTGCGCCAGAGAACTGCGCCAATGCGGCGGTGCATCACCTGGCAGAGACCATCGCCTGGACGCAGGCGCTAACCTCGGCAGCCGAGGCGGCCATGGCGGAGGGTTTTCCGGTGTTCCTCGGAGGCGATCACAGCCTTTCGCTTGGCACGGTGGCCGGTGTTGCCGCCCACGCCCAAAAGCAGGGACGGCCACTGTTCGTGCTTTGGCTCGACGCCCACAGCGATTTTCACACGCCGATGACCACCCGCTCGGGCAATCTGCACGGCACGCCGGTTGCCTATCTGGCTGGGCTCGGAGACTTCGAGGCCTTCCCGCCGTTCCCGGGTCCGGTGCCGGCCGATCGCATCTGCCTGTTCGGGATCCGCTCGGTCGACCCCGACGAACGCACAGCGCTGCGCGGCCACGGCATCACGCCCGTCGACATGCGCGAACTCGATGAACGCGGTTTCGTCGCGCCGCTGAGCGCCTTCCTCGACCAGGTGCGGGCGGCCGACGGGCTGTTGCATGTCTCGCTCGATGTCGATTTTCTCGATCCGTCGATCGCACCGGCCGTCGGCACCACGGTGCCCGGCGGCGCCACCTTCCGCGAGGCGCATCTGGTCATGGAGATGCTGCACGAATCGGGCCTCGTCAGTTCGCTCGACCTGGTCGAGCTCAATCCGTTCCTCGACGAGCGCGGCCGCACAGCCCGGCTGATGGTCGATCTCACCGCCAGCCTGATGGGCCGGACCGTCTTCGACCGCGTCAACAGAAGCCTCTGAGGTCAGCGACCATCCCCCTTCCAACCACTGGAGACAGACAATGGCACCTCCTTCGCACCTGGCCTATGTGCCCTTCATCAGCGTTGAGAACATGATGCGGCTTGTCCACTCCATCGGCATTGAAACCGTGCTGCGGGAGCTTGCCGACGCAATCGAGCACGATTTCACCCGTTGGCCGCTGTTCGACAAGACCCCGCGGATCGGCAGCCATTCCGATCTGGGCGTGATCGAATTGATGCCGACATCGGATGGCGAGCTCTACGGGTTCAAATATGTCAACGGCCACCCGACCAACACCAAACAGGGCCTGCAGACGGTCACCGCCTTTGGTCTTCTGGCACAGGTCTCATCTGGTTATCCGGTGCTGTTGTCGGAGATGACCGTGCTGACCGCGCTCAGGACGGCTGCAACATCGGCCATGACCGCGCGGCATCTCGCACCCCGGGATGCGAAAGTCATGGCTCTGATCGGCAATGGCGCGCAGTCGGAGTTCCAGGCCCTGGCATTCAAGGCCGTGGTCGGCATCGAGGAAGTGCGGCTCTATGACATCGACAGTGCAGCAACCCGCAAATGCGCGGCAAACCTGGCGCAAAGCGGGCTGAGGGTCACGCCTTGCGGCTCATCGCAGGAGGCGATGGAAGGCGCGCAAATTGTCACCACCTGCACAGCTGACAAGCAATACGCCACCATTCTGACCGACAACATGATCGGCGACGGGATCCACATCAACGCGATTGGCGGCGATTGCCCGGGCAAGACCGAGCTTCACCGCGACATCCTTTTGCGGTCGGATATCTTTGTCGAGTATCCGCCGCAAACCCGGATCGAAGGCGAGATCCAGCAATTGCCTGAGGATTATCCGGTCACTGAACTCTGGAAGGTGATCACCGGTGAGGTTGAAGGCCGCCGATCGGCCTCGCAGATCACCCTTTTTGACGGCGTCGGCTTTGCGATCGAGGATTTCTCGGCGCTCAAATATGTCTACACGCGAGCGCTCGAAACCGGGCATTACCAGCATCTCGACATGATCGCCGATCCTGACGATCCGCGTGACCTGTTCGGCATGCTGACCCGTGCGGGCGTGGAAGCCCCGTAGCTGGAAAGGCCCAGGGAGCTGAAGCGACATCTTGGCGGCAGCGCCATCACGGGGTAAAGCAGCCGCATGGACCAGACTGACACTGAAACAACCCTGCCCGTCCGCCTGCTTGTGGACGCCGATGCCTGCCCGGTGCGCGAGGAGTGTGTCCGCGTGGCGCTGCGGCACGGCGTCAAGGTGACCTTCGTCTCCAACAGTTTCTTCCGGATCGAGGCCGATCCGCTGGTCGAGCGGGAGATCGTGCCGGGCAATTTCGATGCGGCTGACGACCGCATCGTGGAACATGTGACGCCGCGCTCGGTGGTCGTAACCGCCGACATTCTGCTGGCCGAACGCTGCCTGAAAGCCGATGCGTCGGCGGTGCTGGGGCCCAATGGCAAGCCTTTCACCCATGATTCCATCGGCATGGCGGTGGCGACGCGCTCGATCATGGCTGATCTGAGGGCCGGCGGCGCGCAGGTGGGCGGGCCTGCGCCGTTTGCCAAGGCCGACCGCTCGCGGTTTCTCTCGGCACTCGATGTCGCCATCGTGCGGCTGAAGCGCCAAGGTTGACACCGCTCCGGCCAAGACCCGCGATTGCGCAAGGTCAAAAGCCGGATTACCATGACATTCAAGACAATCAATCCGGCTTTCTGAATTTTTCCGACAATCGGCATTTTCGAGCGGTTAAGAATTGCCAGGGGTTCAGGGGAAACAATCATGGCCTATGTGGACATGCTCAAGACATTTGTCCGGGTTTATGAACTGGGCAGCATGTCGGCGGCGGCACGGGATCTCAGGGTGTCAGCGGCGGTGTCGTCGAGCCGGATCTCGGATCTGGAAAAGAGCCTCGGTGTGCGGCTGTTCAACCGGACAACCCGCAGCCTGCGCGCCACCGCCCATGGCGAATTGTTCTACAAGGGTGCGATCAAGATCCTCGACACCATCCGGGAGGTCGAAGGCGGGATTGCCGAAATCACCGCGCAGCCGAAAGGTACGCTTTTCATCTCGGCCCCGTTGGCACTCGGCAAGAAACTGGTGGCGCCGTTGATCCCCGCCTTCAAGGCGGAATATCCTGACATCAATGTGCGGCTGAGGCTGTCGGACCGCAAGGTCGACATCGCCCAGGAAGGGCTCGACGCGGCCTTCGTGCTCGGAGCACTGCCTGATTCCGATTTCCGGGTTCGCGCAATCCACGAATTCGAGCGCGTGCTTGTTGCCTCGCCCGATTACATCAAAGCCCACGGAATGCCACAGAACGGTGAGGCGATCATCACGAACAAGCACAAATGCCTGCTTTTGCGCTATCCCGGCGCCACCGAGTTCTTCTGGAACCTTGTTGTCGAAGGCGACATCCGGGCATTCCATCCCCAGGGCTCGCTGGAAAGCGATGACGGCGATGTGCTGACCGCCTGGGCGCTGGCGGGCTGTGGGATTGTCAACAAGACCCGCTTCGATGTGGCGCCGCATCTCGATGCGGGAACGCTGGTCGAGGTGGCCACGGCAACACCGCCGGTGCCGCAGCCCTTTTCCTGTCTGTATCCGCACAAGCGGTTGCAGGATCCCAAGATCAAGCTGTTCATCGACCATGTCATTCGCGGCTCACGCGCGGAGATAGAACGGACGGCGGCTTCAACATCTTCAGGAAAAATTTGAAACTCAACCTGATTTGTTGAGATAAGCTGGTGTCAAGAGATGGCCGAACCGGGCCCGACCCAGATATCCAGGAGCATGAATATGAGTGACCACGTTTCGTCGGCGCTTCCCGCCTTTGCCGTCAACAGCGTCAATCTCGCCTCGGGCGGCCTCGGCGCCAAGGGCATTTCCGTCACGGACGAGTTTTTTGCGCCGGTCGAGCGCATGCTTTCAGACGCGCCGGCGGTGTTCATCGAAGACAAGTATGATGACAACGGTAAGTGGATGGATGGCTGGGAAAGCCGGCGCAAACGCGTGCTTGGCCACGATCATGCGGTGGTGCGGCTTGCAACTGCCGGCCGGATCGATGGTTTCGACGTCGACACCTCGCATTTCACCGGCAACTACCCGCCGGCGGCCCGCATCGAAGCCTGCAATGTTCAGGGAGACCCCGACGACGCAACTGTCTGGACCGAGGTGCTGGGCACGTCGCCGCTGGGGCCGAGCGCACACCACTATTTCGCCTCCATATCCGGCGAGGTCTTCACCCATGTCCGGCTGCACATCTATCCCGATGGCGGCGTGGCGCGGCTTCGGGTCTTCGGCCAGCCCTATCTCGATCCCGCGCGGGTCGGTAATGGCGAAATCGAACTGTCCTCTTCGCTCAATGGCGGCCGAATCATCGGGTTCTCGGACGCCCATTACGGCGCCTATCACCGCCTGCTCGCGCCCGGGCGCGGCGTGAACATGGGCGATGGCTGGGAAACCAGCCGCCGCCGGGTGCCCGGCAATGAGTGGATCGTGATCGCGCTTGGCGCACGCGGCAGGCTTTCGGGCGCGATCGTGGACACCGCCTTCTACAAGGGCAACTTCCCCGACAGCTGCTCGATCCAGGCCGCCGACATGAGCGATTTCGGCACCGACGCCGGTGACGCCATCATCACCGCCTCGATGTTCTGGCCGGAGCTGATCGGACAACAAAAACTCAAGGCCGATCATATCCATGACCTCTCCGCCCATATCGCCGATATCGGGCCGGTGACCCATGTGCGGCTCAATGTGTGCCCCGATGGCGGCGTCAGCCGGCTGAGGCTGACAGGACGGATCGCCTAAGGCTGCGAATGGGCTTCGCTCACCGGTTTGAGGAGCAGTCAGGTTGACGGCAAAACTGAGCGATGCCTTACTGATCGCTTATGTAAAGGCTTTATCGATATCCCAGCCACTTGCTAGGAACCGCCATGGATTTGCGACTGGAAACAATTGAGCAACGGCCGCTTCCGGGGCCCGCATGGACCTGAGGCAAAAGACTTTTGCCCTGATCCTTACCACATTTGTGGTCTCCGCCATTGCGTTGTTGTATTTTGCCTCATCAATTACACTGGCCGGCTATCAGACAATTGAACGCGAAAAAGCCAATCAGGATCTGCAGCGCCTAGAAAAAGTCTTCGTTGCAGATCTGATGCGCCGGTTTGCCACGCTCGAAGACTTCTCCTCATGGGATGACACCTATGATTTTGTCGAAACAGGCGACCCGGATTATGTGGAATCCAACTTCACCTCAGCGACATTCTCTGTTCCGGGGATCGAATTTGTCGTCATTGTTGATCCGCTTGGCCAGACAGTCCATGCATCTGCCCATGGCGTCCCCGATGATATGGCCGCGCCTGTCCTTGCCGGATTGTCCGAGGCTTTGAATGTCGAAGGTGACCTGTTCGAGGAACATCCTTCAGAATACGGCCTCATCACGATCGCGTCCTCAACGCTGATGATTGCCATGGCGCCCATTCTCCGCAGCAACGACAGCGGCCCTCCCCGTGGCGTCATGCTGGCTGGCAAGATGCTCGATGACCAGGAAATCAACAATTTGAGCCTAAAGACCCAGTTGAATATCAACTACGAGAATCTTGCCCTCACCGACCCCGGAGACGTCAGCGAAGCCGGCTTCCAGCCCTCCATCCAGGAGATGACTGCAGACGGACTTTCTCTGCTGCGGCCACCGCATCTTATTCATCCGGTCAACGACGAGCGACTCGCGGGTTACATCCTGATGCCGGACATCACCGGCAACCCCATATTGCTGTGGTCTGTCCTGATCCCACGTGACATCTATCAGCGCGGCAAAGACAGTCTTAATGTTCTTCTGCTGGCACTAGTTGCCATCGGGGTCGTCCTGACGCTCTGCATCCTGCTTCTTCTCGAGCGGCTGGTGCTGCGGCGCGTTGCGCGGCTGGGTGATCAAGTTACCGACATAGGCCAGAAAGACGATCCATCCATGCGAGTGCATGTCGATGGTAAGGACGAGTTGGGCCGATTGGGAACAACGGTCAACTGGATGCTTAATCAGTTGCAGCTTAGTCGGCAAAAGGTTGTCGAGGAACACGAGAGGGCTGAAAGCCTTCTTCTCAATATCCTACCGACACGCATCGCCGAGCAATTGAAGACCACCAGCGAACCGATCGCGGACTCGCACTCCGGCGTCAGCGTCTTGTTTGCCGATCTCGCAGGATTCACACCCCTTTCAGCCCGGATGGACCCCGTGGAACTCGTCTCCATGCTCAATTCGATCTTTTCCCAGTTCGATGAACTGACGCAGGATTTGCAGCTTGAGAAAATCAAGACGATTGGTGACGCCTACATGGTCGCTGCGGGCCTGCCGGAGCCTCGGACCGATCACGCACAGGCAATCGCGGATATGGCACTCGGAATGATCAAGGCGACAGAGACTTTTTCAGAACAGCATAGCGTCCCGCTTCAGATCAGGGTGGGTATCAACAGTGGAGTGGTGGTTGCCGGCGTTATCGGCAAGAAAAAGTTCATTTATGATCTCTGGGGCGATACAGTCAACATCGCCAGCCGCATGGAGTCCTCGGGCGAGACCGGGATGATCCAGGTGACCGAATCGACCTATCTCGAGCTCAAGGACATGTTTGTCCTGGAAGAGCGCGGCCTGATCGACATCAAAGGCCGTGGCAAAATGAGGACCTACATATTGAAGGGGCGTGCCGGGTAAGAGCGCGCAAGTCAGGATCCAGGACAACCAGTTCTCTTGAACTTGCCGAAGCTCGACATGATAACGTCCCAAAACATGCGAGGCATCAGACCGCCTGTAGCATTACACAGCCTCGCGGATTGCGGTGATGTTCTTCGCCCAGTCGGTTTCTCCATTTCCCTTGAAAACGGCGGAGCCTGCGACCAGCACATCGGCACCGGCATCGGTGACCAACGGCGCGGTCGCGGGGGTGACGCCGCCGTCGATCTCGATGTGGATCGGACGGTCGCCGATCATCTTCTTGACCCGCGCCACCTTGTCGACCACCGAGGGAATGAAGGCCTGACCGCCGAAACCGGGGTTGACCGTCATCAGCAGGATCAGATCAAGCCGGTCGAGCACGTATTCGATGACGCTTTCGGGCGTCGACGGGTTAAGCGAAACACCAGCCTTCTTGCCAAGGGCCCGGATCGCCTGCAGAGAGCGATCAAGATGCTTGGTGGCTTCGGCGTGGACGGTGATGATGTCACAGCCGGCGTCGGCGAAGGCCTCGAGATAGGGATCGCAGGGCTCGATCATCAGATGGCAGTCGAAGACCGCCGTGGTGCGCGGCCGCACGGCCTTGATGATGCCGGGGCCGAAGGTGATGTTGGGCACGAAATGACCGTCCATCACATCGAGATGGATCCAGTCGGCGCCGGCGCGCATGACGCCTTCGATGTCATCACCAAGGCGGGAGAAGTCGGCCGACAGAATGGACGGGGCGATCAGGATGGGCTTGGACACGGCGGGTTCCTCGGATTGGGAGCGGCCGGGCCGTGAGGCCCCGGCCCGTTGGGCAGCGGTTTGCCCGATGCAAAGCGGCAAGGTCAAGCCGACTTTCGATCAAGCCTGTGCAAAGCCCCGCGGCCACTTGCCCGAATCATGGCGCCGGAGGCAGTCTCCAATGACACGCAAAAGGAGCCCTTGATGTCGAGACCACCGATCAGCCACTCGATCGTCTTCACCTACACCAGCGATCTCGAGCGCGGATCGCGGTTTCTGCGCGAGGTGATGGAGCTCGATTTCGTGGTCGACCAGGGGGCCTGCCACATCTACCGGCTGACGCCGATGAGCTATATTGGCGTGTGCAACCTGCCCGACCGCCCGCAGGGAACCGCAGGCGTGACGCTGACCATCGTGTCACCGGATGTCGACGGCTGGCGGGATTTCCTCGAAGCCAAGGGCGTTCGATATGTCAGCGGCCCTGCGCACAGCGAAGAGTTCGGCGTCTATAGCTCGCTGTTTCATTCGCCCGACGGCTACCGCGTCGAGATCCAGAGTTTTGACGATCCAGAGTGGGACAAGGGCACTCTCGGTTAAGGCGCGCCCTGCCCCATGCGGCGTTGGGACCGGATCAGTACCGGATCGGCTCCCGGGTCATTTCCAGATGCAGAACGTCACCGCTCCAGGGATTCGCCTCGCAGACCGCCTCGTTGAGTTCGACACCCAGTCCCGGCTCGTCCGACGGAATGACAAAGCCGTCTTCCCATTCGATTTTCTTCTTCAGCACCTCGGCGTGAAACCCGTCCCAGGTCTTGATCGATTCCAGCACCAGGAAGTTGGGCAGGGTCGCGGCCAGCTGAATGTTGGCGGCGGCGACCAGCGGGCCGCAATAGCAGTGCGGGGCGATCTGGATGCCGAAGGCCTCGGCCATGCCGGCGATCTTCTTGGTTTCGAGCAGCCCGCCGGAGCGGCCCAGATTGGGTTGCAGGATCGCCGCGGCGCGGATTTCGATGACACGGGCGAATTCGTGCTTGGTGACCAGCCGCTCTCCGGTCGCAACCGGGATTGATGTGGCCCTGGCCACTTCCGCCATCGCCGCGATCTGATCGGGGGGCACCGGCTCCTCGAACCAGAGCGGATCGGCAGCCTCGATGGCGCGTGCCATGCGGATGGCTCCGGCAGCAGTGAACTGGCCATGGGTGCCGAACAGGATGTCAGCGCGGGCGCCGACCGCCTCGCGCACCGCGCGGACCATGCGGGCGGAGAGATCGATGTCGGCCAGAAGCGGCTGGTGTCCGCCCTGCACCCGGTAGGGGCCGGCGGGATCGAACTTGACCGCGGTGAAGCCCTGCCTGACGGCTGCGAGCGCCGCGGAAGCCGCCATGTCCGGATCGTTGTAGACGTTCTTCGGGCTGTCCGTCTCGGACGGATAGACGCTGCCGGTCTCGGGATAGAGATAGGTGTAGGAACGCAGGCCTTCGTGCACCCGCCCGCCGAGCAGCTTGTGCACCGGCTGCGCAGCCTCCTTGCCGATGATGTCCCAGCAGGCCATTTCCAGCGCCGAGCAGCAGGCCATCATGGTCATGTCGGGGCGCTGCGAGAACCCCGAGGAATAGCAAAGCCGGAAGAAATTCTCGATGTCGTGCGGATCGCGGCCGACGAGGTAACGCGCGGCCACATCTTCCATCAGCTTTGCCGTCAGATGCGGATCGAAGGCCGCATCATAGGCTTCGCCATAGCCCACCACGCCGCCATCGGTGACCAGCTTCACGAACAGAAAGTAACGCCCGCCGGTCTGCGGCGGCGGGTTGGCAACCACATAGGTTTTGACGTCCTTAATCTTCATAAAAGCACTCCCCGCATCCGGCATCGTCAGGCGCAATCGATCAGGATTTGAAAACAAAATCCAGTGCCGATTTTGAAATCAGAACGGAGCTCGGCTACATCAGACCAGCGTCCGATGCTTGCTGCTCAGATCCGCTTGAGGAAGCCGTCAGAGGCGGCAGTAATCATCAGCTTGGCCTCGATCCGGCGGTCGATCTCGAACTTGAGCGGCTTGCCGTCGGCACCAGTACGATTGGCGCTGTCCTGATCGACGAGATAAGCATGCAATGCGGTTTTGGGATTGTCGCCCTTGCCCCATGGCCTGTCGGTGCACATGTCGGCGGGAAGGTCCTCGACGCCACTGTCCCAGACCACGCAATAGGACCCCTGCGAGACCAGCGGCGCATAGGCGTGGAGTTCGGCCAACACATGGTCGTGGGTGTGGTTGGAATCGAGAAACACCATCACCCGATCATGGTCCCTGGCAATGGCATGGACCTGATCGACAATGTGCTTGTCGATTGCCGATCCCTGGATCAATTCGATCTTGTGCTGCAACGGATGGGCTTCGATCCCTGCGCGGTTGTGGGCGCGGATGTCGATGTCGATGCCAACCACCTTGCGGCGGCTTGCCTTCGGATCAAGCACAGTGCCAGCTGTGACAGCATCGCAATAATCGAGCATTGCCAGCATCGAGGCACTCATCGCCAGAGAGCCGCCATGGGCGATGCCGGTCTCAATGATCAGATCTGGACGGTAATCCCAGATCAGCTCCTGATAGGCATAGGTGTCCTGCGGCACCTGGATGATCGGGCGGCCAAGCCAGGTGAAGTTCTGCGCGTAATTGTGACGGATGCACTCGCGCACCCAGACCTGGGAGAGTCCGCGAAACCCCGGATCATCGGCTGCCGAGCGGATGTTGTTTTCCACATAAGCCGCAAATTCAGTTTCCTTGCTCACGGGGTCGTTTCCTTGTGTTGGGCATGGCGTGCGGCGTGAATGTCCCACCAACGGGTCCGGGGTGCCAGGCGAACACCTTCACGGGTGCGAACGGTGGTCGCATAGGTTTCAATGAAGTCCGGATAGGCTTCCCAATCATCCGGGAGGTCCGGTCCGAAAAGGCCCGATGAGCCATCGGGGAAAACATGGTTACAGGCCGGATCGATGGTTCCGGCAATCCCCGACTGATCCACCAGCTGGAAGGTTTCATATCCGGCCTGCGACAGGATACGCGCATAGTCGAACCCGAAGCGGCAATCCTCTATGCTGATGAAATCGGGCAGAACCTGGTTTGCGGCCACCTGCTCGAGCACCAGCATGTCGGCCCCCTCGACATCGATCTTCATGAAATGCGGAACGCCATGACGGGCATAAAGAGAGGCAAGGCTCACACTTTGGACCGTGATGGCCTGGCAGGCGCTGTCATCGCGTCCTGCCCAGTTGATGTCCATGCTGCTCCAGTGGTGATTGTCGAGATTGACGTGGAACGTCACTTCACCATCGTGGTCACCGATGGCCGCCTCGATGACGGACAACCGGCCGGTGGTGATGGCTTCGGCAAAGCGCTCCCTTGCCATCTGGCAGAGCGCCGGGTTTGCCTCCACAGCGACGACTTCAAACTCCCGCTTGAGGTAGTAATCCGTGTCATCGCCATTGTTCATGCCAAGATCATAGATCAGGCCCGGCATGCTTTCCCTGATGTTCAGCATGCCGGTGATTTCCGCTCGTTTGGGATCGCGTAGATGACGGCACCGGTTCCGCACCAGCTGTGATTGCGCATCAGCAGGCGGTAGCCTTCGAGATTGGCACGCATCCATTGGGCAGTGCGCCAAAGGCCATCCGCGTTGTGGTAGATCGTGGCTGCGATCAAGGGGCGGTTTGGCGCGATCGAAGCAAGCCCGCCCTTGAGCGCATCCAGTTCGCCGCCTTCCAGGTGCAGTTTGACGAAACCGGGCTCGAGACCCTCTTCTTCGAGGGTCTTGGTCAGAATATCCCCTGAACCGGTCTGTGAGAATTGGGACATGAAGCCAAGCCCGCTGTGAAAACGGCGTCTGCGCGAAGTGGCATCGAGAGCCTCGCGCCGCAACTCGATCCGCGGCTTGACATCATCGGGCAGGCTTTGAACCCAGGCGGCATATTGATCCGCATTTGCGCTGTCCGGTTCGAAGGCGACAATGCGGCTTGCCGTGCCGGCTAGGGCCAGAAACGCCTCGGATACACTGCCATGATGGGCGCCGCCGTCAACGAAGAGTTCATCTCCTGCCAGCGCAGCAAGAAGCTCGGGCACAAAGAAACGGTTGGAATTGTCGATCGATACGCCTTCAAAACGCCATTCCTGACGGGCCAGCCGCCAGGCCAGAAACATCAAATGGTGCGCCCGGGACAGATCATCATCCCATGCATCAAGGCTCTCGGCGATGCCGGTCAGATCTTCCGCCAGCAGGGGGGCGGCAAACCAGCCATTGGAGAGCGGATGGGTTGAACGGAAGCTCTCCGCCAGATCATAAAAGGGTACGGCATTCCGCCAACCCTGTTCATGCAGTTCTTTGAGAATCGGCGTTACAGGGCTGGTGACAATGCTTACAGCGATCAGCGCTTCGGCCTTGAGCTCAGCGGGGACGTCCTGCGGCGCACGCACATCGATCCCCGCCCAGGAATCGCCGTCGCGGATTTCATCGGCCCGGGCGTCAATAACCATGACGGCCTCCAGCCCCACATCGCTGAGGAAGTCGAGCGCCATTCGACCAAAAGTTCCAGCCCCGTAGATCACCAGTGGACCGGCCGGCACGACGGGGGTGGCAGGACAGACCTGATCCAGCAGTTGATTGAGGAGCTCGCGGGCTTCAGTGCGTGAAGGGATACTTTCAATCAGGCGCGAGCGGTAGACCGGCACCATGTCATGAATGTCTGCATCGTTGCGCCCGAAAGCTGACGGGGCGATTTTCATCATGTTTTGACCGCCTCCTCTGTGCGACACTGCAAGCGAGAATCACATTCCCGGGACGGGAGCGAACCAGTGGCTGCAAACAATACCACAAAGCTTTTCCGGGCCTTGCCTTGAGTGTAGTGCTTGTCACAGGTGCCAATGGCTTTGTTGGCGCACAGATCGTCAAGCGGCTTCAAGAGAACGGCCACGCGTTGCGGCTGGTGGCCCGCCCAGCGGCTGCATCCCGCCTCGCCGGTCAAGTCCCGAATGCCGAAATTGTCTCATGCGACGACATCTTCGCGCAGACCGCTCAATGGTGGGAGCAGGCATGCAATGGCGTGGATGCGATCGTCCATGCCGCCTGGTATGTGAACCCCTCCGACTATCTTGATTCCGAGCAAAACGCGGCCTGCGTTGCGGGCACCTTCAAGATGGCGCAAGGGGCAGTGGCAGCAGGGGTGCAGCATTTTGTCGGGCTTGGCACCTGCATGGAATATGCACTGCCTTCCGAGCGGCTTTCCATAGATTCCCCGACAGTGCCCACGACCGTTTATGGCACCTGCAAACTGGCTCTTTTCGAGATTTTGGACGGGTTTTTAAAGACCGCCAATATGCGGTTCTCCTGGTGCAGGCTGTTCTACCTGTTCGGTGAGGGTGAGAACGACAAACGCTTGTATCCCTATCTCAACCACTGCCTTGCGGCTGGAAAGCCGGCGAAACTAGGGGCAGGTACCCAATTGCGCGATTATCTCGATGTCGCGGCCGCAGGCGCAGCGGTAGCGGATGTGATTGACACTGGTCAGGTTGGCGCAATCAATGTCTGTTCAGGTCGACCCGTGAGCATTCGTGAGTTCGCCGAAAGCATCGCCGACCGGTACGGACGTCGCGATTTGCTCGAGTTTGGCGAACATCAGCCGCATCCGCGCGACCCCCCGGCTGTGGTTGGCGTGCCGAATTTTGCTGTTAGAATGCCCGAAAAGGAAGCCCGGTCATGAAAGCTCAACTGAAACCTCGGATCAATCTTGAGGACAGGACCGCACTGGAAACCGTCATTCCGCTGGAAACCCCCTTTGTGGTGTTCGTGGATCCATCCAGCGCCTGCAATTTCAAATGCACATTCTGCCCCACCGGACACCGTGGCATGATCGCTGACACCGGCCGTTTTCAGGGCGCGATGAAGTATGATCTTTTCACCAAGATCATCGACGACCTGGGTGAATTCGGCAAACCCATCAAGGTGCTCCGCATGTACAAGGATGGTGAGCCGTTCCTGAACAAGCGTCTGGCGGACATGATCGCCTATGCCAAACAAAGCGGCCATGTCGACTATATCGACACCACCACCAACGGCACCTTCCTGACGCCCGAGCGGATGGGACCTGTGATTGAAGCCGGTCTCGACAAGATCAACATCTCCGTCGACGGCATGAACAAGAACACCTATCAGCGCTTTACCAAGTTCAATTTCGATTTCGACGGCTTCGTTGAAAACGTCAAATGGGTCTATGCCAACAAGGGCGACATGGAGATCTCGATCAAGATCCCCGGCGAGTTGCTGGAGCCTGGCGAACGCGAAAAATTCTTCGACACCTTCGGCGACCATTGCGACCGGATCTTTGTCGAGAACTTTGCGCCCTGCTGGCCCGAGTTCGACATTGAGAAGCACACTGGCGTGAAAATCGAGAAGGGCATCTACCAGCAGGAAATCAGCAACACTGAAACCTGCCCCTATATTTTCTACAGCATGTCGGTCAATCCTGATGGGTTGGTGAGTTCCTGCTTCCTCGACTGGGCGCGTGATCTGATCATCGGCGATGTGAAGACGCAGTCGATCAAGCAGGTCTGGAACTCCGACAAGATGAACGCGCTGCGGCTGCAGCATCTTGAGGGACGGCGTTGCGAGAACGGAACCTGCGGCAGTTGCGGTCAGCTCAGCCATTGCCTTCCCGACAATGTCGACGCCCATCGCCCGATGCTGCTTGAGCGGTTTCGCGAGATGGTGAAGCTCGATCCGGACATCAAGGCTCCGGGCGCCAAGCGCATTCCCTCGCCCGTCGCGGCAGAATGAAAATCCTCCACATCACCCCCCATCTGGGCGGAGGTGTGGGCAAGGCGCATGCGGCACTCTGCGAGGCGGACAAGCAGGCTGACGAGCGTCATTATGTGCTTCTGGAAGCGCCGCGTGATACCCGCCATGTCGATGCCATCCGCCGCAGCGGCGCAGCGGTGAGCATCGCCCAAGACATGGGACTGGTTCGCGATCTGATGAGCAGCGCCGACCTGGTTCAGTTCGAATGGTGGAACCATCCGTTGATGTGTGGCCTTCTGGCCGGCTCACCCCTGCCCGCAATGCGCACCGTGCTCTGGAGCCATGTGTCAGGGATCAACGCGCCTTTCATACCCACGGGCCTGATCGAAACGGCGGACCAGTTCGTCTTTACGTCCGAGTGCTCCAGGCTTGCCGGCAACCTGGCCGGATTGAAGACGGAAGCCGTTGCCCGCACCGAAGTGATCAACAGCGGCTTCGGGTATGCCAGCACGGACGGGAACCAACAACGGAAACGAAATGGACGCGGGATCAGCTATCTGGGCACGGTCGAGTTCACCAAGATGAATCCCGCAATGATGGATGTCATCGACCGGATCGTGCACAGCGATGCAGCGGTCGATGTCTGGGGCGGTGTGGATGCCTTAAGCCCGGTACACAACGCCATTGCCGAGATGACGCATCCTGAACGTTTTCGGCTGCGCGGCCACAGCGATGACCCGAGGGACGCCCTTCTTGAGACCTCGATTTTTCTGTATCTGTTGCAACCATTCCATTTCGGCACGGCTGAGAACGCGCTGGTCGAGGCCATGTCACTTGGTTGCGCGCCTTTGGTGCTGGCCAATCCATGCGAACTGGCAATCGTGCGCGATGGTAAAACCGGTCTGGTGGCGCAATCAGTCGACCATGCCGTTGAGCTGCTGAACTGGATGCTCGAGCACCCTCATGATGTCAGCCGGATGGGCGAGGCAGCATGCAAGGAAGTCAGCGAGATCAAAACGCCTGAACGCTCGCTCGCCGCGTTTCGCACGCTTTGGCGATCAACCATGGCGCGGCCGAAACGAACACACAACTTCGCCACCACCCTCGGCCAGACACCGCGAGACTGGCATGCGGCGTTACAGGGCGGGTCATGCGCCCGCTACACTGGCTTACAAGAGGCACAATCGGCTTCCAAGGGCAGCCTCGCCCATTTTGAGACTTATTATCCCGATCTCGACCAGGCTCCGACAATCCAATGCGATCCGTAATTTGACCCAGGCAGACTCCGATAATCTGTTTCAGCCCGGCAAATTCTGGAGCTGATGTCACAGCCTGATGCCACCGGATGTCCTGCGGAAACCGGATTGGCCGGCAGCGGTGCCCATCTCTTTCCGACAGCGAGTCAGCGTCACACAAGCTAATCTTGCGAGAAACAAGGCGCGTGATGGCAAATGGGAGCATCTGTTTTGGTGTATTTTACGATCTGCATTCCGACGCGGAACCGGCAGAGCTATTGCATCGAAGCGCTCAAGGCGATCGCGGAATCGCGCGAAACGGACTTCGAAGTCCTTGTCGCCGACAATTCAGACGATCCTGCAATCCTTGATGATTTCTTTCGCAACCACTTGAAAGATGACCGCTTTCGACTTCTGCCGCCGGAGCAGAACGTCCTGTCAATGGTCGACAATTGGGAACGCACCGTGGCTGAGGTCGGCGGCAGGTGGGTGACCATCATCGGCGATGACGATCACATTGAGCCAAGCCTCATTCAGATCTTGCGCCGGTACGAAAGGGAGTACAACGACCTTGAAGCCGTCAGCTGGGCGCGGATGAGTTACAATTGGCCCGACAACAGGACCATTGCCACGCTCGCATCTGTACCTACCGGTCACGAGACCTACATCCCCAAAAAGAGAATTCTCCACGATCACCTGTTCCGCTGGAGCCAGCGGGAGAAACGTCCCTCCTGCGGTTTTGGGATCTACCATGGCGCGGTGCGGCGCTCACTGATGGAGCGGATCAAGCGAAAATACTCCAATCGCTATTTTGAGCATCCGACAGTTGATTTTGACAACAGTTGCAAGGTGATCCGCGAAGCCAAGACACTGGTGCACTGCCAACGACCGCTCTCGGTTCTTGGCGCCTGCGGAGCTTCCAATTCGGCCAGCACCCAGTCGTTTGAGCTCATGAAGAAGCTGGCTGACGATTTCTATCGTGAACTGGGGGATGGCCAACCAATTCAGGAAGACGACTTTCCGTTTTCACCCAGACTGCCGGGCCTCGCCATCATCTCATCCATTGCCGCGGCAACGTGGTGGTTCTGCCGCAAGTATGACGTCGACAATGAAGGCTTCCAGGAGAATTTCGCCCATGCCGCCGTGCATGAATGCCTGTCGTCGCGAACTGTTGAGGAATACGAAATCAAGGTGGAAGGTCTGCGTCGGGGCTTCGCAGCCTTCGAAGGCGGGGCTTGGAGCAAGCATTTCAACCCGCCGGAAGTGTTCGTTCCATCCAACTCGCAAAACCAACTTTGCGGTGTGTTCAAGGGGAGCATCTATATTCGCGAAAGCAGGCTCAAAGCTGCCACTCCGTCAGAATTCTACCGCTTTGCCCAGAGTTTCGTGATGCCAGTTGAGCATGTGGCCTCCGGAAGACAGGCGTTTGCGGCATGACCATGCTGTCCATTTGCATACCAACCCGCAACCGGCAGGTTTACGCCATATCTGCGGTGCGGGCGATGCTCATGTCGGAACGGCAAGACTTCGAGGTGGTTCTCGCAGACAACTCTGACGACCCAGCCCCATTGGCACAATTTGCCGCCGAAGCGGCTGATCACCGTCTGAAGTTGCTGCCACCGGAAGACCAAGTCCTGTCGATGAGGGCCAACTGGGAGCGTATGGTTCCTCAAACATCCGGCGAATGGATCAGTTTCATTGGGGATGATGACTATCTCGACCCCGAATTGTGCGAAGTGCTTCGGGTCACCATGTCCAGAGTCCCCAATGTCGACACGCTGACCTGGGGGCGGCTCTATTTCACCTGGCCAGACGCCCGTACAGGCCGCGAAAACACCACCATGCCGACTGGAAGCCATCTGGTGGGTCTCAAGAAGGAAGACATGATCCGCAAGCTGTTCTTCTGGCAAGAGGCATCTGACCGTCCAAGTTGTCCATATGGTGTCTATCACGGTGCGGTCAAACGGGCTCTGCTCGACGATATCCGCGATACCTTCACTGGACAGTATTTCGGCCATCCGATTGTCGATTACGACAACATCTGCCGAACGCTTATGGTGGCCAGCGCCTTTGTGTATTTTGAGCGCCCGATGTCGGTATTTGGCGCCTGCAAGGCATCAAACAGCATGGGCTTGCGCGATGCGAACGCAGCTAAGGAGTTGTTCAAGGTCTTCCGCACTGAAATGGACGGCCACATGGAAGCCTCGAATTTCCCGTTTCCTGTGGAGCTTGGACTCACGGCACAGATTGGCCATGTGATCGAAGCGTTCAAACAGGAGCAGGGGATCGAAATCACCGGGTGGGAAGACAACTTCATCAAAGCCTGCGCTCGGAACTGCGAAGGGCACTTTGATCGCGCGCTCTTTGAAGAACGCAAGGAAGGTTATCGGAAGGCAATCATTGAATGGCGTGGCAAGGAGGCTCTTGCGTCATTTGATCCAAAATACAAGCATCGCTCCGACCTCCCGCATTTTGTCGGGCTTCACGAGAAAGATCTCAAGATGGACATGGAGATTGGCGGCGCTACATCAGCAGCAGAGTATTATGACATACTCAACACGATGATGTTTCCGATTCCACTGCTCGAGGGGCGTCTATGATGACTGTTCATAAACCGACCATAGGCGGCGACAATTGGTCCAGCCGCGCACCGGGAGTCTGACCAGTGAAAAAACTGCTCTTTATCATTCCACCCTATTTCAACGCGAACGACTATCTCGACAAGCATCGTGCCGCCGTGTTGCCCGCCTTCACCATTCCTTACGGAATTTTGTCGATGCAGGCTTATCTCACCAAGCATTGCGAGCAGTTGGGCGAAATGCGGCTGGTCGATCTCAATGTGACGCTGAAGCGGTTGGTGGAAACCCAGACGGTGGAAGCGCACCAGGAAGTCTTCAATGCCGAGCTGCAGGCGGTCCTGGAAGATTTCGAACCCGATATCGTCGGCGTCTCTGCGCTGTTCAATTCATCGTCCGGCTACATCCAGAGCCTGGTAAAGGGTGTCAAGGATTTCAACCCGGCGATCCTTACCATTGCCGGCGGAGGACTGCCTTCAGCCGCCTACAAGCTGATGCTCGAAACCTGCCCGGATCTCGACGCCATCTGCAAGGGTGAGGGTGAACTTCCGCTCAAGACGCTGATCGATTCAGACGACCCGATGCAAGTGATCGCGACCCACCGCTCCTGGATTGATCGGGCCGGTATCGAGCGCGGGAAATTCCCTGCACATGATTTCATCGCCGATCTCGATGACATCCCGCCGATGAACTATTCGATCATCGATCTGGACAATTACAATCAGCGCGGCATCGACAAGCGCTACACCGACCAGCCTAAGCGGGAAATGGCAATCCACACCTCCCGCGGCTGTCCATTTCTCTGCGTGTTCTGTTCCAACCCGTCCCTGCATGGCCGCGAGGTCCGTTTCATGTCGGTCGAACGCGTTGTGGCGGACGCCAAGCGCATGCGCGATGAATTCGGCATGACCGTTCTCATGCTTGAGGATGATCACTTCTTTCACGACAAGGATCGCGCCAGGCGTCTGCTTCGGGAACTGGCGAAACTCGGGATCCGATGCGAGTTCCCGAATGGCGCCGCGGTTTACGCGATTGACGACGAGATGGCGAAACTGCTGGCCGAGGCAGGCGTCTCGGCCGTCGCGCTTGCCGTCGAGTCCGGCTCGGACCATGTGCTCAACAACATCATTAAAAAACCACTGAAGAAGAAGCTGATCAAGCCCGCGGTGGAGGCGCTGCGCAAGCACGGCGTGCGGTCCCATGTTTTCATCGTCACCGGTCTACCTGGCGAGCAGGACGAACACCGGCAGGAAACGCTCGAAATGCTGCTCGAGAACGGGTTTGACTGGATCCATATCTATCTGGCGATCCCGATCTTCGGCAGCCGACTCTACGATATCTGTGTTGAAAACGGATACATCGAAAACACAGCCAATGAGAATTTCGTCGCGACGAAGTCAGTTATACGGGCTCCGGGAATCGATCCCGTGAAGCTTGAGGCCTTTGCCTACGAAACCCAGTTGCGGGTCAATTTTGTCGAAAACCACAATATGAAAATCGGGCGTTACGACATCGCGCTGCACTACATGAAAAACGTTGTCGACAAATATCCCGACCACGCTTTCGGTCATCTCTATGTCGGTCAGTGCCACGCGGCGCTCGGTGAGCGGGATCTGGCACTGAAGCACGCCAATGCGGCGCGGGAGGTTTTCGAGACCGACGACTGGTGGAAAACGCTTGCCGACAAGCACGGCTGCGACTATCCGCGAATTATCGACGCCATCACCAGCGGGAAAGCAGCCCAGGCAAGCACAGTGCCCGCGATGGCCGAGGTGGAACTCGCCTCGGCTTGACTGATTTGAAACGGGAGCTGGCAACAGCCAACAATCCTGATCAAGCGGCCCAGTGCAGGGCTTTTCCAACTGGCGCGTTGTGAACAACCGCGTGCGCTAAAGCTATGCTGCCTTTGGCAGATATGCTTGAACGTGGCGATTTCCCCTAAGGTTGAACGCCCGGGGTCTCCACTCTGTTGTGGTTCTCATTTTTTTCGATCTCTCGTTCACATCCGGCCACTGTGCGGCTTTTCTCCTGGGGCCACTGATCCTTGACGCGCCCAATTTACCTTTTGCCTACTCCCCTTTTTCTGATGCCTGAATGAAACTCTCCGAAGGGCTTGCTCATTGCCTTGGCCGGACGGTGATTTGAAAAAAAAATCGACGCGTGCAAAATTCCCGCTATGCTGAAACCCGTGCGGCGGATATCAGTTCAAATTGGGACGAATTTTTGCCCTATTGAGGAGTATGAGAGTGAAAAACCTTCTAATCACAACAGCGCTGACAGCGGTCCTTATGGCAAGTGCTGCTTCCGCTGAGGACGTCAAAATCGGCGTCATCCTTGGTTTCACCGGACCTATCGAATCCTTGACGCCAGGCATGGGCGCAAGTGGCGAATTGGCCATGAAGGAAGTCTCCGACAGCGGAAAATTCCTTGGCGGTTCGACTGTGACGCCTGTGCGTGGCGACTCGACTTGTGTTGACGCTGCAGCCGCCTCTGCAGCTGCCGAACGTCTGATCACATCCGACAATGTGAGCGCGATTTTTGGCGCTGACTGTTCCGGTGTGACCGGCGCCATCCTGCAGAACGTTGCGCGGCCAAATGGCATCGTGATGATCTCCCCATCTGCAACATCCCCTGCTCTTTCGGATGCGGAAGATGACGGCTTGTTCTTCCGCACAGCGCCGTCCGACGCCCGCCAGGGCCAGGTGCTTGCAGACGTGCTGAAGGAAAAGGGTGTCACATCGGTCGCGTTGACCTACACAAACAACGACTACGGCAAGGGTCTGGCTGAGAGCATCAAAACCAATGCTGAGGCAGCCGGCATCAAGATCACCATCGATTCTTCTCATGAAGATGGAAAAGGCGATTACTCCGCTGAAGTCGGCGCTTTGGCTCAGGCTGGCGGAGATGTCTTGATCGTTGCCGGCTACCTTGATCAGGGCGGCAAGGGCATCATTCAGGCGGCACTCGACTCGGGTGCTTTTGAAACCTTCGTTCTTCCCGACGGCATGGTGGGCGATTCCCTGCCGGCATCGATCGGCGATGGCCTGAACGGCTCCTACGGCACGATCGCAGGCACCGACAGTGAAGGCGCGGCCATGTTCAACAAGATGGCAGAAGGCGCAGGCATCAAGATCGATGCCTATGTCGGTGAATCTTATGACGCCGCGGCTTTGATCATGCTCGCCATGCAGGCTGCCGGTTCTTCTAACAGCGCCGATTTCAAGTCCAAAGTCATGGACGTTGCCAACGCACCAGGCGAGAAAATCCTGCCGGGTGAACTTGGCAAGGCTCTCGAGCTTTTGGCTGAAGGCAAGGACATCGACTATGTTGGCGCAACAAATGTCGAGCTGATCGGCGCCGGTGAAAGCGCCGGCTCGTTCCGCGAAATCCTTGTGGACGGTGGCAAGATCACGACAGCGAAGTTCCGCTAATCGCTTCCAGAACTCGAACTGCCCGGATTTCAATCCGGGCAGTTTTTGTATTGTCAGCTCCAAGATTGAGAGTGAACTGTTGATTGTAGTTGAAAATCTGCACAAGAATTTTGGCGGCATCCGTGCGGTTGACAATGCATCTCTGACGATCAGAACCGGTTCGATCACCGGCTTGATCGGCCCAAATGGCGCGGGCAAGACAACATTGTTCAATGTGATTGCAGGGCACTACCGCCCCACTTCCGGGCGCGTTCTGCTCGATGGCAAGGACATAACCGGGCTCTCCCCACATGAGCTTTTTGCACAAGGCGTGCTTCGAACATTTCAGATCGCCCATGAGTTTTCGACGCTGACCGTGCGCGAGAACCTAATGATGGTGCCACCGCACCAGTCAGGTGAAACACTTTTCAAAGCCTGGACACAGCCAGGCCTGGTCCGACGCGAAGAAGAAAAAAACCGCGCCAAGGCCGAGGAAGTCATCGAGTTTTTGGAGATTTCCCATGTTGCCGATGAACTCGCGGGCAATCTGTCTGGAGGACAGAAGAAGCTGCTCGAGCTTGGCCGCACCATGATGGTGGACGCGAAAATCGTTTTTCTGGATGAAGTTGGCGCAGGCGTGAACCGCACGCTGCTTGGCACGATCGGCGATGCGATTCTGCGCCTCAATCGAGAGCGCGGCTATACATTTTGCATGATCGAACACGACATGGACTTCATCTCGCGGCTTTGCGACCCGGTTATCTGCATGGCCGAAGGCACCGTTCTGGCGGAAGGCACTGCCGAAGACATCAAGAAAAATGAAGAGGTCATCGAAGCCTATCTGGGCACGGGGCTCAAAAACAAACCAGCGAAAGCCGCAGTGCAATGAGCTTCTTGCTGGGAAAAGACATGACCGGCGGCTATGGGGCAGCCGATATTCTGCACAATTGCACGATCGGCGTTGAGCGCGGTGAAATTGCTGTTGTCGTGGGTCCCAACGGCGCCGGAAAGTCCACCGCAATGAAGGCCGTTTTCGGGATGCTTGATCTGCGCGCCGGCAAGGTGACAATGGAGGGCGAAGACATCACATCTTTGAGCCCGCAAGCGCGCGTGCAAAAGGGCATGGGATTTGTGCCGCAGAACAACAACGTCTTCCGCTCGATGTCTGTCGAGGAAAATCTCGAGATGGGCGCATTCATCCGCACCGATGATGCCCGCGATACGATGGCCCAGGTTTTTGACCTTTTCCCGATCCTGAAGGAAAAACGGAACCAGCCCGCCGGTGAATTGTCCGGTGGCCAACGTCAGCAGGTTGCGGTCGGGCGCGCGTTGATGACACAGCCAAAAGTGCTGATGCTCGACGAACCCACAGCCGGTGTTTCACCGATCGTGATGGACGAGCTTTTTGACCGGATCATCGAGATTGCGCGCAGCGGTATTGCCATTCTGATGGTCGAACAGAACGCCAAACAGGCGCTGAACATTGCCGACAAGGGCTATGTGCTTGCTCAGGGGGCAAATCTCTACACGAACACGGGTGAAGCGCTGCTGAATGACCCTGATGTTCGCAAAGCGTTTCTGGGTGGTTGATTGATATGGAAATCTTGAACGCTCTGGCGTTGCTGTCCAACTTTCTCGTCATTCCGGCGCTTGCTTACGGCTCACAGCTTGCGCTTGGTGCTCTGGGTGTGACGCTGATCTACGGCATCTTGCGGTTCTCAAATTTCGCCCATGGCGAAATGATGGCGTTTGGCACCATGACGGTCATCCTGGTGACGTGGTTTTTGCAGGCACAAGGCATTTCGCTGGGCTTTTTGCCCACTGAGCTGTTGGCATTGCCGTTTGGCATACTGGGTACTGTCTTGCTGGCGCTGGGAACCGACCGCATCGTGTACCGGTTCCATCGCGCCAAGAAATCACCGCCAGTCATTTTTCTGATCGTGTCGCTTGCCGTGATGTTTTTCTACAGCGGGCTCATCCGCTTCATCATCGGGCCGGACGACCGCAATATGGGAGATGGCGCCCGCTTCATCTTCACGGCACGTGAATTCAGGGAATGGTCGGGCCTGGACGAAGGTATCGCACTGCGCACGACACAGGGCATCACTGTCGTGGTAACGCTGATCTGTGTTGCCGCGCTGTTCTGGTTTCTCAACCGGACACGCGCCGGCAAATCCATGCGCGCCTATTCCGACAATGAGGACCTGGCTCTGCTGTCCGGTGTCAACCCTGAGCGGGTCGTCCTGATTGCATGGACATTGGCTGCAGCGCTGGCGACGATTGCGGGCACCATGTATGGTCTGGACAAGACGTTCAAGCCATTCATCTATCTGCAATTGCTTTTGCCGATCTTCGCGTCAGCGATTGTTGGCGGGCTGGGAAGCCCGATTGGCGCTGTTGCCGGTGGCTTCGTCATTGCGTTCTCGGAGATCACGGTCACCTTCGCCTACAAGAGAGTTCTCACCTATCTCACACCGGGTGATTATGTGCCCGACGGCCTGGTGCAGTTGCTGTCCACCGAGTACAAATTCGCGGTGTCATTCGTCATTCTCGTGGTGGTTCTTCTGGTGCGTCCAACCGGCATCTTCAGGGGGCAATCGGTATGAGCAACAGCATCCGAATTTCGTCGCTCTTTGCCCTTATGGCCATATTGCTTGTCACTGTCGGCGTGGTCCAGAGCCCGTCGCTTGCGCTTGCCATTCTCAACCTTTGCCTGATCTCCGCCATCATGGCGCTGGGCGTCAACATTCAGTGGGGCTATGCGGGCCTCTTGAACGTTGGAATCATGGGATTTGCAGCCTTTGGCGGAGTTGCCGCGGTGCTGGTTTCCATGGAGCCCGTTTCGGCAACCATAGCTGTTGGCGGACCCGGAATAATGGTTGCAATCGCTGTTGTTGCCGTGACCATCGCCCTGATCGTGTGGGTGTACAAAACGATGAAAGGGCGACGGCGAAGCGTTCTGGTGACGATCATCGCCGTTTGCGGGTACTTCGGCGCGCGCTACTTCTTCGACCCTGCTGTCGAAGCGATCGAGAGCATCGATTCCGCCGCGACCGGATATCTTGGCGGCCTTGGGCTCCCCATCATAGTCTCTTGGCTTGTCGGTGGCCTTTTCGCTGGCGGTGCGGCCTGGCTTATTGGCAAGGTTTCGCTGGGCCTGCGCTCGGACTATCTGGCGATTGCAACGCTCGGCATCTCTGAAATCATCATTGCTGTCCTGAAGAACGAGGACTGGCTGACGCGGGGCGTGAAAAACGTTACTGGCCTGCCGCGCCCCTATCCTGTTCCCTACGAGGTAGAAATACAGCAATCGCCCGTGTTCCAATCATGGGCTGCCTATTTCGAAATGAGCGCGGTCGAACTGTCCTCTATCGTTGTGAAGCTGGCTTATACCGGCCTGTTTGCCATCGTTCTCCTCATCCTCTTGTTTCTGTGCGAAACCGCGCTTCGGTCTCCATGGGGCCGCATGATGCGGGCTATCCGTGACAATGAGACCGCGGCTGAAGCCATGGGCAAGGACGTCAAGGGGCGACACCTGCAGGTGTTTGTTCTGGGGTCAGCCGTGGTTGGCATTGCGGGCGCCATGCTCACGACCCTTGATGGTCAATTCACGCCGGGAACCTATAATCCGTTGCGCTTCACCTTCCTGATCTGGGCAATGGTGATCATTGGCGGTTCGGGCAACAATTGGGGCGCTGTACTTGGCGGCTTCCTCGTATGGTTTTTCTGGGTCGAAGCAGAGCCTGTTGGATTGTGGTTTATCGATCAGATGACATCCGGCATGGATGAAGCTAACCCGCTGCGCCTGCATTTGCTCGACAGTGCGGCCTATATGCGTCTTATGGCGATGGGTGTGATCATGCTGCTGGTACTGCGGTTTGCGCCCAGGGGCCTGATACCCGAAAGCAGACGCTAACGTCATAAGACATGCATCTCGCGCTCAGTTGGATTCAATTGAGCGACAACATACATGCACCCTTTCAAAGTGATAAAGCGGCCGTAGCTGGCGAGACCTTCTCAGCTTATAAAGACGCAAGTCAGCTCCCGCTTTCGAGCAGAACATCGGTGGCCCTCGATGACTGGAACACCAATTCGGCGTTCGGGATGTCATTGCCCAGCGCGCGCGCTGTGGCTTCCGGGGCGGAGAGGCCATGATCGAGCCAGCGCTGGATCAGCCGCTGGCTCAACACCTCCGGGCTCGCCGTGAGCATTACGCTCATGTCGAACAGCCCCCCCATCTCCCGCCAGGGGGGCTGGTCAAGCAGAAGGTAGTTGCCTTCGGCGATCAGGAAGCGGTGACCCGGCTCGATGATGCGGCCACCGGCGCGTGACAGGTCAAGCTCGCGGTCAAACACCGGGATGGCGATGTCGCGGTCCGGTTCCCTGCCAAGACGCCGCATCAGCGCTGCGAACCCGTCCGCATCGAAGGTGAAGGGCGCACCCTTGCGATGGCGGTCACCACGCGCGTCGAGCACCGCATTGTCAAGATGAAAACCATCCATCGGAACCACCGCGGCAGGCTGGCCGCGCCGGGCAAACTCCTCGACGAGCGCGTCAGACAGCGTGGATTTGCCAACCCCGGGCGGGCCCGCCAACGCCAGAATGAAGCGTTGCCGGTTGCCTGCCCTTTCGAGCGCCAGATCGGCAATCCGCCGAGTGTTGTCTGCGAGGTTCACAGGCTGCCTCAAGCGGCAATCTGGTCTTGCGGAGGTTCCTTGGCGCCGGTCATGAAGGCCACGGCGTCGGACATGGTGTAATCCTTCGGATCGACCACGCAGAGCCGTTTGCCGAGCCTGTGAATATGAATCCGGTCGGCGACTTCGAAGACATGCGGCATGTTGTGCGAGATCAGAATGATCGGGATGCCGCGGGAACGCACATCCTGGATCAGTTCGAGAACCCGGCGGCTTTCCTTCACCCCAAGCGCTGCGGTCGGTTCATCAAGGATAATCACCTTGGAGCCGAAGGCCGCGGCCCGGGCCACGGCGACCCCCTGACGCTGTCCACCCGATAAGGTTTCAACCGCTTGCTTGATGTTCTGGATCGTCATCAGACCCAGCTCGCTGAGTTTGTCGCGGGCGAATTTCTCCATCGCGGGACGGTCCAATTGGCGGAGAATCTTGCCGCGAAAACCGGGTTTGCGCAGCTCGCGCCCCATGAACATGTTGTCTGTGATGGACAAGGCAGGGGACATGGCGAGGGTCTGATAGACGGTCTCGATGCCATGCTCGCGGGCCGCAATCGGGTTGCTGAAATGGACCTTTTTGCCTTCGAGATAGACTTCGCCTGCATCCGGGACAGTGGCCCCGGAGAGAGTTTTGATCAGACTGGATTTGCCAGCACCGTTGTCGCCGATGATCGCGAGGATTTCCCCGGGATAAAGCTCGAAATTGCAGTTGTCCAAAGCCGTCACACGGCCATAGCGTTTGGTCAGGCCAACACCTTTGAGGATGGGTTCCATTATGCTGCCGCCTTTCTGATCCATTGGTCCACGGTTGTCGCGCCAATAATGAGCACGCCGATAAGCAGGAAGGTCCACTGGGGATCCGCACCGTACATGCGCAGGCCAAGTTCGAAGACGCCCACGATCAAGGCGCCGAACAAGGCCCCAAGGATAGAGCCACGTCCGCCAAACAGGGAGATGCCGCCAATCACCACAGCGGTGATCGATTGGATATTGCCGATCACACCGGTGGTGGCAGAGGGAGAGACGGAGCCGAAGCGTCCGATCATCACCCAAGCGGCAAAGGCGCAGATCAGGCCAACCACAGCATAGACGGAAATGATGGTGCGTTTGACGTTGACGCCGGCCAGTTCCGCCGCCTCCGGATCATCGCCAACGGCATAGACATGCCGGCCCCACGCCGTGTGGCGCAGCACATAGGTCAGCAATAGAAACAGAAAGACCATGAAGACGACACCAAGGGTTATCGTCGCGCCACCGCGACCGGCCTCGTCGGCACCGACCTTGAAGCTTGTCCCGAAGAACTGCAGCAGGGGCGCTTCCGCCTCGATATCCTGGCTTCTGATCGTTTCATTGGCAGAGTAAATGTAGTTGGCGGCAAGCACGATCTGCCACATGCCCAGCGTCACGATGAAGGGAGGCAGTTTCACCCGCGCGACCAGCCAGCCGCTTGCAGCGCCAATCAGCGTCCCGGCAAGCAGGCCGATGGGAATGGCGAGGGATGCGGGAATGCCATAGCGAAAGGTCACCTGCCCCATAACAACGGAACAGAGAACCGCAATGGCGCCGACGGAAAGGTCGATACCGGCCGTGAGGATGATCAGGCTTTGCGCCGCAGCCAGAACGCCGACAATCTGCACCTGTTGCAGGATCAGGGTCATGGCAAAGGGCGAGAAGAAGCGCTCTCCGACCAGCACTGCAAAGACCAGCAATGACATGACCAGAACGATCAGGGGAACAAGGGCAGGATTCTCGTGGAGCACATGCTGCAGCTTGTCGATAGATCCACGACGGTTGCTGTCAAATTCGGCAACGCTCTGGGCTGCTTTGGACAAATCGGACTCAAAGTCCTGCCCCTTAGAGGTCTCGGACATGCATGTTCCCCCCGAAATGAATGTGGTTCGGCATCTTCGTGCGCGCTATGCGGCAATTGTAGTCAGGCTTGCCGTTTCCCGTCTACATCGAAGGGGCGAATTTTCGCCCCTTCGAATAGTCGTGATGCGGGATCAGCCCCAGCAGCGATCCTTGCCTTCAGCGACAGAGATTGACTCGACGCCGTCAACAGACTTGTCGGTCACCAGCGAAACGCCGGTATCGAAGAAGTCTTTGCCGGGGGTGTTTTCCGGCTTGGTGCCGTCCTTTGCCCATGCTGCAATGGCTTCAACGCCCAAGGCCGCCATCAACAGAGGATACTGCTGCGAAGTTGCACCGATCACGCCGTCTGCGACGTTCTGGACGCCAGGGCAGCCGCCGTCCACAGACACGATCAGCACGTCACCTTCACGACCGATGGCTTTAAGCGCTTCATATGCGCCGGCAGCGGCAGGCTCGTTGATGGTGTAGACAACATTGATCATCGGATCCTTGGCAAGAAGGTTTTCCATCGCCTTGCGGCCACCTTCTTCGTTACCGGCGGTCACGTCGTTGCCGACAATGCGCGGATCGGTTTCATCGCCCCATTTGTTCGGGTCGCCGAGATCGATGCCAAAGCCCTGCAAGAAGCCCTGGTCACGCAGAACACCAACGGATGGCTGGCTGATGGCCAGGTCAAGCATCGCAATCTTTGCGTTCGCGGCTTCGTCGCCAAGCGTGGCTGCAGCCCATTTGCCGATCAACTCGCCAGCAAGGAAGTTGTCAGTGGCGAATGTGGCGTCAGCCGCATCGATTGGCTCCAATGGCGTATCCAGAGCGATGACCAACAGGCCAGCGTCTCGGGCTTGCTGCACAGAAGTGGTGATGGACGATGTGTCGGACGCAGTCAGCAGGATGCCTTTAGCGCCGTCTGCGATGCAGGTTTCAATGGCCTGAACCTGGGTTTCGTGGTCACCATCAACCTTACCGGCATAGGACTTGAGCGAAACACCGAGTTCGGCGGCCTTGGCTTCAGCGCCTTCCTTCATCTTGACGAAGAACGGGTTGGTATCGGTCTTGGTGATGAGGCAGGCGCCCACGCTGTGGCCGCCGGCATAGGCAGGTGCCGCGGCCATCGCGCCAAATGCGGCGGCGGCAAGCAGAGTCGTCTTGAGTGCGGAAATTGATTTCATGTCATCCTCCCAGGATTTTTTGAAGCAAGTCAGTCTGTATATGCGTCAAACGACAGATCCTCACTGTCATTTTCGACGTCACTCACATGACACCACAGTTTCATCCAGCCTGTCAATAAATAATTCACTTTTGTTTACTTATTGACTACATCAAACGGTTGTTGCATTGTGTACTCTAGGGGAGGCCGTGTTTCATGACACGCATGCCGGGAGGGAACTGCCAAATGCCTTTTGACAAGAGCGCCGGTTGGGACCGAGCGGGCACAGTTATCCCATCGCTCAGGGGCTCGAACCAGAGCGGCCTGAGGGCATACAATCAGCGTCTTGTGCTCAGCCTCGTCTACGCGCACGGCAGTCTGGCTAAGACGGACATTTCGCGCATGACGGGATTGTCGGCCCAGACCGGATCGGTGCTCATGCGCGAACTCGAGGCAGAGGACCTTATCGTCAAGGGCGAGCCTATCCGCGGCAAAGTCGGACAACCATCCGTACCACTGTCGATCAATCCCGATGGCGCTTTTTTTGTGGGTCTCAAGGTAGGCCGCCGCTCAGCCGAACTGATCCTGATCGATTTCCTCGGCCAGCCGAAGGCAACACTGCGCAAGAGCTACCCATGGCCAACGCCGCCGCTGATCATCGACTTTACCTTGGACGGTCTTGGAGAATTGCTCGACGCCCTGCCAGAGCATCTTCGCACGCGGGTTGCCGGACTTGGCATTGCCACACCGTTCGAACTGTGGAACTGGGCCGAACAGGCCGGTGCCCCACGCGACGAGATGGAGTTGTGGCGTAGCTGTGATCTCAGGGCCGAACTTGCTGCAGTGTGCGACATGCCTGTCTACCTGCAAAACGATGCCACCGCGGCCTGTGCCGCGGAGCTTGTCTTTGGCAAGTACGAAGGCCTGAGCGATTACCTCTATCTCTACATCGGCACATTTCTCGGCGGTGGCGTTGTGCTCAATGGCAGTGTCTATTCCGGCCGCACCGGAAATGCGGGGGCGCTTGGTCCCCTGCCGGTCACAGGCCCTGAAGGCACTTCGGTGCAATTGCTCGACCGTGCCTCGATCATGGTGCTCGAGCGAATGCTCAGGGATCGGGGCATCGACCCGTCACCGCTGTGGAACAATCCCGAGGATTGGCAGGGGTTTGAAGACTTTCTGGAGATATGGATTGCAATCGTGGCCCGCAGCCTGGCCCAGGCGATCGTCTCGGCAACGGCGGTCATCGACTTCGAGCATGCCATCATTGATGGCGGGCTGCCGGCTGACGTCCGCGCCAGGATTGTGGAGGCGACGCGCGCCGAAGTCGAACGCTACGATCTGCGCGGCCTGGAACTGCCCAAGATCCTGCCAGGCACCGTCGGCAACCTCGCCCGCGCCCTGGGCGCAGCCAGCCTGCCGCTGTTTGACAAGTACCTGATCGATCGCAACACCCTGCTTGGCAGTTCCTGACGGTCCAGACGCTGCTGGCGAGAGCTCAGTCGTAACGCAAGTCCACAGCCTTGCCGCCAAAGATCCGGTAGGCCCAGATCGAATAGCCCGTAATCACCGGCAGCACGAAAAGTGTTCCCACCAGAATGATCGCCAGGCTTTCGGTCGCGCTTGCGGCCTCCGCGATGGTGATCTGGCCCGGCACCACATAGGGATAGAACGACCAGGCAAGTCCGGCAAAGCCAAGCGCGAAGATGCCCGCGAGCGCCGCAAATGGCGCCAGGTTCAACCGATCGCCCTCAAGCGGCATGCGCCCCGACAGCCGCCACAGCCAGACAAACAGCGCCACCGTCAGGATCGGCAGAGGTGCCAGGATGAGGCTTTCGGGAAAGCCCAGCCAACGATCCCATATCCGGGTGCTGGCCAGCGGGGTGGCCAGCGAAATCGCCGCCATGCCAAGCGCCACCAGGCCAAGCGAGGCACGCAGCCATTTGACCGCCCGGACCTGCAGCGTGCCTTCGGTCTTGTGGATCAGCCAGGCGGCCCCGATCGCGGCATAGGCGGCCGCAAGGCAGACCGCGACAAGCGCTGCAAAGCCGACCGCCGGCCAGCTGGTGTCCAGTCCCAGCACATAGAGGCCAAGCATGTATCCCTGCGCCAGAGCCGACATCAACGACCCTATGAAGAACATGCGGTTCCAGGACGGTTTCGCGTCCAGGCTGACCTTTGCACGGAACTCGAAGGCGACGCCGCGCAGGATCAGGCCGATCAACAGAACGGCGACCGGGAAGTAAAGCGTGGTCAGGATGACACCATGGGCGACCGGGAATGCCACCAGCAACAGACCGACGGCGAGCACCAGCCAGGTTTCATTGGCATCCCAGAACGGACCGATGGCCGAGACCATGCGGTCCTTCTGGGTGTCATCGGCAAGCGGCGACAGGATGCCGATGCCCAGGTCAAACCCGTCGAGAATGACATAGACCAGGATCGCAATGCCCATCAGGGCAGCGAAGATATAGGGCAGCCACTCGCTCCATTGAAACTCAGCCACGGCCGTTGCCCTCCAGTCCAAGCACCATCGCAGGGTCGGGATTGATACCGGCAGTGTTGATGCCGGGCGGCGCTTCATGCGGCGTTTTGGCTGCTTTCAGCGCAAGCGCGATGATCACCGACAGATAGGCTGTGATCAGGCCGGCATAGACCAGCAGATAGGCCACCAGGGTGATCCCGACGGAGGTTGCAGGCAGTGCCGCTACAGCGTCCGAAGTCTTGAGCACACCATCGACCAACCAGGGCTGGCGACCGATCTCGGTGGTGTACCAACCGGCAAGCGTTGCCACCCAGCCCGAGAGCGCCATGGGCACCAAAACATAAGCCATGGGGCGGTTGATATCGCCACGGCGCCAGATCATCCATGCACCGATCCAGGAGATGAAGAGCATGGCAAAACCGACGCCGACCATGATGCGGAAGGCGAAGAACAGCGGCTTCACCGGTGGATGCAGCACCGTACCGTCTTCTGCGACAAAGTCATTGAGGCCCGGCACAACACCATCAATGTCGTGCTTGAGGATCAGGCTGGCGCCTCCGGGAATTCCGAGCTCGAAACGGTTTTCGCGCGCCTCTTCATCAGGGATCGCGAACAGCAGCAGCGGCACGCGCGGCCCGGTTTCCCAGTTGCCCTCCATCGCCGCAACCTTTTGCGGCTGGTGCTCGAGCGTGTTGAGGCCATGCAGGTCACCGGCAAGGATCTGCAACGGGATCAGCACCGCCCCCATGGTCAGGCCGGTTCGAAGCGCAAGAAATGTGCCCTTGGCCCGGTCTCCGGCAAGCCAGCGCAGCGCCGAGAGGCCAGCCACCAGGAAGGCCACTGTCAGGCCGGAGGCGAGCAACACATGCACCAGCCGGTAAGGCATCGACGGATTGAAGACGATCGCAAACCAGTCGGTGGCGTGCGCCACGCCATCACGCATCTCGAAGCCCTGGGGCGTGTGCATCCACGAATTCAGGACCAGGATCCAGAAGGCTGACATGGTGGTGCCAAACGCGACCAGAAAGGTGGCCAGCGTGTGCACCCGCGCCGAAACCCGGCGGGACCCGAACAGCATGATGCCCAAAAACACCGCCTCGAGGAAGAACGCCGTGAGTACCTCATAGGCCAGCAACGGCCCGGCGATGTTGCCCACCCGCTCCATGAAACCCGGCCAGTTGGTGCCGAACTGGAAGCTCATGGTGATGCCCGAAACCACGCCCATGGCAAACGACAGCGCGAAGACCTTCACCCAGAAGAAATAGGCATCCATGTAGGCCTGGTCGCCGGTCCGGTTGAACCGGAGGCGGAACCACAACAACAGCCACCCCAGCGCGATGGTGATGGTGGGGAAGAGAATGTGAAACGAGATGTTTGCGGCGAACTGTATGCGGGACAGCAGTAAGGCGTCCATTTCGAGGCTCCTGTTGATCGCCCCATATGTGGGGTGACCTGCTGAGCATAGCAGATGACATTCCGCCGCAGTGCAGCAAATTCGCCCCGTTGTTGCAAATGATTTGCAAAAGCATTGACACAGGGCTGATTCAGCATAGATTGCCTTTTGCAAACCATTCGCAGGAAGCTCCTATGCTGTTTATCAAAGTTCTCGTCCTCTCTGTCCTCGTGGCCCTGGGCGGTGCCGGTTCGGCTTCGGCCAAAATCAAGGTTCTGACCTCCTTCACCGTGTTTGCCGACATGGCGCGCAATGTCGCCGGCGAGCATGCGGATGTGGTGTCAATCACCCGCGAGGGCGCGGAAATCCACATGTTCCGGCCAACGCCCGGAGACATCAAACGCGGCCTTGGCGCCGATGTTGTGCTGTGGAACGGGCTCGGGCTTGAGACCTGGTTCGAACGTTACCTCGAAAATCTTGGCGACGTGCCCGCCTTCACGCTGTCAGACGGCATTGAACCGATTGCCATTGCCGAAGGGGCCTATGAGGGCCGGGCCAACCCCCATGGCTGGATGTCACCGGGCAATGCGATGATCTACATCGACAACATCGTCCGCGCACTTTCCGAGACCGATCCGGACAATGCGGACGCCTACGCCGCCAATGGCGCGCGTTACAAGGACGAAATCACCGCCACATTCGCGCCGATCCGGGCGCAGATCGAGGCGCTGCCCGAATCCCGGCGCTGGCTGGTTTCCAGCGAAGCCGCATTCTCCTATCTGGCTGCAGATTTCGGCCTCAAGGAAGCATCGATCTGGGCGATCAACGCCGATAGCCAAGGCTCACCACAGCAGGTGCGCCGGATCATTGACTTGATCCGCGACAATGACATTCCGGTGATTTTCTCCGAAAGTACGGTTTCGCCCAAACCAGCCGAACAGGTGGCGCGCGAAACCGGCATAGCTTACGGTGGCATTCTGTATGTGGATTCCCTGTCGACGCCGGACGGACCGGTGCCGACCTATCTCGATCTGCTCAGGGTCACATCGCAAACCATTGTCAACGGATTGACGGCAACACAATGAACATCCCTGCCAGCATTCAGGCCCAGTCGACTGCAGTGCATGGCCTCGATGTGCACGATGTCTCCGTGGTCTACCGCAACGGCAACCGCGCGCTTGATGGCGCAAGCTTCAGCGTGCCCCGGGGCTCGATCACCGCTTTGGTCGGAATCAACGGCAGCGGCAAGTCGACGCTGTTCAAATCGCTGATGGGCTTCGTGCCGCTTGCCGGCGGACAGATCAACATCATGGGACTGAGTGTCAGTGAAGCGCTGAGACAAAACCTGGTCGCCTATGTGCCGCAAAGCGAAGAGATCGACTGGTCGTTTCCGGTGCTGGTCGAGGACGTGGTGATGATGGGCCGCTACGGCCACATGAATTTCCTGCGCATGGCCCGGCCGCATGACCGGGCCGCCGTCGATGATGCGCTGGAGCGCGTCGGCATGGCCGCCTATCGCAAGCGTCAGATCGGCGAACTTTCCGGCGGTCAGAAGAAGCGCGTGTTCCTGGCCCGGGCACTGGCCCAGGAGGGCCAGGTGATCCTGCTCGACGAACCCTTCACCGGTGTCGACGTGACCACCGAAAACCAAATCATCGAGCTGCTCAAGGGCCTGCGCGCGGAAGGCCGCGTCATGCTGGTCTCCACCCACAATCTGGGCAGCGTGCCGGAATTCTGCGACCGTGCGGTGTTGATCAACCGGACCGTTCTGGCCGAAGGTCTCACTGCGGATGTCTTCACCCAGAAAAATCTCCAAAAGGCCTTTGGCGGTGTGCTCCGGCACTTCGTTCTCGGCGGTGAGGATCTGCATGATGATGATGACAGCCGCCAGGTGACAGTGCTTACCGATGATGAGCGGCCCTTCGTCATCTACGGCGAAACCGAACGCAAATCCCGAAAAGCCAAGGCCACCGTGAAAAAAACGGCTCAAGCCAAGAGCGCCAAGGACAAGCGCTCATGAGCGTCCTGCTCGAACCGTTTTCCTACAGCTACATGGTCAACGCCATGTGGGTGTCCGCGCTGACCGGGGCGATCTGCGCCTTTCTGTCGTGCTATCTGATGCTCAAGGGCTGGTCGCTGATCGGCGACGCACTCTCGCACTCCATCGTTCCCGGTGTGGCTGGCGCCTATATGCTGGGTCTGCCCTTCGCAGCCGGCGCGTTTCTGGCCGGAGGGCTGGCTGCGGCGGCAATGCTGCTGATACGGGCGCGCACGAGGCTGCGCGAGGACGCGGTGATCGGCATGATCTTCATCTCTTTCTTTGCGCTCGGGCTGTTCATGGTCTCGATCTCGCCGACGCCGATCAATGTGCAGACAATCGTGCTCGGAAACGTGCTGGCGATCACGCCATCCGACACCACCCAGCTGGTGATCATCGGCGCGGTCACACTCGTGGTGCTGTCGGTGATCTGGAAGGATCTGATGCTGGTGTTCTTCGATGAGAGCCACGCGCGCGCCATCGGGGTCCGGGCCACCGCGCTCAAGGTGATCTTCTTTGCGCTGCTCTCCGCCTCCACCGTGGCGGCGATGCAGACGGTGGGCGCGTTTCTGGTGATTGCCCTGGTGGTCACGCCCGGTGCCACCGCCTATCTGCTCACCGACCGGTTCCCGAGGCTGATCGTGATTGCTGTCGCCATGGGATCGATCACCTGCTTTGCCGGCGTCTATCTGAGCTATTTCCTCGATGGCGCGACGGGCGGCGTGGTGATCATGCTGCAGACCGGGATCTTCCTGCTCGCCTTCCTGTTCGCACCACGGCACGGGCTTCTGGCCCAGCGGGCGCAAGTCAGGGCCCAAACACCGGATGCGGCCAAGACATCGGAAGCGGAGGCGCTGTGATGGAGGGTCTTGTCGACTTCTTCCTCGATCCGTTCCGTTTCGCCTATATGCAGAAGGCGTTCCTGATCACCTTCCTGGTGGCGATCCCGATGGCCGCGATGAGTTCGCTGATGGTGCTCAAGGGCTGGTCGCTGATGGGTGACGCGATGAGCCACGCTGTGCTGCCGGGCATCGTCATGGCCTTTGTCGCGGGCCTGCCGCTGGCGGTCGGCGCCTTTGGCGCGGGGCTGTTTTGCGCGGTCGCCACCGGCTGGCTTTCGGCCAACAGCCGGGTGAAGGAAGACACGGTGATGGGCATCGTCTTCTCCGGCATGTTCGGTCTCGGGATCGTGCTGCATGTCAGCGTCCGCTCGAGCCTGCATCTCGACCATATCCTGTTCGGCGACATGCTCGGCGTCGCCTGGTCCGATCTGGGAACAACCGCTTTTCTGGCGCTTCTGTGCGGCGGCTTCCTGGTGCTGAAATGGCGCGATCTGGTGGCCCAGGCCTTTGATGAGCTGCACGCCCGCGCCATTGGACTTCGGACCGGCTGGCTGCATTACGGGCTGCTCACGGCGATCGCTCTGATGATTGTCGCGAGCCTCAAGGCCGTCGGCATCATCCTGTCGATCGCGCTGCTGGTCGCACCGGGCGCCATCGCCTTCCTCGTTGCGCGCACCTTTGCCGGTATGCTCACAGTGGCCGTCGGGTCGGTGGTGCTCTCGGCGCTCATCGGCATTTTCGCCAGCTACCACATCAACAGCGAACCGGCGCCGACGATGGTGCTGTGCCTGACCGGGTTCTTCATTGCCGCACTGGTGGTGGGGCAGGTGCGGGATTTCCGGATGCGGCGACTCTCGTCTTCCGGATAAGGCCTTGTTGTGGCGTCGGAATGCGGCTGTCGTCAGGCCGTCAACCGCAGTGCCGTCTGGTTTGAAAAACTGACCTGTGGAAGCATCTCGAATTCCGGGCGGGCGAACCAGTAGCCCTGGAACAGGCCAATGCCTGCGGCCTTGAGAACCGCGAACTCTTCCTCGGTCTCGATGCCCTCTGCCAGAACGGTGATATCGAGCGCCCGGGCAATTCCGACAATGCCCGACACAACGGCCTGGCGCGCAAGGCTGGTGTCGATGCCCCGAACGATCTTCATGTCAATCTTGATCAGATCAGGCTGAAAATCGGCGAGCAGGCCAAGACCCGCATAGCCAGCGCCAAAATCATCAATGGCTGTGACAAACCCGTGCTTGCGATATTCGGTGATAATATTCTGGAGGTGCGCCGGGTCCGACACCTCCTCGTCCTCAGTAAACTCGAACATGATCGCGGACTGCGGGAAACCGAAACGCTTGGCCGCCAGGAATGTTGCCCGCAGGCAGGCGGCGGGTTCATAGACCGCGTTGGGCATGAAGTTGATCGAGAGTTTCAACTCTTCGGCGTCGGGAAAAAGCTGAGAGGCCAATTCTATCGCCTTGGTCCGGCAGGCCTGATCAAACACATATTTCTGTTCGGGCTTGACCCTGGACAGCACCGAATGGGCACCTTCGCCATCAAGACCGCGGACCAGCGCCTCATAGCCCCACACTCGCCCCTGAACGGCATCATAGATGGGCTGGAAGGCCATGGAGAATTCAAAATCGAGCTTAGCGCCGCTCTGGCATCCCGGACATGGTTTTGACATCTCGCGTCTTTCGCAATGGCGTTGGCGACCGGATGATGCACAAAATTCGTTTACAATTGCCCAAAATTGAGGCTTTAGGCACAATATTGACGATTTGCTTTACAAAAGATTGGCCGTTTACTGGCCACGACGCGCGAACCGGAAACATTGTCTTGCTTGTCCGGTTATTCATCCAGCGTCCGAGGCCCTTGACGGAAGACATTACAGCCCCTCGATGGCAAATTCCGGCGCACTGTTCCAGACCAGTTTCCAACTCGCGCCCGGACGGACGTTCTGAATGATGCCCGGATCAAAGGCGACGAAGCATCGCCCGCCCTTATGGCGCACCGAGGGGTAGATCAATCCGCGGTGGCCTTCCCCGCGCAACTGCGCCGCCAGTGCCTGTCCCGCCGGGTAGCCATGTCCGGGGTCAGGATCGAGCGCAGGGTGAGCCTCTCCATGCAGATCCGGAAAATCGCCGATGAAATCAGCGAGCAGTTCGACATAGCGCGCTTCATCCTCGTAACGGTCGATGAAGCCCAGTTCGCGAGTCCGGTGAAAGCCCACCTCCTGCGCACTGGTCAGCATCTCCCACGCACAGTACCAGGCGCCGCGATTGCCGCTGTTGAAGCGGTTGCCGCTTGGCCTTGTGTAGGTGAAGGCGGCATTGATGTGGCTTTCGCCATAGAGCTTGAGGTCCTGCGCGCGCCGGGCGAAGGCCAGTTCGCGGCGGTCGAGCGCCGGGCTGCCCTGGCGCTCCGCAATCAGCCGCGCGCTGGTTTCGCCCTCAAGCTCGGCGAGGACCGCCATCTCCTCGTCGCTGTCGACAAGCCCGCGCAAGACGGGCGGCTTGTGATGTGTCTCGGGGATCAGGCGGACCAGCGCGCGGTCATTGACCGGGGTGATCTTCACATGCCGCCCCGGAGCGCATCGACATATCCCCGCACGCGCAGGATCTTCGGCAGGCCGCCGGCAATCATTGCATCGACCGGCCGCGCGCCATCAAATTCAGGGCCCTTATTGGGCAGCCTCGGCCATTGCAGTGCAATGGGCTCGTTGAAGTAAAGCTCCAGCGATTTATAGAGCCCGATGAGCGCGCTGAGACGCAGCATCTGATCCTGCGTCAGATCACCGGCAAATGCCGGCTTCTTCGCGCGCTTCCAGGTGGATTCCGACATGTCGGCAAGTGCTGCCGCTTCGCGCAGCGTCAACGACCATGCATCGGCAATCCGCGCAAAAGCCTTGAGGCCCACCGCCTGCCGGTCCGGCGCCACCTGCTCCAGGACAAGATTTTCCATTGGAGGCTCCTTTTGAAAGACGCCTTCAATGTAAGGCCATATGGCCACTTTTTCAATACCATACGAGCTCTTTTTACGAACTGACCCGCTTCCTTGAATGTACCCATTCAAGGGAGCGGGTCAGAGCAGGTCAATCGACACGACGACAGTTCAAGGCCGCCTGACGTTTCATCTCATGGGCGTACTGGCTGAATTTGAGGGCTCGCTGATCGTAGAGCGAACGCAAGCGGGGCTACAGGCCGCACGAAAGCGTGGGCCGCGTCTAGGCCGTCCAAAGGCGCTCACAAGCGCTCAAGTCAAACATGCTCGCAAGTTCATCTATGCGGGCGAGCGTCCCACAACGGTCGCCCAATCGTTCGGGGTGAATAGATCAACCCTCTATCGCAATTTAAAAGGCGACCTCAACATTAATTGGAATATTCTAAAAATAGACAAATCCTCGCCTTCACCTAACCTCTCTCCTACAACGGTACACACCATCATTTGAAATGTATTTGCAACTGTCGTAATATTCGACGAGATACCATCCGAAATCATCACTATCGAACACGCCGTATTTGAAGCCTCCAACTTTGCTCGCCATCTGTAGGAGCTTCATCAGTGGGTCAGCGCTATCTCCAGCTTGGATAGTACCTCGGTAACGGCACAAAAACTGGCCATTGTCGATGATATTGCATTTGTCCAGAAAGACTTTATCTACGCGCATCTGAAGCATGCGCGAATTTATGTTCCCGCCTAGCGTCTGTATGCAATTTATTGAAGCCATTAAATTCGTACCACTATTCTCCCTACAATCAGCAGCACGAAGATCTAACGCTGCAAGCTGATCAACGACATCCCGATTTAAGGCTGATCTGATATTTCGCGCTAGAGTAGCATTCAAACCCACCCGCTTACTATCATCAGAACTGAAGCTACCCTTTGCAGTTTTTTGTCTCGGGTGCAGGCGTGCTGACCTATTCTCTACCTTTGAAATCACATTTTCAGGTTTGGCTGGAGCAGCTTCAGATTGCGCAACCACGGTTTCACGACCCTTTGAAAACCTGTTTTCAAAGATCGAAGTAAAGTGGTTATTGGGAAACTGAGCAAAAAGTTTCAGGCGCTCTGAGCTACTCCCCATTCGTTGGACAGTTTCTGGCGTAAATTAAGCTACTCTTTGCACTTGCTGATCGGGTTGGGTTTCGTCTTTTCCCAGCCAATAGACCACGGCAGGTGGTCTTCCACCAAGGGCTGAGTGTGGGCGTTGATGGTTGTAGAACGTCATCCATTTGCGGATGCCCGCCTTCGCTTCTGATCCGGTCTCCCAGGCATGCAGGTAGACACATTCATATTTCAGCGTCCGCCACAGGCGCTCGATGAAAATATTGTCGAGGAACCGCCCCTTTCCATCCATCGAGATGCGCACGCCGGTCCGGCGCAAGCGGTCCGTCCAGGCGAAGGATGTGAACTGGCTGCCCTGGTCTGTATTCATGATCTCCGGCTGGCCGAACTTGTGGATGGCCTCATTCAGCGCCTCGACACAGAAGTCGGCCTCCAGCGTATTCGAGACGCGCCAGGCCAGAACCTTACGGGTGTGCCAGTCCATGATGGCGACGAGGTAGAGAAAGCCACGCCGCATGGGCAGGTAGGTGATGTCCGAGCACCAGACCTGGTTCGGTCGATCCACGCGCAGTCCTTTCAGCAGGTAGGGATAGGTCTTGTGCCCTTTCGCCGGCCTGCTGGTATTGGGTTTCTGATAGATCGGCATCAACCCCATCAGGCGCATCAACCGGCGTATCCGTTTCTCGTTCACCAGATGGCCATCGTTGCGCAGATGCCAGGTCATCTGCCGGACGCCGAAGAACGGCGTTTCAAGGAACTGCTCGTCGATTTGACGCATCAGGTCGAGGTTCTGCTCGGTCTCGCCCTTAGGCGTGTAGTAGAAGGACGAGCGCGCGATCGACAGCAGCTTGCACTGCTGGCCTATCGACAGCTGGGGGTGATCGGGTTCGACCATGCCGCGCCTCACTTCCCGCCCCATGGCTTCAGCTTTCTTTCCAAAAAAGAGTTGGCCACGGCCAGCTCCCCGATCTTGGCGTGGAGTTCCTTCACCTGCTCCTCGTCGATCTCGGGCTTCTTTCGACCGCCGCGTTCGAACACGCCGGACGCGCCCTCAAGGAGCGCACGTTTCCATTGATGGATCATCGTTGGATGCACCCCGAACCGGCTCGCCAACTCAGCGGCGGTTTCCTCGCCCTTCAGGGCTTCCAGCGCGACCTTCGCTTTGAACTCAGGCGCGTGTTGCTTGCGTTTCGACATCTCTGATCTCCTTCTCGTCGAAGATCAGCAGACTGCAAATCGTAGCTTATGTCAGTGTCCAAATTTCGGGGGGTAGCTCACTCGCTCAGAATTTCTGCTTGTTCGCAGCTAAACTCAGCATCGCGGCGTTCGCCGTGGATGCATGCCACGGCATGAAAGTATAGCGAGCTCGGAGGGTCTTTCCTTATGAGCTGATGTCCAGCTTGAACACAGGAATTGAAGAAGCCTAGTTTGCAAGCTTTTACACACTGATCAACCTGCTTCTTTTCTACGCAAGCACCCGCGATGGGACGTAGGACATTCCATGATGGCTTGTCTTCGGCCACAAATCTATCTAGCTCCGCCAAGTCAGGCACTACATAACCGAACCGAACTGACTTATCTGAGGCAGGTAATCCAGCCTTGGCGCACGCGTTGGTATCACCTTCGCCACAAGCAGCCTTACAGGCATCCAAACTACCCATAATACAGCCACGTTGATTTGGACTAACTTGACCATTTGACGCCGTGGTTGAAAAAATAAATACTACAGAAAATATGTACAATAATGAATATATTGATCGCAACATACTGAGAAAACTCCATGGAAATTCAGCTGTAACCCCAACACGCTGTGTCAGTGGAGAGTGCTCATTTCAAATAACATGCAGAAGCAAAACCTACAACTTTTCGAGCGCTAGGTTTTGATACTCCGCCCATCGTTCCCGCCATTGCTGCAAAAGCTCGGGGCTGATCCAATCCCGCTGCTTCTTGCTGCTGAACCCATGGCCGTGGTTCTTGCGAAGGGTCAGCATACAGCGCATAATTTCCGTGCCTGACAACTCACCCACACTCCCCCTCCCCCTTGCCATTCCATCGCGATTCAGCCTAGATAACCTTGTCCCGTTGGGAGAAACCGGTTCATCCGGTGCCGAAGGAGCAACCGCCCCGGAAACTCTCAGGCAAAAGGACCAACGGAACGTTTTGGACTCTGGAGAGTGGCGCGTGTTGCGTCCGCCGAAGGGATAGCAATCTCAGGCAAAAGGACAGGGGGGGCTTGTTGAAAGGCGTTTGACGCCTGAAGATTGGCCCGTGCGCGGCGTTTGCCCGCACCTGAACTGGAGACTGGCGCGTGGACACCACCGCAGACCTTCTGAAGACACCGCTTCATTCCCTGCATCTTGAGCTTGGCGCGCGCATGATGGCGTTTGCCGGTTACGACATGCCGGTCCAGTACCCGATGGGCGTGATGAAGGAGCACCTTCACACCCGCGCCGCCGCCGGGTTGTTCGACGTCTCGCATATGGGACAGATCCTGATCCGCGCCAGATCCGGCGATGTGACCGACGCGGCACGCGCGCTCGAAGCCATCACGCCGGTGGATGTGCTGGGCCTCAAGCCCGGCCGGCAGCGCTACGGGCTGTTCACGAACGACAAAGGCGGACTCGAGGATGATTTCATGGTCGCCAACCGTGGCGATCATCTTTATCTGGTGGTCAATGCCGCGTGCAAGCATGAGGATCTGGCCAGGATCCGGACAGCACTGTCGGACAGCTGCGAGATCGAGGCGCAGTTTGGCCGCGGCCTGATCGCGCTGCAGGGCCCGGTCGCGGAGGCCGTGCTGGCCTCCTATGCGCCCGACGCAGAAGACATGCTGTTCATGGATGTGGCGGATTTGAAGATCGGCGGCACGCCGGTGGTGGTGTCGCGCTCGGGCTATTCGGGCGAGGACGGCTTCGAGATCTCGATCCCGGCTGATGAGACCGAACGGGTCGCACGGCTGCTTCTGGCCGATGACCGGGTCGAGGCGATCGGGCTTGGCGCGCGGGATTCGCTGCGGCTTGAGGCAGGCCTCTGCCTTTACGGCAACGACATCGACGAGACCACCACCCCGGTCGAGGCCAATCTCAAATGGGCGATCCAGAAGGCGCGCCGCGCGGGCGGAGAGCGCGAAGGCGGATTTCCAGGGGCTGATGTGATCCTTAACCAATTCGACACCGGACCCGCGCGGTTGCGGGTCGGCCTCCAGCCGTCCGGCAAGGCCCCGGTGCGCGCCGGGGCGGAGCTTTATGACAGCGAAAGCGGCGGGGCTGCGATCGGCACGGTGACGTCGGGCGGGTTCGGCCCCAGTGTCGGCGGTCCGGTTGCGATGGGCTATGTGCCGGCAGACCTTTCTGCAGCGGGCACCACGCTCTACGCCGAGGTGCGCGGCAAGCGGCTTGAGCTTGCCGTCAGTGCCCTGCCCTTCGTTCAGACCACCTACAAGCGCTGACCCTTCAGCCTTCCTTAACCCCATTCCCAAAACCAAGATCACACAGGAACAGTTCCATGCTCAAATTCACCGAAGACCACGAATGGCTCAAGATCGAGGGCGATGTCGCCACTGTCGGGATCACTGCCCATGCCGCCGAACAGCTCGGCGATCTGGTGTTTGTCGAACTGCCGGACGCCGGCAGCACATTCGAGAAGGGCGGCGAAGCCTCGACCGTTGAATCGGTCAAGGCCGCATCGGATGTTTATTGCCCGCTTGATGGCGAGATCGTCGAGAGCAACCAGGCGATTGTCGACGACCCGTCGCTGGTCAATTCCGACCCCACCGGCGCGGGCTGGTTCTTCAAGCTCAAGCTCAGCAATCCCAGCGACGCAGACGCGCTGATGGATGAAACCGCCTACCAGGCAATGATTGGTTGAAAGCGAACGCCATGACCCTGAAGCTGACAGATTACGATCCCTATGACTTCGCCAACAGGCGCCATATCGGCCCCTCGCCGTCCGAGATCGCCGAGATGCTGGAGACCGTCGGCGCGACGTCGCTCGACGCGCTGGTCGACGAAACCGTGCCGGCTTCGATCCGCCAGAAGACGGCGCTCGCCTTCGGCGATCCGATGAGCGAACGCGAAGTACTCGATCATCTGCGCGCCACGGCAAAGAAAAACACCGTGATGCTGTCGCTGATCGGCCAGGGCTATCACGGCACCATCATGCCCCCGGTGATCCAGCGCTGTATTCTCGAAAACCCGGCCTGGTACACCGCCTACACGCCCTATCAGCCGGAGATCAGCCAGGGGCGGCTCGAGGCGCTTCTGAACTTCCAGACCATGGTCAGCGACCTGACCGGGCTCGACATTGCCAACGCCTCGCTGCTCGATGAGGCGACGGCAGCGGCGGAAGCCATGGCGATGGCAGAGCGGGCGTCAAAGTCCAAGACCACCACCTTCTTTGTCGATCATCACTGCCACCCGCAGACCATCGAGGTGATCCGCACCCGCGCCGAGCCGCTGGGCTGGGAGGTGCAGGTCGGCGATCCGTTTACCGAGCTGGACCCGGCAAAGGTGTTCGGCGCGATCTTCCAGTATCCCGGCACCTATGGCCATGTGCATGATTTCACCGATGTCATCGCCACGCTTCACGCGCAGAAGGCGATTGCCATCGTGGCCGCCGACCCGTTGTCGCTGACGCTGTTGAAGTCACCGGGCGAAATGGGCGCTGACATCGCCGTCGGATCGATGCAGCGCTTCGGCGTGCCGATGGGCTATGGCGGCCCGCATGCGGCCTATATGGCGGTCAAGGACGCCTACAAGCGCTCGATGCCCGGGCGTCTGGTCGGCGTCACCGTTGATGCGCGCGGCAACCAGGCCTACCGGCTGGCATTGCAAACGCGCGAACAGCATATCCGCCGCGAGAAGGCGACCTCGAACATCTGCACCGCGCAGGTGCTGCTTGCGGTGATCGCCTCGATGTATGCGGTGTTTCACGGACCGGTGGGCCTGCGCGCGATTGCCGGGCGGGTTCACACCAGGGCCACCACGCTGGCTGCGGGTCTCAAGAAGCTGGACTTCATCATCGATCCGGCGATCTTCTTCGACACGGTCACCGTGTTTGCCGAAGGCCGGCAGGCCGAGATCCTGGAGGCGGCGCGCAAGGAAGGCATCAATCTGCGCAAGGTCGGCGATGACCAGATCGGCATCTCGCTCGATGAGGTGTCGCGGCGCGCAACGGTGGAAGCCATCTGGCGTGCCTTTGGCGGCAACATGTCATTCGACGATCTCGAGGCCGGGCCGCAGATTCCCGATCCACTGGTCCGGCAGTCACGCTATCTCGAGCATCCGATCTTCCACATGAACCGCGCCGAAAGCGAGATGACGCGCTACATCCGGCGTCTGTCGGACAAGGATCTGGCGCTCGACCGGACGATGATCCCACTCGGCTCATGCACCATGAAGCTCAATGCGACAGCGGAGATGCTGTGCATTACCTGGCCGGAATTTGCCGACATCCACCCCTTCGCGCCGGCGGATCAGGCGCTTGGCTACAAGGAGATGATCGACGATCTGTCCGACAAGCTCTGCCTGATCACCGGCTATGATGCGATCTCGATGCAGCCCAATTCCGGCGCGCAGGGCGAATATGCGGGGCTGATGAGCATCCGCAGCTTCCACCGCGCCAATGGCGAGGGACACCGCAACATCTGCCTGATCCCGACCTCGGCGCATGGCACCAATCCGGCCTCGGCGCAAATGGCGGGAATGACGGTGGTGGCCGTGGGGACACGCGAGAACGGCGACATCGATCTCGATGATTTCCGCGCAAAGGCCGAGCAGCATTCGGCCAATCTCGCCGCCTGCATGATCACCTACCCTTCAACCCATGGCGTGTTCGAGGAAACGGCTGCGGAAGTCTGCAAGATCACCCATGATCATGGCGGCCAGGTCTATCTTGACGGCGCCAATCTCAATGCGCTTGTAGGGGTTGCGCGGCCGGGCGACATCGGCGCGGATGTGAGCCATCTCAATCTGCACAAGACCTTCTGCATCCCCCATGGCGGGGGCGGCCCCGGCATGGGCCCGATCGGGGTCAAGGCGCATCTGGCCGAGCATCTGCCCGGTCACATCATCACCGATGGCAGACCCGGTGCAGTCTCGGCCGCACCCTTCGGGTCCGCTTCGATCCTGCCGATCTCCTGGGCCTATTGCCTGATGATGGGTGGCGACGGCCTGACCCAGGCGACCAAGATTGCGATCCTGAGCGCCAACTACATCGCAGCCCGGCTGAAGGGGGCCTATGATGTGCTCTACACCTCGCCCGGTGGACGGGTGGCGCATGAGTGCATCCTCGATACGCGGCCACTGGTGCAAAGTGCCGGCGTCACCGTTGATGATGTCGCCAAGCGTCTGATCGACTGCGGCTTCCACGCGCCGACCATGAGCTGGCCGGTGGCTGGAACGCTGATGATCGAGCCGACGGAATCGGAAGTGAAGGCCGAGCTCGACCGGTTCTGCGCGGCAATGCTGGCAATCCGCAACGAGGCCTGGGCGATCGAGGACGGGCGCATGGACCGGGACAACAACCCGCTGAAGAACGCGCCGCACACGATCGAGGATCTGGTTGGACCATGGGACCGGCCCTATGGCCGCGAGACGGCAATCTTTCCGGATGGCGCGATGCGCAACGCCAAATATTTCGCTCCGGTCAACCGGGTCGACAATGTCTATGGCGACCGCCATCTGGTCTGCTCCTGCCCGCCAATGACGGACTATGCAGAAGCCGCCGAGTAGCGTTGCGACCCAGGACCTCAGTCAGGACAAAGGCGGCCGGTTGGCCGCCTTTGTCATCTTCAGTTTCCTGCGTCGAGAAAGCTACCGGTTCAGATCCCCTGGCAACGGAATAGCCGGGGCCTCCACCACGCGCACGGAAACAGGTTTTCCGGGGCTCTCCAGCGCTGTCGCGGCGGCGCTTGCCGGTTTGAGAACCGGGCCACCGCCCTTCTGCGCCATGGCATAGCCAGCCAGCTCGCCAGGCTTGAGAACGCGCGGCGCATTGCGAACGGGTGCCGTAACTTTCGCAGTCTCGGGCGGGCTGCTCTTGACCCGGACAACCAGGTCGGAGGCCGGTTTAAGTGCCACCGGGCGGGCCTGGATCACAGAGGGCTCCTGCGCCGCATAGGCACGGCGGGCCGCGACACCGGTGCCTTCGGCAAAGCGCAGCATTTCCACCGTCGTGGGCGTGACCTCGCGGATACGAAGCCCGGCCATCAGCGAGGAGAGCGATGCTTCACCCATGGTCGGATGACAGTAGCGAAGACGGATCTTGGCCGCATAGCTCTTGCGCCCCAAAAGACCCAGTCCGGTCGCAGGTGCGCGGCTGATCTCCCTGGCCGTCTGCCAGGCGAAAATACAGTTTGCTCCGTCTGTGGTCCTGCCAATGGCATAGCCGAACGGCCCTTGTAGGTTCTGTCCCGCAGAAGAGGTGATCTGCATGGGAACACCGGGCAGAGCGGCGCGCATTTCATTGATGATCTGACGCTGGGTCGGGGCCTGATAGAAGGACTGGTTGGTGCCGGGCGGCGCGATTGCAACGGTCAGCCTGTTTTCACCAACGCCGTAACCGGGATTGGGGTAAAGCACGGTCTGGAATATCTGATCCGTTTGCGATGTCTGGCGGACGGCCTCGACCCGGCCCGCCACCTGCGGCAGATAGGCAACAGCGAATTCCGGCGACACATCTGCTGATAGCGTCGGCGCCTGCGGTTTGATCGAACCTGTGAACAGATCGGGGTCATCCCCGGTGGTGCATGCCGATAGGGATGCAACCAAGGCCATCATGGCCATGAGACGCGGCATCATGGGATTCATCTCCCTTCCCTGTTGTTTATCAGCCCGATCGCAGCAAGTGCGCTGGTATCCCTGATCACCATGTTGAGCTGTTTGAAGACGGCAGTGGCGCGAGCCGACTGACCCGAATGATAGTAGGCCCAGGCCCGCATCTGCATGAGGTCGCGTGGCTCGGCGACCAGTTCAGCGCGGGCATCGAGCGCCCTGAGAACGCGGTCAAACTGCTGATGATCAAAGGCGGAGCGAGCGCGCTGGTAGTAGATCTCCGCCCGGAGCTCCCGGTCGCGCTCCGCGGAGACCGGATAGGCCGAAATCAGCGCATCGGCCTCATCGGTCAACCGTGATCCGAGCAGGGCCAGTCCGGCACCGTAAACAGCATCCGCGCGGACCTGGCCCTTGCCGGCCATGCCTCGCTCGAAAGAGATCCGCGCATCGGAAAAGCGCTTCAGTCCGATTTCGCACCAGCCCCGGATCACCGCGACCGAAGGTTTCAAGCCGCCCGAACCCAGACGGTCGATTTCGCGCAGGCAGGCAGGATAGTTCTTCGCCTCGAAATGCTTGACATAGCTCGCCCGGACGTTCTTTGCCGGTGTTTTCACCGACGCCGCGTCGCCCCCCTTGGGCGCAGACGCCACTGCGATTTCCGACCAGATCTCGGGATAGACGTGGGTGAAATCCTGCTTCAATGCAGCAAAGCCGCGCTTGTCACCGCTTTGCAGAAGTGCCAGCGCCAGCCCCTTGAGACGATCCGCCGAGGCTTCCCAGGAATAGGACTGACGGAACCAGGCTTCAGCGGCATCAAACTGGCGGGAATTGTAGGCGTACCAGCCAAGAATTTCGGCATGGTCGGGCGAACTGGTTTCCATGATCGCAGTCGAATAGGCCAGCACAGCCTCCTCGCCGATGGCATCCTCTCCCGGATTGCCGAAACGGGAGGACAGCACGTTCATCAGGAACACCGGGTCATCCGAGAGATCCGACAGGTGGGTCTCGGCAAATTCATAGGCCTCGCGATCCAGCTTCTGCCGTTCAAGCGAGAGATACATGCCCTTGGCATTTTGGGGACCGGGTGCGACCTCCATGGCGATTGCAAACCACTCCGATGCGCTCTGGGGCTGCTCCACCTTGATGTCGTGCCAGCCCAGGAGCGACAGGTCCTCCGGGTTTCTGGTCTTGCGGGCTTCGAGCGCCAGCAACTGTTGCGCCGAGGACGGTACCGGAGCCGCTTCTTTGTTCGCGTTGAATTCCGCAACCTGCTTGCGGGCAATATCGAGCGCGACGGCCGCAGGAAGATAGGTTCCCGATTGTTGCGGCCAAAGCACCGAAGCCAGCTTACCGATTTCGGCGGCAGGAAAATCCCGCAACGCCTTTTGCAGGGTTACGACGAGATGCTCATCGGAGAGCCGGTTGGCGCCGTCGCGCAACAACACGCCACGCAGGGACTTCGCCAGTCCGTCGCGGTTGCCTGTGGCCGAGAGGGCGTCGATCTGCATCCAGATCAGATCCACGTCTGTTTCGGTCGCGGTATCGATGCTGGCGGAGAGATCGGCCAGGCCAAGCCAGTCTTCGGCGTCGGCCAGTTCCTTCATGCGCACACGCTGTTTCTTGCGCGCCAGTTTGGCCTGGAAATCCGCTGTTGGCATCCAGCCCGGATCGGCTGCGGTGCGGCGAATGATTTCGGCGTCGATACTGGTGAAATCATCTGCCGCGAACAGGTCCCAGAGCGTTGTTTCGTCCGGCACGATCTCATCGGCGGCGAGATAAAGGTCCTGCGGCGGATTGAAGCCCGGGTGAAGCGAGCGCAGACGGGCAATTTCGGCTTCGACCCGGTCGATCTGACGCTCCTTGGCATAGTAGTAGAGCGCCGCCGTGTGGACAGGGTCGAGGTTCGGCGCAGCTTCCTCACCGTCTCTCAAGGTTGCGTGTCCCACCGGGGTTTGCGGTGACCTGTCCGACTGATCGACGGGAAACAGCTGCAACGCGTCGGCAATGATCAGACCGGTTCCGTCTTCGGCGTGGACATTGGTCACAGAGTTGGCGGCCAGCGACAATACAAGAGAGAGGGCCAGTGATGGAACCAGCGTCCGGGGCCCCCGGCAGACAGAAAGGGGTATTGCGGGGACCTGGGCCAAATGGCCTGTCTTGCTGACATGGTTTTTGAAGGATGTGTTCATTGGTCGGTCCTCACACCAGCGCGCGGAGTGGCACGTCCAAGCCAGATGGCGAAGACTGCCATCAGGCCAAGCACCAGCGCGACATAGATGCGGAAGTGGTCCGAGAACCACGCGGCCGCCACCCGGCGCAGGTTTGATGGTCCATAATCGGTCACCTTGTGGGCGAAATAGCTTTCCGGACGCACGGTGCGGATCGAACGCTGATCAAGGTCGAACACCACGTTCTCACCTTCGATCCGGTTCCAGATTGCAGGATCGGCCAACATCGTCGAGACATCGAGCATGTCGAGAGAGGTGTCCGCTGTCAGCCAGGTGACCACACCGTCGCCCGATACGTTTGCGCGCTGAGACAGCGTTGCCTTTCGGCGCGGCTCGACCAGGGGAGCAGCATCGGAGGGGCGCTCGTAGTTGAGCCACTGGCGGAAGGAACGAAAGCCGCCGGAAAGGGCTTCGCCGAGATTTTCGACAGTGTTGGCATCGCTCCGGAGCATGCGGGTGGTCTGGCGGAAGGCATCGAGCAACGCCAACGGGTCGGTGGTCATGGCCATCGGAATCGCCGCGCCGGGCAAGTGGATCGAAGCGGTACGGATTGGATCGGCAAAGCTGAAATCGGCCGCGAACTCGATGCGTTCGGAAACCTGCGGGAACGCCCTGGGGCCCAGACGGGCGAGTTCCTCGACAGCGCGCTGCGGCGCGATCACCAGGGCGTTGCCACGAAGATCGGCAGCCGGCGGGCCAAAGGCAAGCCGGACAGGCAGGGGCTCGCGAGCGGCCATGCTCATTCTGGCAACCATGGTCAGCGCCGCCGACACCGAATAGGCGTCGGGCCTGAGGGCATAAACTTCAACGCCCGTGGTCGACGCATAGGGATAGGCGGAGCCGGCCATTGTGGCCAGTTCCGGCAAACGCGCCACGCGGGCCAATTGAGGAACGCGAAGTTCGGTGTTTTCAAGCAGGATGAAGCGCGGCGTGGCCTCACCGCGTTCGGCGAAGACGCAGGCGTCGTCGGATTCACGCTCCAGTTCGGCAAGCAACTCGACCTGGTTGCGGCCAGGGCGGAAAGCCCGCAAAGGCAGCTCCAGCTTGCGGCCATTGAAGACCTGACCACCAGCATCACGCATCGGCAGGCTCTTGACGATATGGCCGTTGATGCGGACCAGCATTTGCGAGGTCGGCTTCAGGCCGGGCGACGTCGCGGCATGGAGCATAAGGTCAAGGGTGGCGTATTCGGCCGGATAGAAATCCGCGGGCATCACCATCTCGAAGCCGGTGCGGAACAGCCGACCGCTGAACGGGGTGGCGGTGTAGCCCGCGTCCGCCAGCGTGTGGACGCTCGAGGCTTCGGCACGGATCTCGCCCTTTTTGGGCGCACCCATGCCGGTGTCGATGAGGCTCTTGAGCGGCCCCTGGATAGCAGCGAGCAAGGCGCCTGGAATTTCCTGCCTGGTGGCGGTCCGCAGCGTCACCCTTGCGCGGCGCGGATCGGTTCCTGCGGCGACCGACAGGCCATAGGGTGCCTGGTTTGCAATAGCGTCCGAATGCTCCTTTGAGCCGTCTGTAACAACGACGAGATCGATGCCCGGGCCGGTGCCTGGAGTATCTGCGACGCTCACGGAGATGTCGTCACGATTGAGCGCCAGGGCCATGGTCTGTACCAGAGGTGCGGCCATGTTGAGCGCCTCGACACCGGCGTTCTCGGGCAGGACAAGCCGCATGTCTGTCAGTTGATCAGCATTGCGCCCGATGCCGCGCAGCCGTGCAAAGCCCGCCGGGCGGGTGGCGCTGTTGGGCCGGAAACCAGACGCCTGCTGATCGATCTCGGTCCAGAGCTCATAGGTCGCGTCTATGGAGCAGTCGACCCGGTGGCGCTGAACCGCGCGGAGCCGCACCTCATTGACACCGTCGCGCAGCAGGGCCGGCGAGATGGAAAGCTTGCGAGTGGTAAACCCGGAGGGCGAGCGGATTGCAAACTCTCCGGCGGCTGCGCCGTTGACAGTCACGGAAAGCAGCGAGGCTTCCGGCATCACCGACACCGCGTTGCGATAGGCGATCACGAGATCCCCGCCTGTGGCAAGCGTCGCCTTGTCGACCACAAGGCTCAGATCGACCACATCGGTCTCGCCCTCAAGCATCAAGGCGGATCTGGGCTGCTCGAAAGCAATCAGCATCAGGTCCCGGTCCGCCGCTGCGCGGGCCAGCGAGGTCGGCCGGGTTGACAGGATCATGCTCTGGCCGAGCGCCGTGGTGCCGGGGATCGTGTCGGCAAGGTTCGACAGCGGTGTTGCAGTTTCCACCGTGGCGGGTGCCTGAAGCAGGCTTTGCCCACTTGCACCGGTTGCGGTGACCAGTGTGGCGGCCAGCGCAGGAACCGTCAGCTTGAGGATCAAGTTACGCATGGGTCCGCACTCCACGAATATCGGGCACGCTTGCCGCCTTGCCCGGTATCTGGGCATTGTTGGTCTTGACCACGATCGGCGCGTCGTCATGCGATTCAACGCTCTCTGCACGTGCGAAACCAAGCAGGTAGCCAACCGCTCGGAACGATTCGACCAGGCTCCAGCGGGCAAAGCGCAGCGTCCCGCTGACAATGTCCAGACGGACCTGGCGACGCGAGATCCGTTCCTGGAGCACAGCCTGATCGGAATACATCACCTCGGCGATCGCCATAAAGGTTCCCGGCAGCCGCTCGGGATAGGCAAAGCCGAAAACATTGGTGCCATCAAAGTCCCGCACGGAACGGATGGTGACCGGGAAGGAAACCGGGCGGCCGCCGCGGCGCACCTCGATCTTGCCGCGCCAATCGGAATCCACATCGATATCGGGTTCGTGATCAGCGAACTGCACGGAGACGCCACCGCTCGAGGCATCGAGCAGGATCACGGTCCAGTTGCGGTCTCCCTGACGCAGAATAGCGTGGCGGCGGATCGGCAGGCGCTGATTCCGGCGCAGTTCGCGGCGTTCAGCAACCACGCCAAGGCCTGCGCCGGCGACACCGAGATTGATCAGATTCCAGATCGCAACGATCATCAGCAGGTCGGAGGCCACGGGCTCCGTTGCAAGCCGCCAGACCGAATAGACTGCGGCCGCAAGCAGCACGAAGAACATCACGAAGTAGGGAATGGCGATCGGCGACAATCCGTCGGAGTTCAATGTCTGGCCCTTGGCGGTGACGTTGAAGGTCGGTTTGCGCGGATTGCGGATCACGCTGATGATCGATCCTACCAGCATGATCGACTGGATGTATTCGTAAAGCTCGGAAACCCAGGGCCAACGCACCTTGCCGTAAAGGTAGCTCTGCATTGCGAAGGATGCGATCAGATAGGTGAGCGCATAGGCCCCGAACTCCTGGATATTGGCCTGATAGATTTCCAGTGAGAAGAAAATGTAGAGCAGCGGCGACAGCATGAAGGCCAACCGCGACAGCGGAAACAGCCAGAACATGTTGATGCCGGCGTAGCAGATGCGCTGCCCCATCGTCAGACCCTTGGCCAGGAACGGCCGGTTGAGGATCAGGATCTGCAACATGCCCTGACACCAGCGCGCCCGCTGGCCGATGAAGGCAACGAAGGTTTCAGGCTGCAGACCGGCGATCAGCGGCTTGTCGACATAGAGAGAGCGCCAGCCCTTTGCATGGAGGCTCAAGGCGGTTTCGCAATCCTCGGTGATCGACTGGCCGGAGAAACCGCCAACGGCTTGAAGCGCCTTGCGGCTGAGCACGGCAGCTGAGCCGCAGAAGAAGGATGCATTCCACTTGTCGAGGCCGCGCTGCAGCACCGAATAAAACATCTCGTTCTCCGACGGCATCGAGCGGAAGGTCCTGAGATTCTTTTCGAGCGGATCCGGGTTAAGGAAGTAGTGCGGGGTCTGCACCAGGAACAGCTTGGGATCTTCCTTGAAGAAGCTCACGGTCTCCTTGAGGAACTCACGCACCGGTGCGTGATCGGCATCGAACACCACAACCAGATCAGAACCAGAGACCTTGAGGCCGTCATTGAGATTGCCGGCCTTGGCGTGGTCGTTCTTCTTGCGGGCGTGGTAGTGGACGCCCATCGCCTTGCACAGCGCCTTGAGCTGTTCATGGCGGCGGGTTGCTGCGAGCGCGACCGTGGGATCCTTGTGGCTGCGCTTGGCCTGGGTGCTCCCATCGTCAAGCAGCCAGATGGTCAGCTTGTCACGCGGGTAGATCATTGATTTCGCCGCGGCCAGCGTGCCGGCCAAAAGCTCCGGATCCTCATTGTAGGTCGGGATCAGCACATCCACGGTCGGTAGGTCGTCGAGCGAACGAACCTTGGGTGCGACGCGCTTGATCGGATCGGCGAGCATGAAGAAGCTGATCGCCAGCATCAGCAGGCAATACATCTCGGCCATGTAAAGCAGCAGGCCGGGAATGAAGTTGAGCGGCTCGGAGAACACCGGAAGCGTCTCGGTCGTACGCCAATAGGCATAGCGCAAGGCGAGAACCGCGCAGAAGATGAATGTTATGAATCGGAAGACGGTGTTCTCCGGACGGCTCATGCCAAAAAACATGACACCCAGGGCCGCAAGGCTGAGGACCAGCTGCGCCTGAAGACTGAGCGGCATCCATAGCAATGCCAACCCGACTACACCGGCCAAAAGCGCCGTCCATTTAACGCACATCATGTGCATGATCACCCCACCAAAATCGATTTGAACCGTCTCATACGGTCGCGGTTTCATCCGAATGCGCTAACATTAGGGATCGAATGGTTCACAGTTCCCTAAGCATTTTAACGACCGGCCTGTTTGTGAAGCGATGGTTAATCAATGCTTTATCGGCAAAAGTGTAGGCAAACAGAACAGTTACGCTGTTGTGCGGCCGATTACCCAGCGGCAGAAGCGCAAAAGGCTGTCCCGTTTTCGCACATGAGTGTGCAAAGGTCAGACAGTGCAGGCGAATGCCGCCCCAGCCGACCGCGCGGCTGGAACGCAAATGGGTTCGAACAAGTGTTGACGGGAGTGTCTGTTGTGCGCGCGGCTGGCCGCAGGTTTTGCTAGACGCCGAGCATTTCGGTTTCGATCTCAGGCGTGAGTTGATGTGGCATTCCCGACCAGACGCTCTGGCCACGGGCCAGGATGACGCAGCGGTCAGCGACTGCACGCAACTCGGAAAAGGCCTTGTCGATCACCAGGATCGACTGCCCACCCTGCTTGAGGCGGGCAATCGCCGCCCAGATCTCCTGGCGCACCACCGGGGCAAGCCCCTCGGTCGCCTCGTCGAGAATGAGAAGCCGCGGATTGGTCATCAGTGCCCGGGCGATGGCGAGCATCTGCTGTTCCCCGCCCGACAGCGTCGCTGCCGTCTGGCCCATGCGCTCACCTAGCCGTGGAAAAAGCGCGGTTGCCGTTTCAACTGTCCAGGGGCCCGGCCGCGCCGAGGCCATCAGGTTTTCCGAAACCGTGAGGCCGGCAAAGCAGCGCCGCCCTTCAGGCGCAAGACCGATGCCCAGCCGTGCGGCCCGAAAGGACGGCAGCACGGTCAGGTCGGCGCCATCAAACCGAATCTCGCCGCGCGTTGTGCGCAGCATCCGGGTGATCGATCGCACGGTCGTCGTCTTGCCCATGCCGTTGCGACCCATGAGCGCCACCAGTTCGCCCTCGGCGATGGCGAAGTCGACGCCGAACAACGCCTGGGAACCGCCGTAGAAGGCCTCAAGGCCCCTGACTTCCAGCAGGCTCATGCCTCGTCCTCCCCGAGATAGGCGGCGCGCACGTCAGGATTGTTACGGATCTCATCGGCGTTGCCACGGGCGATGATGCGCCCGGCAACCAGCACCGAGATCCGGTCGGCAAGTTTGAACACCGCATCCATGTCATGTTCGATCAGCAGGATCGGCGCTTGTGTACGCAGCTTGTCGAGGAAACCGATCAGACGCGCCGAGCCTTCCTGCCCGAGGCCGGCCATCGGTTCGTCCATCAGGAAGATGCGCGGCCGCATGGCAAGCGCCATGGCGATTTCCAGAAGCCGCTTTTCGCCGTGGGAGAGTTCACTCACGCGGATCCCCGCACGCTCCTGGAGACCAACGCGCTCGAGGGCTTCCATCGCCTCGCCGGTGAGATCGGGATCCATAGCCACTTGGCGTACAAAGCCGAAAACCGAGCGTCGCCGCGCCTGGGCCGCCAGCGCGACATTGCCGCGCACGGAGAATTCCGGGATCAGCGAGGAGACCTGAAAGGTGCGGGTGAGGCCGAGACGGGCGCGCGCCACCTGATCGAGACCACTGATCTCGCGGCCCGCAAAGCGGATTTCACCGGAATCGGCAGGCATTTCGCCCGCAACCAGCTTGATCAGGCTCGATTTGCCCGCGCCATTGGGACCGATCAGGGCATGGATCTCACCGGGACGCAGATCGAGATCGACATCATCGGTGACCTTCAGAGCGCCGAAGGACTTGTTCAGTCCGGAGAGTGCAAGGACCGGTTCAGTCATGGCGTGCCCTCCCCACCACCAGGCCGATGAAACCGCCACGCGCAAACAGCACCACGCTGAGAAGCGCGGCGCCTAGGAAGAATTGCCAATGGGTGGTGAAACTGCCGAAGAGGTGCTCGAACAAGACGAACAGGCAGGCACCGACCACCGGGCCGAACAGCCGCGCGACGCCGCCCAGAATGATGAACACCATGATTTCGCCCGACAGGTGCCAGGAGATCATGGTCGGGCTGACGAAGCGGTTGAGATCGGCATAAAGCGCACCGGCAAGGCCCGTGACCATTCCGGAGATCACGAAGGCCGCCAGCCTGATGCGGTAGGGTGAAAGGCCGAGTGCTGCCACCCTGCCCTCGTTCTGGCGAACCGCCTGCAGCGCCACGCCAAAGCGCGCACCGGTCATCCGCCATTGACCGATCAGCACGACGATCAGCACCGCATAGCACAGCAGGAAGAAATCCAGCGGTCTGAGCGTGTTGATGCCGGGAAAGGCGTTGCGGACATAGATCGAGAGACCATCCTCACCGCCATAGGCCGGCCAGGATATGGCGAAGTAGTAGATCATCTGCGCGAAGGCGAGCGTGATCATGATGAAATAGACGCCCGATGTGCGCAGGCTCAGCGCCCCGATCAGCAGCGCCGCGATGCCGCTGACGACAATCGCGACCAGCCACAGCACCAGCATCTGGTTGGTGCCGTTGATGATGAAGGGCGAGGTCATCAGCGGCTCAAAGGTCTGGTGGTGGCTGGCGAGAATTCCCACCGCATATCCGCCAAGGCCAAAGAAGGCGGCATGGCCGAAGGACACAAGCCCGCCGAGTCCCAGCGCTATGTTGAGGCCGACGCCGGCCAGCGCCAGAATGGTCGCGCGGGTGGCGAGCGTAACCAGGAAGGGTTCATCTGCGAAATGCGCCACCAGAGGCGCGATCAGCAGGATCAGCGCCAGGATGATGTTGAGCCGGTGTTCTGTGAGATGCTTAAGCATTGGCGGGAAACAGCCCCTTTGGCTTGAACACCAGAACCACCGCCATCAACAGATAGATCAACATCGAGGCAATTGCCGAGCCGATCCCGCGGGCCGCGGATGCCTCCATGACGCCGGAGAGCAGGGTCGGCAGCAGGAAGCGGCCCATGGTGTCGACCAGACCAACAATCAGCGATGCCACCAACGCGCCGCGGATCGAGCCAATGCCGCCGATGACGATGACCACGAAGGCGAGGATCAGAACCGGTTCGCCCATGCCGACCTGAACCGACTGGAGCGCGCCGATCATTGCACCGGCAAAGCCCGCCAGGGCTGCGCCCAGCGCGAATACCACGGTGTAGAGAAAGCGGATGTCGACGCCCAGTGCCGCGATCATTTCACGGTCGGCCTCGCCGGCGCGGATCTGCATGCCAAGCCGTGTGCGACTTATAAGAAGGCCGAGCCCGATGGCGATGAGAACGCCTGCGACGATGATCGCCAGCCGGTAGGCCGGATAGGGCAGACCGCCGGGCAACGTCACCGGGCCAGCCAGGATCGCCGGCGGGTCAAGGTAGAGCGGAAACGAGCCGAACAGAAACCGCACGCCTTCGGAAAACATCAGCACCAGCGCGAAAGTGGCCAGCACCTGGTCGAGGTGATCACGGTCATAGAGCCTGCGGATGACAACGATCTCGACGATCGCACCGAGGGCGGCGGCAGCAACCAAGCTGGCCGCAAGGCCGATCCAGAACGATCCGGTGGCCGCCGCAACCGCCGCACAGACGAAGCCGCCGACCATGAACAGCGAGCCGTGGGCGAGATTGATCAAGCCCATCACACCGAAGATCAGTGTGAGGCCCGCCGCCATCAGGAACAGCGTCACGCCGAGCTGCAGTCCGTTGAGAAGCTGTTCAAGAAAAAGGGCAGTACTCATGGCTTACCGGTCTCGCACCAGCGCCGAAGCCTAAGGTCGGGGCGCACTCGAAGGTCCGGACGGGCGCTGCGGCCCGTCCGGGATGGTTCGGTGATTACATCTTGCAATCGGCTGCGTAGGCGTCACTGTGATCTTCAAGCGCAACGCCCACCAGCTTGTTGGTATAAACGTCGCCTTCCTTGATCACTTCGCGGACATAGATGTCCTGGATCGGATGGTTGTTCGGTCCGAACTTGAAATCGCCGCGGGTCGATTTGAAATCAGCGGCTTTCAGCGCGGCAAGAAATGCCGGTTTGTCCGAGATCGGCGCGGAGCCCATGGCCGAGAGCAGCAGGTTCGCGGTGTCGAAACCCTGACTGGCATAGAGCGATGGCAGACGGCCATACTCGGCCTGGAAGCTTTCGACAAAGGCCTTGTTGGTCTCGTTGTCGATGTCCTTGGACCACTGCGAGGTGTTCTTGACGCCAAGAGCTGCATCGCCGACGGCCTGCAGAATGCCCTGATCGAAGGAGAAGGCGGGGCCGAGCAGCGGCACGTCAACGCCGGCACCTGCATATTGCTTCATGAAAGCGATCCCCATGCCGCCGGGCAGGAAGAAGAACACGCTGTCGGCGCCCGAAGCGCGGATCTCGGCGATCTCGGCCGCATAATCGGTCTGACCGAGCTTGGTATAGATCTCGTTGGCGATTTCACCCTTGAAGAAGCGCTTGAAACCGGTCAGCGCGTCCTGGCCTGCCGGGTAGTTCGGGGCCAGGATGAAGCTTTTCTTGAAACCGGCCGTGTTGGCATAGGCGCCCATGGCCTCATGCAGATTGTCGTTTTGCCAGGCGACGTTGAAATAGTTCTCATTGCAGCCCGCACCAGCCAGCGCCGACGGGCCGGCGTTGGGCGAAAGATAGATCTTGCCCTGGGCAACCGCGCCGGGGATCACAGCCATGGCAAGGTTGGACCAGATGATCCCGGTCATGATGTCGACCTTGTCAGACTGGATCAGCTTGTCGGACAGCTGCACCGCCAGATCCGGCTTGCGGGCATCATCCTCGACGATCAGCTCAATATCGGTGTTGCCCGATTGCTTGATTGCCAGCTCGAAGCCGTCGCGCACATCGATGCCGAGCGACGCGCCGCCGCCCGAAAGGGTTGTGATCATGCCGACCTTGACCGGCTCGGCAAAGGCCTGGGTTACGCCAGTGGCAAGCGCGGTTGCGGCCGCAAATGCAATGATTGCTTTTTTCATGGGTCGTCCTCCGAGTAATGTGTTCCCGAGCCGCAGAACCTTGTTTCGATCCAGTCAGCTTTTTTAAGATGCGACGGCGATACCGGACCGCCATTCCATATGACCTTATCAGTCACGGCGAAGAATTCCAGTCGTTTTTTTAAGCTTAAAGTATTTCGGTATCACTTGCCTCTTGCGATCTTTGTCAGGGCGTGGTTCCAAAGTGTGACACCCCAATGGGCGGCCATATCATTTGAGGCCGTCAGTGACACAAGCGGCCACGGACACCAGCACCGGGTCATGACAGGAGAACACAGGCGATGCAGTGTTTTTTCGTGGAATTTCAATGCAAACTCGGCGAGGCTTATGCCGTGGCCGACGAAATCGCCAATCGCGAGATCGCTTCGGAAGTCTATTCGGTGAGCGGCCAGTTCGATCTGCTGGCCAAGTTCTACATCGAGGATGATGTCGATATCGGCCGCTTTGTCGCCGACAATATCCACACCGTGCCGGGCGTGGAACGCACCCACACCATCCTGACCTTCAAGGCTTTTTAGCCAAGGCCGGACCTGTTCTCGGTCAAAGGCAAAATCGGATGGTACGGTTGGGTGGGCTCGAACCACCGACCTCCGGATCCACAATCCGGCGCTCTAACCAACTGAGCTACAACCGCACAAGCAGAATGCAGGGCAAGACCCTGTCCGCTTTCTGGAGGCTCACATACGGGGAGCAGTTGGTTTTTGCAAGAGGTCAGGCACCGGTTTTGGCAATTTCCAACCGCACAGGATCGCATGAAAAAGGCCGGACACGAGGTCCGGCCTTTTTCATTCAGTACGAAGATTGAATTCAGGCGACCTTGAATTCGGCCATTGCCTTTTCCGAGACAGCCTTGACCGGCTTGGAAACATCTTCTGCAACCTTCTTGGCGGCTTCCTGCATGACCTTGGTCTGATCAACCATCAGTTCAGCCTGCTTGCGCATGAATGCGGTCTGCAGTTCGAACATCTGAGCGACCGACTTGACGCCAAGCAGCGCTTCCATGTGCGAGAGCGAAGCTTCGGCGTTCATGCGTGCAGTGTCGATGGCCTTGAGGCTCAGTTCAACAGTGCCGGCCTGAGCGTTCTCGAGAGTTGCTTCGATCGCCTTGGTGGTGTCTTCGGCCGCCGACTTGACCTTCGCATAGGCTTCCTTGGTCTGGTTGACAGACTTGTCAGCCATCTCACGGTAGCCGTCGGCCATCTTGGTCATGTCGAAAGCCGGGAATTCAAACATTTCAGCAGTGGTTGCGGTTTTCTTGGTCGCCATTTCACTTCTCCTTGAAGGTATGTGGGAAGTTCGGTGGGACCTGTTCGCGGCCCCGTTTCAAGTTCACGAGAGCTATAGCAGCTTTCATTGTGCAATGCAACATTGTTGTGCGTCGCACCATCCGTTAACCTTTTATTGACAATTCCGGGCGACCCGGCAGCCCGTTGCTGGACCGCCGAGCGCCGCAAAGCTATTAACGAACCCTTAATCTGCCATGATCAGGCAGCAAGTCTTGGCCGAAACTGGAAGGCAGCCCATGCAGGCGCACCACTATCCGTTCATCGATCTTGCCGTGCACCGGGCCGTGCGGGAGCGCTTTGCCAATGGCGATGCCGTTGCGGTGCTAAGTCCGGATCTTGAGGCTGTGCTTTGGGCCAATGGCGCCGCTGCGGAGCTGTTCGGCTTCGAAACCATCTACGACATTCTCGATGAGGGGCTGAGCAACCAGCCTGTGATCAAGCGGCAGATCGCGAGTGCCCTGAGTGGCGTTGACCGCACCGGCAAACCGCAGAGCTTCATGATGCGTCTTGGCCGCGGCTTTTCGCGCACGATGACGCCGGCAAGCCTCGAGACAATCATCCTGCCCGACGGGGCGCAGGCCTTCATGATCACCAGCCACGCCAAATCGATCCTGGCGCCGGCCGCACGGGCACGGCAGATCATCAGCGGCTTTGAAGGCACCGGCACCCATGTTGCCGTGCTCGACGCCATGGGGATCGTCCTGGCCGCATCGCGGACATTTGACACAATCGGCCTTGATCCCGTTGCCATCGAGCGGATGATCGCCGATGTGGCGGGAGAAGAGGACCGCCTGGTCAAGCGGATGGTCGAGGCGCGCGAGGGTGCGATGCCGGCCGCCATCGGCCGGCTCACCGACAGCCCGCTGCTGCATCTGCTGTTCGCGGTCGAGCCATCTGCGTATGAAGACACTCTGGAAGACGCCGAAGCCCCCGAGGACAGGATCGTACCCGCTTTTTCGGAACCGCAGGACGATGACGCGGTTGTCACAGAAAGCGATGCCCAGAGCGATCTGGCAGATGCGGACGAGAGCGAAACCATGGAATCAGGTGGCGCAGAGGCTGACGAAGCCGAAGGCGGTTTCGACGCTAAACGTGTGCGAACGGAGCTCGGTCAACACATCCAGCCAGCGCCTGAAGAAAGCAGGCTTCCCGAGCCTTTCGCAGAGGCCCGCGGGATCGCATTCTCTCCGGTGCCGGAAGAGCCTGAAGAGGCTGGTCGGCCGCGGAATGAAACAGGCCCTGCAAGTGACGGCACAGATACCGCTTCAGAGTTGACTGGCCGGGAGCCGGACGACACCGCCGATACCGATGCCCGGCCCTGGGAGCATGAGCAGGCCACTGCCCTGCCCTCCCAGCCTGCAGACCCTGCAAAGACACCGAACAAGGCCGGAGATGCCGAATTCCGTTTCGATCCGAATGCCAAACCGACCCGGTTTGTCTGGAAGATCGACCGGGGCGGAGCCTTCAGTGAAGTCTCGGCCGAGTTCGCTGCTGCCGTTGGCCCAAATGCCGCCGACATCATCGGCCGCAAGTTTCCCGACATCGCCAATGTGTTCAATCTCGACCCGGATCATGTGATCATCGAGGCACTCAACCGCCGTGACACCTGGTCGGGCAAGACCGTGTTCTGGCCGATCCAGGGCACCAATCTGGTCACCCCCGTCGATCTCGCGGCCTTGCCGACCTACACCCGTGACCGGCAGTTTGACGGCTTCCGCGGCTTTGGCATCGTGCGCAGCGGTGAAACCCGCACCGACCCCGAAGCCATCGGCCTGGCGCTGTCGCCCGGCGCGCCAGTGTCCACATCACCGCACCAGGACACTGACGCCGAGGCGGAGACCGATCAGGCGGAGCTTTTGGACATTGATGGCGCCGTGGATGCCGAAACCGAGGAGGATTTGGCCGATCTCGCCAGGCTCGACGGTGCAGACCCTGCAACCATCGGCCATTCCGACGCGCCAGACGCGCCGGATGTACAAGATTCCGAAGTCCCCTCTGCCGAGACCGTAACTGAAAGCCCTGAAAGTGCGGATGCACCGGAGGACGCCTCAACAGACGTTGCGGACGCCGACATTGATGCTGACGATCCGTTCCGGGGCGAAAAACCGGCGATCCGGCTGGTCGAGACCCCGATGCGCCGCAACAGTGACAAGGTCATCGACCTGCAAACACGGCGTGAGCGCTCGGCACGCGAAAGCCTTTCAGCAGGTGAACAGGCGGCATTCCGGGAAATAGGCGCACGGCTCAGCGACGCCGGCGGGTCTGATGACAAGGCGGACGAAACCGGCGAGCCCCCGCGGTTCGGCAAACGCCAGCCGCCTTTGGAGGCTGACAGCGACGTCCGCGATATTGAAGTCGACTTCGACGGTAAAGCCCACACGGCTGACGGGATCCGCTCCGCCGGTGACGCAGTTTCGCGGGATGACGAGGCCAGCTTTGAAGACGATGCCCGGGCTGACCTTGAAGACAGCAGTGCGACAGCAGCGGAAGCTTCAGAGCAGACAACCGGTATCGACGCGGCGCGCGACGAAGCATCCGCAACCGACGAGCGGTCAACAGAAGGCCGCGAAGCTGAGGATGCGCCCGTTCCGGCGACGCCCTGGCCATCGGCCTTTGCGCTGCCGCCGCGCCAGGTGATGCATGCCGGCCTCAACGCCTCGCTGATTGATGCCATCCCCTCGCCCCTGCTGGTGCATGCAGCAGACACACTGATCCATGCAAATCCGGAATTTCTGGAGCTGACCGGCTACGGCTCGCTTGAAGCCCTGTCAGAGGCCGGCGGCCTTGATCATCTGCTCGAACGGTCCGGCGATGATGGCCAGCTGGAAGATGGAAGCCTGACTGTGCGGCGCGGCGATGGCGCGTCGCGCAAGGTCTCCGCGCGGCTGCGGTCGGTCAATTGGGGCGATGCGCATGCGCTTTTGCTGGCGCTTGCGCCTGCCACCGAGAGCGCGCCAGAGGCCGATCAGGCCGAGAGCCCCGCACCCGTTGCACAGCTGATTGCGACCAATGATATGGACATTGATCCGGCACAGGCCGGATCATCCGATGCGCTGGCGATTGAAGCCGAAGAACTGCGCTCGATCCTCGAGACCGCAACCGACGGCGTGGTGATCCTCGACAATGACGGCACCATCCGCTCGATGAACGGCTCGGCCTTCGCGCTGTTCAACTATGATGAGCACGATACGCTGCACCAGCCCTTCGCCATGCTGTTCGCCCATGAAAGCCAGCGCGCGGTGATGGATTACATCAGCGGCCTTGCCGAACATGGCGTCTCCAGCGTGCTCAATGATGGCCGCGAAGTCATCGGCCGCGAGGCCTCGGGCGGCTTCCTGCCGCTGTTCATGACCATCGGGCGGCTTTCCAGATCAAACGGCTATTGCGCGGTTCTGCGCGACATCACCCAGTGGAAACGCACCGAAGAGGAACTGCGCACGGCCAAGCGCGACGCGGAGACCGCGAATTCGCACAAGAGCGACTTCCTGGCCCGGGTGAGCCACGAAATCCGCACGCCGCTCAATGCGATCATCGGCTTTTCGGAGATGATGTCCGAGGAGCGGTTCGGCCCGATCGGCAGCCCGCGCTATCTCGAATATGCCCATGACATCGGCAATTCCGGCAAGCATGTGCTCGACATCGTCAACGATCTTCTCGACATCTCGAAGATTGAGGCCGGTCAGGTGGACATGGAATTCACCGCCGTGTCGCTCAATGATCATCTGGCCGAAAGCGTGTCGTTGTTGCAGCCGATGGCGAACAGCCAGCGGGTGATCATCCGCACCAGCCTGTCGGAAAGCGTTCCCGATGTGGTTGCCGATCAGCGCTCGGTCAAGCAGATCGCGCTCAATCTGCTGTCCAACGCCATCCGCTACACGCCCTCGGGCGGGCAGATCGTGGTGTCCACGTCCTACGAGCCGTCGGGCAATGTGGTGATCCGCATCCGCGACACCGGCATCGGGATGAACCGCAAGGAGCTCGAGCAGGCGATGAAGCCGTTCGGCCAGGTCGGCGCCGGTCCGCGCCAGCGCGGCGAAGGCACGGGGCTCGGTCTGCCTCTGACAAAGGCAATGGTTGAGGCCAATCGCGCCCAGTTCGACATCGTCTCGGCTGCCGGAGAAGGCACGCTTGTGTCGATCGCGTTCCCGCCGCAGCGAGTCCTAGCGGACTGAAATCAAAAGAAAAAAGAAGGGGACCACGATCGGGTCCCCTCAAGATAAAGCATCAGTGCTGACCATCATCAATGGGAGTGAAGCGTCCCGAATGGTTGACACGATTAATGCGCTGAAACCCTTACCAGATCCTTACTTTGCCCGCTAAAATTTAACCGATCATAAAGACTTTGAAAGCCTTGGTTAACTTTGGCGGTCACCTTTTGTTAATAAGTTGAGCGAGGGTTGGACATGGTTGGCGCAGCAAATCATGGGCGCGGCCAGGCAACAAGCCGACCTTCGCCTCAGCGCTCCGCAATGCCGGTCAGGCCCGCATGTCAAGCCTGCTTCTCTGCCTCTTTGACCCTTGGCATGAAGAACACGTCATAGAGCACCGGTGCGGCCACCAGCGTCAGGATCGACGCAAAGGCGAGACCCCCCATGATGGTCACCGCCATCGAGACGAAGAACGCGTCGCCCAGCAGCGGGATCATCCCCAGGATCGTCGTCGCCGCAGCCAGCAACACCGGACGCATACGCGAGATCGAGGCGATGATTATGGCCTCGCGGAGCGGACCTCCCGCCTCGCGCTCGATGTCGATTTCCTCGACCAGCACGATGCCGTTCTTGATCAGCATCCCGGAAAGGCTGAGCAATCCCAGCAGCGCGGTGAAGGTGAAAGGCAGACCGGTGCCCAGAAGCCCGATGGCTGCCCCGTTCACCGACATCGGCACCAGCAACCAGATGATCAGAGGCTGCCGCAAGGCATTGAACAACACCACGGTAATCACGATCATGATCAGGATGGTGGCGGGCAGTTGCGAAGCCAGGCTGGCATTGGCGTCGGCGGAGGATTCGAACTCGCCGCCCCATTCCATCCTGTAGCCCGGCGGCACGGGAATCGCCTCGACCGCGGCGCGAACTTCGTTGTGAACCTGCGCGGCGGTCATTTCGACCGGAATACTTGCTCCCACCGTGATGGTTTCGACCCGATCGCGCCTGTAGATGATCGTGTTCTGGGCTTCCGCGGCAAAGCCGTCGACGATCTGCTCGATGGGCAGAAGCGTTTCACCATTCTGGGAGATCAGGGCCTGGTCGAGAACACCGACATCGGAGGACGGTGCATTGCGCAGCACGATCTGGATCCCCCGGTCGCCTTCGCGGTAGACACCGGCGGTGATGCCGTCGGTGGCAAAGGCCAACACCTCGGAGACATTGTCGCGGGTAATGCCGGCAGCCTGGGCCCGGTCGGTTACATATCTCGGCCGCAGGATCAGTTGTTGCTCGCGCCAGTCGTTGCGCGGTGCCAGAATGTTCACCGAGGCCTGTTCCATGACGCTGATCGCCTGGTCGGCAAGATCACGCAGCACCTCGGGGTCAGGACCCGAATACCTGACCTCAATCGGACTGCCGCTTCCCGGGCCGAACACCAGCCGCTCGGTTCTGAATTCCCCTTCAGAGAGGTTTTCTGCGGCGAAAGCCTCAAGATCAGCCTGAAGCGCCGGGATCAGAGACAGGTCTTCGGTCCGGACGATCAGATGGCCATAGGCCGCGTTGGGAGGTTCGGAGCTGTAGGTCAGCAGGAACCGTGTCGCGCCCTTACCCACAAATGTGGAAAACGACACCACATCATCATGCTTTTCGAGATAGGCCTCCAGCACTTTCATTTGTTCGGAGGTCTTCGAGATTGGCGTGCCCTGCTGCATCGTGTAATGCGCGAAGAACAGAGGCGTGTTGGAGTTGGGGAAGAACTGCTGTTTGACCTGGCCAAAACCCACATAGCTGGCCGCGGTGATGATGACCAGTCCGACCAGCACAAGCCAGCGGAACCGCAAGGCCCCTTTCAACAGTCCGCCATAGGCGCGGAACACCAAGCCGCCATAGGAATCCTCCCCGACGCCATCACCATGCTTGAAGACATAGTGCCCGAGCAGCGGCGTCACCGTTACGGCGAGCACCCATGACAGCAGCAGCGAGATGGCGATCACGGCGAACAACGAGAACATGAACTCGCCCGTCGAGTCCGGGCTTAGGCCGATGCCGGCAAACGCCATGATGCCGATCACCGTCGCGCCAAGCAGAGGGATCTGGGTCTTTCCGGCCGCTTCATCGGCCGCATCACGCGAGGACTTGCCGCGGAGCATGGAGATCTGCATGCCCTCGGCGACGACGATGGCGTTGTCGACGAGCATTCCCATGGCGATGATGAGCGCTCCGAGCGAAATCCGCTCCATCTCGATGGAAAACAGCGCCATGAACAGCAATGTCCCAACGACGGTCAGCAGCAGCGTCGCTCCAACCACGACAGCCGCCCTTGGCCCCATGAAAAGTCCGAGCACAAGCACGACGATGCCGACCGACATCGCCAGATTGACGAGGAAGCCACTGGAGGATTCGTCCACCACCACATGTTGCTGGTAGATCGGGCGCAACTCCACCCCGTAGGGTATTTCAGGCATCAGGGACTGCAGGTGCGCATCCACGCGGTTGCCAACATCAACAATGTTTTCATCGCTTATCCCGGCGACACCCAGGGTGAAGGCTTCCTGCCCCTGAAAGCGGATGATGGTGGAGGGGTTTTCGACACGGTCGCGGCTGACCTCGGCGATGTCGATCAGATTGATGAGTTCCCCGCCAACCCCCACGGTGAGCTGGGCAATATCGCTGACGCTGTCGGATCCGACCGGGGCCTGTATAAGGACACGCTCTTCGCTCCGGGTCAGCGAGCCGGCGGGCTGAACCGAATTGGAGGTTGCCAGCGCCTGGACCAGAACTTGCACGTCGATCCCCAGCTGGGAGGCGACGGCGAGGTTGGGTTCAACAAAAATCGCCTCCTCGGGCAAGCCCGACACTTCCACATCGGCGACGCCGCTAACCGTCAGCAATTCCCGGCGCAGGAACGATGCCAGGTCATGCTTCTCGGCATCGGTGAAGCCGTCAGACGTCACCGCGAAGAAGATGCCGTAAACATCGCCAAATCCGTCATCGACGACCGGGGCATTGGCTTCGCTTGGAAGTTGCGGCTGTGCCGTTTGCAGCCTCTGGCGCAACTCGGTCCAGATATCGGGCAATTGGTCACCGCTGATCGTGTCCTTTATGAACACGTCAATGCGCGACACGCCCGGACGATTGACCGAGACAATCTCCTTGACCTCACCCATGCGCTGGATTGCCGATTCCAGCGGTTCGGTGACTTCGTTGGCGACCTGTTGCGCCGAGGCGCCGGGATACTGGGTGATCACCACCGCCTGCTTGATGGTAAAGGCCGGGTCTTCAAGCCGGCCCAAACTCAAAAAGCCCCAGATGCCGCCGAAAAGGCATGTCAGAATGATCAGCCAAATCAAGATTGGCCGGTCGATGGAGGCGCGAGCGATGTTCATGGCCGATCCCCCGCCGTCAGTTCGAGAAGCCGGTAAATCGTCTCACCATCTGTCCGTCCGCCAGGGCTTGGGCGCCGATGTGAACAATCTCTGTTCCGGCCTCCAAACCGGAGATCACGCGGAACTGGCCATCACGCGTCGGCTCAACCTCAATGTCGACCTCGCTGAGCATGCCGGCGCCATCGTCCGCCGGTGCGAACACCAGAACACTTGTCGATCCGTCATTGGCTATGCGCAGGGCTGTGGCCGGAATAATAAGCCGGGGCTGGCCCGCATCGATTGTGGCCAGAACCGTTACGGTGCTGCCGGGCAAGGCGACCATGTCGGATGGACGTTCCATCCCCAATGTCAGCCGAAAGGTCTGGCCGACCGTCGAGGCTTCGGCGTTGAACTCGCGGATTTCAAGCGGATAGGTCTTTGTCCCTGTCGGAAAGCGTGCCTCAAGCGTCAGATCGGCATTTTGACCCGCGCGCTGGAACAGCACTTCAGGCACGTCAATATCTACACGCAATTCGGACATGTCGTGCAGGCGCACGACCGGCGTTCCAGAACTCGTGGTGGTGAAATTGGCCACATTGCGGCTTGCGACCAGCGCGTCGAACGGCGCCAACAGGGTCGCATTTTCAAGCGCCACTTCGGCATTGCGCAGGGCAACCTTGGCCAGCGAAAAACTTGTCGCCGCATCTTCACGCGAAGCTTCCGAGACCGACCCGGCAAGCTGGGTCATGCGCTCAAGTGCGCGCTCTGCCTGATCGGCCTGCAACTGGGCCTGTTGCAATTGCAGCTCAAACGGCTCCAGATCGAGCTGCGCTATCAGGGAGCCTTCACTGATTTCGGCGCCCTCATCGGCTGGAAACCTGACGATCTGTCCTGAGACCTGAAACGCCATGTCAACTGTTTGGCGGGCCACCACCTGACCAAAGAACTGCCGTGTCACACCACCGGTTTCACTGCCCACGGTCATGAGCTTCGCCACCCTGAGCGGCGTATCCTGAGCAACCGCCGGGGTTGCCAATGGTGCCGCAAGCGACGCGATGAGCAGCATTCTGAAGGCATAAATCATGGACTGTTTCCAATCATTTGACGGGCAACTCTATCGGCGGGCACTTTGGCACGAAACAGCAGCCCTGCACACCTTTCGCGCCAATCTGATCGTCTTGTTCACGACGAATTTATGTTCTGCCACCGGACCGGTTTCCATTCGACCGCGCGACGATGGCTTTTCAACGTCAGAGCTTCAACTCTTCCAGATCCGCGAAAAGCGCCAAGGCTTCGGGATTGGCGAGCGCCTCCTGGTTCTTGACCGGGCGGCCATGGACGACATCGCGCACGGCAAGTTCGACGATCTTGCCGGACTTGGTGCGTGGAATGTCAGAGACAGCGATGATCCTGGCGGGAACATGGCGTGGCGAAGCGCCGGTGCGGATCTTTGTGCGGATCCTCGCCTGCAAGTCCTCATCAAGTGCGACGCCGTCAGCCAGGCGGACGAACAGCACGACGCGGACATCGTCGTCCCAATCCTGGCCAATGCAGATCGCCTCCAGCACCTCGTCCATCTGTTCAACCTGATTGTAGATCTCGGCGGTGCCGATGCGCACGCCGCCCGGGTTGAGGGTGGCATCGGAACGGCCGTGGATGACAATGCCGCGATGGGGCGTCCATTCGGCGAAATCGCCATGGGTCCAGACATTGTCGAAGCGCGAGAAGTAGGCTGCGTGGTATTTGACGCCCTCGGGGTCGTTCCAGAAACCGATCGGCATGGCCGGGAACGGCTTGGTGCAGACCAGTTCACCCTTTTCTCCGGTGATGGATTTGCCGTTGTCGTCCCAGACGTCGACGGCCATGCCAAGGCCGGGGCACTGGATCTCGCCGCGATAGACCGGAAGCGCCGGGTTGCCCAGCACGAAACAGGACACGATGTCGGTGCCGCCGGAGATCGAGGCCAGATGCACATCCGGCTTGATGCCCTCATAGACGAAACTGAAGCCTTCCGGCGACAGCGGCGATCCGGTTGATGTGAGCAGCCGCAACGATGAAAGATCATGGGTTTTCGCAGGCTCAAGACCCGCCTTGCGCACCGCATCGATGAACTTGGCCGAGGTTCCCAGCACCGCAAACTGTTCCTGAGCCGCGTAGTCGAACAGCACATTGCCATCAGGCGCGAAGGGCGAGCCGTCGAACAGGCACAGTGTCGCGCCGGCGGCCAGTCCGGAGACCAGCCAGTTCCACATCATCCAGCCGCAGGTGGTGAAGTAGAACAGCCGCTCGCCGGGGGTGACGCCGCAATGCAGGCGATGCTCCTTGAGATGCTGCAACAATGTGCCGCCGGCCGAGTGCACGATGCATTTTGGAACGCCGGTGGTGCCCGAAGAAAACAGAATGTAGAGCGGATGGGCGAACGGCAACGGCTCGAAGCTGACGGCGGTGGCCGGAAATGCGGCAATGAAGCCAGCAAGCGTGACAGCGCCGTCCACGGCGCTGGCCACCGCCTCGCCGTCATCCAGCAACGGCACGATCACGGTTGCCGCGGGCTTGAGCGCGGCGGCGATCTCGATGAGCTTGTCCGCCACCTCCTGGCGCTTTCCATTGTACCAGTAACCGTCGCAGGAAATGAACAGTTTCGGCTCTATCTGGCCGAAGCGATCGAGAACGCCCTTGACGCCGAAATCGGGCGAGCAGGAGGACCAGATCGCACCGATCGAGGCGGCGGCCAGCATGCAGGCAATGGTTTCGGGCATGTTCGGCATCATCGCGGCGATACGGTCGCCCTTTTCAACGCCGTGGGCGCGGAAGGCCTGCTGCAGGCGCGAGACAAGCGCCGAGAGTTCGTCCCAGCTCATCTGCCGGCTGATCTTGTCTTCGGCGCGGAACAGGATCGCCGGTTCCGAACCGGTGCGGGTGAGCAGGTTTTCAGCGAAGTTCAGCCGGGCATCGGGGAAAAACCGCGCGCCAGGCATGGCGTCGCCGTTCTCCACGATCCGCTCGCCCTTGTCGCCGCGCACATCGCAAAAGTCCCAAAGCGCTGACCAGAAACCCTCGCGGTCGGTGACCGACCAATCCTGCAAGGCAAAGGGATCAGCGAGTGAAAGACCGGTTCTTTCGCCTGCGAAACCAGCGAAAGCCATCCACGGGCTGTCATCAAGTCTCTTCTGATCCGGGCTCCACAAGGGGGTGTCAGTCATCTCGAAGCTCCTGCCAGGTTTTTTCGGCTGTTTAGTAGCACCGACGTGTTGCAATGCAAACAGGCATCCGCTTTCAAAGCGTCGCGGACAAAGCGTTTGGGGGACAGGCTAAACCCTGCAATTGCATTCCCCTTCACCAAGCTTTAACCAGAACCTCAAGGCTGGGTCGGGAGTGGTGAATTTGAAGTTCGACAGAGGGCAATGGCGAGGACGCCGGATCGCGATAGGCGGCGCTGTCCTGTCGTTGATTGTCATGCTGGCAATCGCTGTCAGCGTGCCCTTGGCCGTGTCCAGCGGTGTGGTGCGTGACAGGCTGGAGCGCGACATAGGCGGCTGGGCCGGGCATGCCGTTTCACTGGGTGATGCGCCGTCGCTGGATTTCTGGCCGACGCCCACGATCAAGCTCGACAATGTGGTGATCAGCCCGGCGACCTTTGCTGACGGCGATCCGATTCTGCGCGCCGACAGCATCGTTGCCAATTTCAACCTGTTTTCCGCGATTGCCGGCGCGCCGAGCTTTACCGAGTTCCGCCTGATCCGGCCAACTTTCAATCTTGAGCTTTACCCGGACGGGACATCAAACTGGTCGTCATCACAGGGACAATTGGCGCAGGGCATTGAGTCGGCACTGGCCCGCCACCAGGCGGAGCAGGCAGGCGAACCGATTCCGGCCAGCGCGATCATTCCCGATTCAGCGGCTCTGGGCACGGTCACGATTGAAGACGGCACCTTGCGCTGGATCCGCGATCCGGGTGCGGAAGCTGAAAGGCTGACGGCGATCAACGGATCACTCGCCTGGACCGCACCGTCAGCGCCGGCACGCGCCGATATCACCGCAATCTTTCGCGGCGAGCAGATGACGCTGAAAGGGTCGACTTCCGCACCATTGCTGTTCTTTGGGAAGAACACGGCTCCGGTGGAGCTCCAGTTGTCTTCCCCGCCACTGACCCTGGAGTTCAACGGATCGGCGAGCCTGGGCCCGGATCTGTACGGATCGGGCGCGCTGCGTCTTTTCAGCCCTTCAGTCCGGCGGGCGCTGGAATGGTCGGGGGCCGACATCAAGCCCGGCGAAGCGCTGGGAGCGCTGGAACTGACCGCGCAGCTATCGGCTGAGCCGACACGGGCCAAGCTCGACGATCTCATCATCATGATCGATGCCAATCGCGGCATCGGTGTGCTTGACCTGGAACTTCACGAAGATACGCCGCCGATGATCGCCGGGACGCTGGCCTTCAACCGCCTCGACATCGCCTCCTTCCTGCAGGCCTTCACGCCGCTGCCGCGTGGCGGCGTGGACATTGCCTCGACAATCGACACAAGGTTTCTGCGCGAGATCGGGCTGGATCTGCGGCTGTCGGCACAATCGGCCAGTTTCGGTCCGGTGGTGCTGTCGAACCTTGCCGCCGCGGCACGGGTTGAACAGGGGCGCGCCAATTTCGATGTCGGTGACGCCACCGCCTATGGCGGCAGCCTGATCGGCCGCATCGCGGTGTCGGAGAAGGGCATTGACGGCGGGCTGGATATCCAGCTGTCGACCCGCAACACCAATTTTGGCCAGTTCTTCGATGCTGTCGGCCTGAGCGGGCCGCTGCCACGCGGGACGGGATCGCTCGACATCGAGCTCACCTCCCCCTACCCCACCTGGGCCACCGCGCTGACAGACCTGACCGGTGAGTTGCGGCTTGCTCTGGACGCCGGCTTCGTGCCTGGGCTGGACGTCTTGAAGTTCCGGGAACTGGCCGCAACCGAACGCTTCTTCGATCTTGCGCAACTTGGGGCGAGTGCACGATTTGCCTTCGAGACCGCGCGGTTTGAAGCGATGATTGCCGCCGGTGAAGCCGATCTGAAGGTCGCCGAACTGGTCGGGCCTGAGCAGACGGTCTTCCTGTCGGGCGTGATCCCCTACACCCGCAGCAGCCTCGCCATCGCAGGCGTTCTTGACCGGACGCCTCCGGCCGAAGGTGATGGCGGGACCGCGCAGGACGGGCCGCCGCCTGTCCGTTTCTTCCTCGGCGGCTCCTGGCCGCAGCCGGTGATTTCGCCGGTCCGGCCGTAAGCCGGGGAAAAACCATCGGAGCTTGCAGAAACGCGCGGTTTTAGAGACAATCCCGCTCAACAAAGGTGCTTCGCAAGGCAGATCAGACTTGTGGGCGAGAGGGATTGGCCGGGGACATGCTGCGGGTGCTTTCAGCAATCATCAAGATCGGGCTGGCCTCACTCGCCACCGGCGTGGTGCTGTCGGCGCTGAACATCTCGGCAGCGGAACTGCTCGCGGAAATCGGGCTGACGCCGGAGAACGTGTTCGAATTGCTCCAGCAGGGCGCGGCATGGGCGATCCCCAACATCGTTCTTGGTTCATTGGTGATCGTGCCGATCTGGCTGGTGACCTATCTCCTGCGGCCACCGCGCAACTGAACCTCAATCAGACAAGGGCTGATCTGGCAGCAGGCCGTGAGCTGTTTCAGCCGGCGGCCCGTTCATCGCGCAGACGCATCACTTCGCGTCGCTTGTTGAGCAGCGATGCGGCCACCACGCCGATGGTGACGGCACCGATCAGCAAGGTGCAGACCGCGTTGATTTCAGGCGTCACGCCGAGGCGAACCTGAGAGTAGATCTTCATCGGCAATGTGGTCGCACCCGGGCCGGAGGTGAAGCTTGCGATCACCAGATCATCGAGCGAAAGCGTGAACGCCAGCATCCAGCCGGAGATCACCGCCGGCAGGATCACCGGCAATGTGACCTTCATGAAGGCCTGGAATGGCGGGCAGCCCAGATCCTGCGCCGCCTCCTCGAGCGAGCGGTCGAATGTGATCAGGCGGGACTGTACGACGACGGCGACAAAGCACAGCGAAAAGGTGATGTGGGCCAGCGTCACGGTCCAGAAACCACGGCCGAAATCAATCGAGACGAACAAGAGCAGCAGCGACAGGCCGGTGATGACTTCGGGCATCACCAGCGGCGCGTAGACCATGCCGGTGAACAGCGTGCGGCCATTGAAACGCGTGTAGCGCACCAGCGAAACAGCGGCCAGCGTGCCGAGCACCGTGGCGATCGTGGCGGAGAGCAGAGCAACGCGGATTGTCACCCAGGCGGCATCCATTAGCCCCTTGTTCTGAAACAGCTCGCTGTACCACTTTGTCGAAAATCCGGCCCAGACCGTGACCAGCCGGGATTCATTGAACGAGTAGATCACCAGAAGCACGATCGGCAGATAGAGAAAGGCAAAACCGAAAATGACCGAAGTGATGTTGAACCAGGACCAGCGCGCGTTCATTTGCCCGCCTCCGCTGCTTTCGCCTGGGCGTTCTGAAACAGCACGATCGGGACCACCAGCACGATCAGCAGGATGATGGCGATCGCCGAGGCCACCGTCCAGTCGCTGTTGTTGAAGAATTCGATCCACAGCGTCTTGCCGATCATCAGCGTGCCGGAGCCGCCCAGCAGATCGGGAATGACGAACTCGCCCATGGCCGGAATGAACACCAGCAGGCAGCCAGCCAGAATGCCCGGCACGGCGAGCCGCGCGGTCACCTTCCAGAAGGCGCCGATGCGGGTGCAGCCAAGATCACGCGCCGCCTCAACGAGGGATTCATCCATTTTCTCGAGCGCCGAATAGATCGGCAGCACCATGAAGGGCAGATAGGAATAGACGATGCCGATATAGACCGCAGTGTTGGTGGAGAGGATCTCAAGCGGCGTATCAATGACGCCCAGCCACAACAGGAACTGATTGAGCAGCCCCTCCTGCTTGAGGATGCCGATCCAGGCGTAGACCCGGATCAGGAAGGAGGTCCAGAACGGCAGGATCACCAGCATCAGCAGCATCGGGCGCAGCCGGTCCGGTGCCCGCGCCATGCCATAGGCGAGCGGAAAGCCGATCAGCAGAGTGAACAGGGTCGACACAAAGGCGATCTGCAGGCTCGAAAGATAGGACTTGATGTAGAGCGAGTCGCCAATCAGGAAAGTGAAGTTCTCGAGATCGAACATCGAGACCTTATCCCAGAACCCCGACCAGCCATCGCTGAGGCTTAGCTGCGGCGTGTAGGGCGGTTGTCCGTATTCGAGATCGGACAGGGCGATCTTGAGCACCAGCAGAAACGGCAGCAGGAAGAAGAACAGCAGCCAGATATAGGGAACGATGATGACCAGCCGGGTCTTGATGGCGGAGAGGATGTTCATCCGGCGGCCCTCACAGCGATTTCACGATGCCGCGTAGCACCAGTGCAACCATGACCAGAGCCAGCAGGATATAGATCATGCTGCCATGGATCTCGATCAGTTCCGGGGCGCCGATCAGGGTGGCAAAAAAACCTGCCGTTGACACCGTCACATAGGCTGCAAGATTTTGCTGGCGGAGCGGATAGGGCTTGACCAGAATGCCGCGGCTTCGCGCAAAACTGATTACAAGAACCGATATGGCGACGTGGCTTATGAAAACCCAGGCCAGCTCGGGGCGCTGCATCAGCAGCACGCCGGCGATGGCCAGTGTCATGACAATTGAGGACATCCAATTGACCCTGAAGGCCTTGTCCGCGATCTGCGAATTGGCCTGATCGGTCTCTTCAATCTGCGCCATGAGCCCCCCTCACCGATCCAGCACGATGCCGGATTCGGCACCGAAGGAGAGCCAGACACGCTCATCATAGCCGATCGGATCCTCGACCAGACGCAAGCGGTTGAGCATGGCTGCCTGGACAACGGCGCCGGAGCCGAGCCTGACATTGAGCACGGTCATGTCTCCCAGATAGGCGATGTCCCAGACCTCGCCTTCGAGCGCATTGACGGCGCCTTCCGGCTTGGTCCGGCTGATCTCGATCTTTTCCGGCCTGATCGCAAACCAGGCAGTGGTGCCCTTGTCGATCGATGCACCGCGCAGGGCGCCGGTGATCTTTCCGTCAGGGCCATCAAGCACAACATGACCGTCGTCGGTGCTTTCAACCCGTCCTTCGAGAATGTTCACCGAGCCGATGAAATCGGCAACGTAGCGGGAATTGGGCGCCTCGTAGATTTCCGCGGGCGTGCCGGTCTGGACGATGACGCCCTTGTCCATGACCGCGATGCGGTCGGACATGGTCATCGCCTCTTCCTGGTCGTGGGTCACGATCATGAAGGTCAGGCCGAGTTCCTGCTGCAGATCCATGAGTTCGAACTGGGTTTCCTCGCGCAGCTTCTTGTCGAGCGCACCGAGCGGTTCATCGAGGATCAGCAGCTTGGGCCGCTTGGCAACCGCGCGGGCCAGAGCGACACGCTGACGCTGACCGCCTGAAAGCTGGTGCGGCTTGCGCCGGGCAAACTCCTCGAGCTTGACCAGCTTGAGCATCTGCTCGACGCGTTCGTCCTGGGCGGCTTTCTCCATGCCGTCCTGCTTGAGCCCGAAGGCGATGTTGTCGGCCACGCTCATATGCGGGAACAGCGCGTAGGACTGGAACATCATGTTGACCGGACGCTTGTGCGGTGGCACGCCCTTGAGCGGCTGGCCGTCAAGATAAAGCTCGCCTTCCGTCGGCTCCTCGAAGCCCGCAAGCATGCGCAGAAGCGTGGTCTTGCCGCAGCCTGACGGGCCGAGCAGCGAGAAGAATTCACGCTCATAGACATCAAGCGAAAGGTCCTCGACCGCCGTGAAGGTTCCGAACCGCTTGGTCACGTTCTGAAAGGAGATATAGGGCTTGGCGCCGGGATCTTCCCAAGGCGCAAACGAACGACGAATACTTCCAAGAGATGGCATTGAGGTCCCCACCGATCGAAAACGAAAAACCCCGGCGCCTGGACGCCGGGGTTCGATCACTCACTGGCCGGATTTGACCTCGGTCCAGGCGCGGTTGAGAATCCGCTTCTCGCGCGCATTGTCCGGAGACACGGTGTAGAGCCGTCCAATCGTCTCGTCATCGGGGTAGATGGCGGTATCGCCGATCACATCCTCGTTGAGGAATGGCTTGGAGGCCAGATTGCCATTGGCGTAGTAGACATAGTTCGATGCCTTGGCCATGACTTCCGGCTTCATGATGTAGTTGAGGAACTCATGCGCCTCGGCGACATTCTTGGCATCCGAGGGGATCGCCATGTTGTCGAACCACATCAGTGCGCCTTCCTTGGGGATCTCGTAGGCCACTGTCACACCGGCATCGGCTTCCGCCGCGCGGTCACGCGCCTGCAGGATGTCACCCGACCAGCCGACAGCCAGACAGATGTCGCCATTGGCAAGCGCGTTGATGTATTCCGAAGAGTGGTACTTGCGCACATTCGGACGAACGCTAAGCAGCTGTTCCTTGGCCTTGTCAATCGATTCCTGATCCTTCAGGTCCGGATCCATGCCCATATAGTTGAGCGCGGCCGGGAACATTTCGGTCGGCGCGTCGAGCATGAAGATGCCGCAATCGGCAAGCTTGTCCGACATGTCCTTGTTGAATACCAGATCCCAGGTGTTGAGCGGCTGATCGGCGCCCAGGCGTTCCTTGATCATGTCGACATTGATGCCGAGACCGGTGGTGCCCCACATGTAGTTGATGGCGTATTCATTGCCCGGATCATATTTTTCCAGACGGGCGGAAATCGCCGGGTCCATGTTGGCAAGATTGGGCAGTTGCGACTTGTCGAGCTTCTGGAACACACCGGCCTTGATCTGGTTGGCCAGGAAGGTTCCTGTCGGCACGACGATGTCGTAGCCTGTGGAGCCTGCGAGCAACTTGGTTTCGAGCACCTCGTTGGAATCAAACACGTCGTAGACGACCTTGATGCCGGTCTCCGCGGTGAATTCGGTCAGGATCTCTTCGTCGATGTAATCGGACCAGTTGAAAACGTTGACGACGCGTTCCTGGGCGGTGGCGAGCACAGTCGATGCTGCAAGCATGGCGGCGACTGTAAATAGGCGGGTTTTCAGGGTCATTCCTGTTCCTCTCATTATATTTGTTCCCTTCGCCGGACGGGCCCTCGGGTGGTCGGGACCTTGTCGAAAGACCCGGCCCCGCAGCCTGCATCCTGCATGGATCCGGGCCAGCGCCAAAGCTGCCGGTGGCCTGCGGACTTCCAACCCTATGAAGGAAATGTCAGACTCACAAGAGGGGATCGTACGAACAACCGCAATTGTGTTGCAGCGCAACCAGCCCGGTCCGCAGCGAGAGCCGGGCACCTACTGGAAATCGAATGCGGACAGACCGGTGACCATCTCGTCGAGCCCCAGCGGGCGGGTGATCGGAGGTTCGGCGCGCGCCAGGCAGCCCGAGCGCTCGCAAAGGCGGCAGGACGGCCCAACCGGTATGGAAACCGGTTGCGGGGTCTTGCCTCCGGTGACCGGCAGCGCCTCGCCATAGACGATCTCATCGCGAAAACCGATGTCACAGCCCAGCAGGATTGCGGTGCGGCGCGGGCGTTCGGAGAATGAGCCCTGCGGCCCCTCCAGCGTGCGGGAAATGGTGATGAATTCGGCACCTCCGGGCATTTCCACGGCTTCCACCAGAACCTGTGCGGGCTGGGAGAAGGCGGCATGAACCGAGAGCTTGGGGCAATTGCCGCCAAAGCGCTGCTGCGGGAAGCCCTGCGCGCCGGCGCGGCGGAAGCGGTGGCCGGCGACATCGACCTCGAGCATGAAGAACGGCACGCCCTGGAGATTGGCACGGCACAGCGTGGTGACGCGGTTGGCGGCCTGCTCGAAGGAGACGCCGAACCGGGATTTGAGCACATCAATATCGTAGCGCGCGCGCTGGGCTGCGGCGTGAAACGCCTGATAAGGCATCATCAGCGCGTGGGCTGCGTAGCGGGCAAGCTCGAATTTGGCGATGCGGCGTGCCTCGTCACTCGACAATTTGAGCGCTGCGACACCCGCGGCAATGGCAACATTCATGCGGATCAGCGCCGCCTCCATGGCGACCTCGCGCAGCTGATCAAACGGCGACAGCCGCTCGGAGAGGAACAGACGGTGCGAATGACGGTCATAGCGGCGGCGCCAGTTGGGCATGGTGGCGACCGGCAGGGAGCGGACCACGACACCATGCTCGGCTTTCAGCCAGGCCTTGAGCGCGCCCATCAGATCATCGCCGGGCTTGAGCAGCGTGTGAAAGGCTTCGGCTTCCTCTTCAAGTGCCGGGTGATGGTTTGGCGTGTTCTCCAGCACTTCACGGACCTCGTCCATCGGCAGCCGGGTACCCGAGAGCGACGGGGCCTGGCCATCACGGGCCAGCATAGCGGAGAGATCGGACAGGCGTTCGGCCTGCTCGCGGTAGGCGCGATGCAGCTTGATGATCGCAGCCCCTGCATTTGGTGCTGCCTCGGCGATCTCGACCACCTCCTGATCGCCCGGCAGTTCACCGGCGAGCAGCGGATCGGCGAAGACCTCCTTGAGGCTTGCCAGCGCACCACCGGCCTCGCCCTGCAGCTCCTCGACATCGACCTTGTAGACAGAAGAGAGCTTGAGGATCAGCTGCACGGTGAGCGGGCGCTGATTGCGCTCGATCAGATTGAGATAGGAGGGCGAAATGCCGAGCGCTTCCGCCATCGCCGTCTGGGTGAGACCCTTGGCGTTGCGGATGCGGCGGATCCGGGGACCGGCGAAGATCTTCTGGTCAGCCATCAGCCAGCTCTTTCATCAGCCACGTCGATCATCAGCTGCACCTTGACAGATCTTTACAGACTTTTCCCGCAGTTCGCAGCGTCTTCGTTTTTACAATTGTGACAAATTTACAGAGACAATCAGTCAAAGACAAGACAGCGTGACTTCAATTTGCGCCTGAAAATGCGGATTTTTCTCGGCTATGTGTGCGACGCAATGTAAATCTCGTCACATCAAAGGTGGTCAAGACGTTCCCAAGCTTGACCGCCAGATAGAGACAGATTGCAGATCGGAGAGAGATCATGACTGATTTTTACAACCTCGTCCCCACCGCACCTGAAGGCCGCTATGACGGCGTCGAGCGGCCCTATACCCCGGCAGACGTCCAGAAGCTTCGCGGCTCGGTGAGCATCAAGCACAGCCTGGCCGAAATGGGCGCCAACCGGCTGTGGAAGCTGATCCACGAGGAAGACTTCGTCAATTCGCTGGGCGCCATGACCGGCAACCAGGCCATGCAGCAGGTTCGCGCGGGCCTCAAGGCCATCTACCTCTCGGGCTGGCAGGTTGCGGCTGACTCCAACACCGCGTCTTCCATGTATCCCGACCAGTCGCTCTATCCGGCCAATGCCGCGCCGGAACTGGCCAAGCGGATCAACCGCACTTTGCAGCGCGCCGACCAGATCGAAACCGCTGAAGGCAACGGCTTGTCGGTCGACACCTGGTTTGCCCCGATCGTCGCCGACGCGGAAGCCGGCTTCGGCGGCCCGCTGAACGCGTTTGAAATCATGAAGGCCTTCATTGAAGCCGGCGTTGCAGCCGTTCACTATGAAGACCAGCTGGCATCGGAAAAGAAGTGCGGCCATCTGGGCGGCAAGGTTCTGATCCCGACGGCTGCGCATATCCGCAACCTCAACGCAGCCCGTCTGGCCGCCGACGTGATGGGAACGCCGACCCTGGTGATCGCCCGCACCGATGCGGAAGCCGCCAAGCTGCTGACCTCCGACATTGACGAGCGCGACCGCCCGTTTGTCGACTATGACGCCGGCCGCACCATCGAGGGCTTCTACAACATCAAGAACGGGCTCGACTCCTGCATCGCCCGCGCGGTTGCCTATGCGCCGCATTGCGACCTGATCTGGTGCGAGACCTCGAAGCCCGATCTCGAGCAGGCCCGCAAGTTTGCGGAAGGCGTGCACAAGCACTATCCGGGCAAGCTGCTCGCCTACAATTGCTCGCCGTCGTTCAACTGGAAGAAACATCTCGACGATGCGACGATTGCCAAGTTCCAGCGCGAACTCGGCGCCATGGGCTACAAGTTCCAGTTCATCACGCTGGCCGGTTTCCACCAGCTCAACCACGGCATGTTCGAGCTGGCGCGCGGCTACAAGGACCGGCAGATGGCGGCCTATTCCGAGCTGCAGGAAGCGGAATTCGCTTCCGAGGTCAACGGCTACACCGCGACCAAGCATCAGCGTGAAGTCGGCACCGGTTACTTCGACGCCGTGTCGATGGCGATCACCGGCGGCAAGTCCTCGACCACCGCGATGGGCGAATCCACCGAAGCCGCACAGTTCAAGCCGGCTGCCGAATAATCAACACCACCCCTCCCCCGCCTGGCACTGACCGGGCGGGTGGGGACCCCAAGACAAAACCGAGACCACCGATCACAAACCCCGTTAGAGGAGAAATGCAAATGGCACCCCAGACCCGAGTCAAGGAACGCGCGGAAGAGCAGTCTTCCGCAATGGATGCAGACCAGCAGGCAGCGATCCGCATGCTGGCCAACGACCTGCACCGCCTCAACCATTCCGTCATGAAGGCAGTTGATGCCGGCGTCTCGGTGGAGCTGGTGCGGTCGGCCCGCCACCATGGCGGCGAGGGCAACTGGGGTGATCTGCTGATCCCTGTGATTGTGACCCAGGGACGGGGATAACACCGGCCCGCATGAATGGCTCTGCCCTGGAGCTGACGAAGCCCGCCATGGTTTGCCCTGGCGGGTTTTTGCGGGACGGGTTATTTCTTATGGGGCGGGTTTTTTTGCGGGGCGGGGTTTTGCAGGCCGCAGCTGGGCGGTCGCCTTGCCTGTGTCGCCGATTGCGCGCCGCAGCCGCCGGACATGCCAAATCCTCCCGCGCGGGGATCCCGCCGGGGTGTGATGGGGGTTGAGATCCGGAGGGCCGCGCGGGGCGTGCGCCGTCTGGAAAGTGTGTGTGGTGTGCATGCCGCTGCTTTCGCAATGACATGCACGGGGTGGCGCAAACCCTGCGCGGCCCGATGTCCGCCGGATGGTGTCCACATCCGACAGGCCCGGCTGTCCCCTTGCCGCCAGCCCGGACACGGGCAGCGGCTCAAGGGCGGGCGGCATTCTCCGACACGGGCTTGGCCTTTCGTTGCCGGTGCGGGGGCGCCGGCGCTGCACCGCTCGGAAGCGATGCGACGCCAACCCCGCACCCGAAAGACGGCCCGCCACAGGCCCGTTTCCACCCCCCGCCTGGCTGCCGGCCGGCGCGGACCGGCACAGGGGCCGGGGGTTTCTCCGGTGGCTGGGTCAGGCCGTGCGCCCGAAAGGACCGCGTGACCTGCCAGCTGAGCAATGCCGTTGCCTGGCCTCCTCCTTCGTTTCGCCGCACGTTACGGCAAAACCCCGGAGGCCTTCCTCCCGCCTGGCCCGAGACGTTTTCGAACCATCCGGCAGCGGGAGTGGGGTGAGTATGGCACGGTGGTTAAGGGTGGGGATGAAATGGGGAGATTCTTGTGGGCTGTCCTTCTCCCCCCTGGTGGGGGAGAATGCAAAATCATGACCTTAGCTTCAGCTAAGTTATAGATTTTGCAAGAGAGGGGGTGAGCGCAGTGCCCGGAAATTTCCCCTCACTTGCGATTTCTAGCACTTGGCTAAAGCCAAGATGCTGAAATCGCTTTCTCTCCCACAAGGGGAGAGATCAACCCGGCCGCAACCTGCATGCACATCAGCCGATCACGCCGCCCGTCTTGCCGCATACTTGCCGCCGGGGAGTGCTGTGGCGTGGCGCGCACCTTCTCCCACTCGGTGGGGGAGAATGCGAATTTCAGCAGCTTAGCGCCAGCTAAGTGCTAGAAATTCCAAGAGAGGGGGTGGAGTTCGGGGACAGGAATACCCCCTCACCTGAAAAATCTATGACTTAGCGCTACGCACCAAGATCATGATTTTTCTTCCTCTCCCACCAAGGGAGAGGGGGCTTCGCGCGAAGCCGTACCAGTCCGGTTGTCCCGCCGCCCGCCTGCACCACCAAAGTCCAAGGCAAGATGAACGGCAGATTAACAGAGGATGAACATGCCGTTAACGGGGTTGGAAGAGCAGTATTGCAGCCTTAGTTTGAGGCGAGACTGCAATCAGAGGACGCGAAATGAGATCGAAACTGTTTAAAATCATGGGATTGTCGACCGTTGCGGCCGTGTCGCTGTCGGCCGCTTCATTTGCTGCGGATCCGGGCGCCGGCGAGGTTGCGGACTCGGTGATCGAGACCCAGCGCGCAGCACTTGCGGAAAACACCAAGGGCTTCGGATTCGGTCCGCAGGCGCCGCGCGACCTGGAACAGACCAGCGGCAACAACCAGCGCTCCTTTGCCTCGGCTCCGGCATTTTCGGAAATGAACCTCTGCAACATCCACTTTCACGCCGGCGCCGAGCACAGGGGCGGCGAGTTCACCCGCTATGTCGGCAATGGCAATGGCAAGGGCTATGGGACCGGCTTTGCGTATTCCGGCGAGCTGACCGAGGCTGAACTGGCCCCGATCGACGCACTGATCGGCGATGTCGGTTATGGCGGGCTGGAGCCGGGCGACACGATCGAGGTGCATTATGTCCACACCACCGCTCAGGTGACACCCGGGCCAACGCTCGGCGCCTGCCTGAGCGACGCGATCATCAATCCGCAGCTGCGGGTGGAAACCCAGGTCTTCGTGCTGGTCAATGACCCCAACGCCCTGGATTTTGTCGAGCTTGCCCGCCACGAGGTGGTCAACGGCTTCCATCAGGCCATCAACATGCCGACCACCAGCGGCGATCCGGTTGAATATGACGGCTCGACCACCGGCCCGAGCTACAACGAGAAGGGCTCGCCGCTGCAGGTGACCTGGAGCGTGCCGCCGAAGGTCTCGAAGGTCAACATCGCCAGCGTCGGCGCATGGTTCGAAAACAACGTGTTTGAGGAAAAGGGCGCGCACGGCGTGCGCAACCTGGTGCTCAATCCGGACCTGCTGTCTCCGATCAACTAGCAAGATTCGGGTGTCTCCCCCCGATCCTGAAGGATTGGGGGGAGTTTTTTGCTGCGCTCCATTGCTTTGACCCATCCGTTCCGGCAGAGGTTTTGATTGCAAACGGGGCCGGAAGTATTTTTAACTACGTCATGCTTTTTCGGACCAAGGTCATCACCGCATTTCTGGCTCTCGTCGCGGTGGCGATCGGATGCGCTGCGGTCCTGATGGTGTCGACCTGGCAGAGCGCATCGAACAATGTCCGGGCCAATCTCGCCCATGACAATCTGTCAGGCTATTTCCAGCTCTACGGCGCCGTGTTCCGGACCTTCAAGCTGGCCCGGCGCGACCTCTTGTCAGGGCCGGACGGTTTCACCTTCGATTTCGATGCGGCGGCGGGCGACATCCGCGCGACACTCACCCAGATCGAAACCACATCGCGCGCGGAGATCGCCTTCCGGGGAGGCGGCAAGAACCAGGAAGTGCTCGACCGGCTGGCGCTTCTGGAACGCGAGGTCAACACCGCACTCAAGGATATCGACCAGGCCTCGGGAATGATCATGAACGGCGATGTCGAGCGCGGGCGGGCACAGGCGGTGGCGGTGCTGGAAGGCCAGGTCGACAGCCGCATCGGGCTGCTGATCGACGAGGCGATCGCAGAGGAACGCGATGACCTCGCCAGGTCACGCGCCGATAGCGAAAGGCTGCAGATCAGACTGCAATTGTTCGCCTGGGGCACGGTTGCGGTAACGGTGGCATTGTCGGGGGCGATCCTGTTAACGCTCCTGCAGCGCTTCCGTCTCGGGCTCGGCGCGCTGGCGACCGGGGCTAAGGCTTATGGCAACAATGAGCTCAACCATGTGATCAATCTTCCCGGCCGCGACGAGCTCTCCGACCTCGCCAGGCAATTCACTGGCATGGCGGAACAGATCCAGCTCAAGCAGCGGGCCCTGGAAAAGGCCCGGGACGAGCTTGAGTCGCGTGTCAGCGAACGCACTGCGGAGCTCTCGGGCGTCAATGCGGAACTGCGTGAAAGCGACGAGCTCCGGCGGCAGTTCTTTGCCGATATCGGCCATGAGCTGCGCACCCCGGTCACAGCGATCCGCGGTGAGGCGGAGGTGGCGCTGCGAGCCCGCGACAATCGGGAGGAGGCCCAGAAGGCCGCGCTCGAGACGATCGTCTCCCTGTCAGAGGAACTGACCGACCGGGTCGGCGATCTCTTCCTTATCGCGCGGGAACAGGCTGGCGTGCTTGAGTTCCGCTCCAATTCAATCGATCTCAGCCAGGCCACCGAACGCGGTATCGAGCAGATGCAGAGCCTGAAGCGCAAGACGGCGGCGCGGATCAGCCCGAAGCTGAGCCGCGAACCGCTGCAGATCATGGGCGACAGCGCGCGGATTTCGCAATTGGTGCGGCTGCTGATCGCCAACGCGCTGCAGCACGGCCATGACACGGTCCGGATCCACGTCGCGACCTACGCCGACGATGGCATGGGTGTGCTTGAGGTCAGCGATGACGGGCCGGGCATTCCCGATCAGGACCAGGCGCGTGTTTTTGACCGCTACATCAAGCGCCCAACCGGCACCGAACACAGCGCCTCGGGAACCGGACTGGGACTGGCGATCGCAAAGTCCATCACCCAGGCGCATGGCGGCCACATCAGCGTGGCATCCGTTGCCACCGGCGGCGCGCGGTTTATCGCCCGCTTCCCGCTTGGCGTGGCGGCTGCATGAAACTCCTGGTGGTCGAAGATGATGAACGGATCTGGCAGTTCCTGTTCCGTGGCCTTTCCGCTGAAGGATACAGCCTGACGTGGGAGGCCAATGGACGCGCCGGACTGGAGACCGCGCGCCGTGAGCAGTTCGATGCAATCATCCTCGACCTTATGCTGCCGGGGATGGACGGCCGCGAGATCTGCCGCCGGCTGAGGGCGGAGGGCGTAAGCACCAAAATCCTGATGCTAACAGCTCTCGAGACCACCGCAGATCTGGTCAAAGGCTTGCGGATGGGGGCTGACGACTATCTCTCCAAGCCGTTTGCCTTTGACGAATTGACCGCACGGCTGGAAGTCCTGACCCGCGGCCTTCCGGCCACAAGACAGCCGCCGCACATCCTGAGCGCGGGGCTGTTGCAACTTGACACGGCGGCAGTGCAGTCGGAATTCGACGGGGTTCCGGTGGCGCTGACGTCGCTGGAACATGGGCTTCTGGAACTGTTGATGGAGGAACGGGGCAAGGTGGTCACCCGGGCCCGGATCCTCAAGCGGGTCTGGGGCACCGACCAGGACCCGCTGACCAATGTGATCGATGTCTATGTCCGGCGGCTGCGCAGCAAGCTCAAAAGCGCCGGCGCACCGGACATGATCACCACGGTGCGCGGACGCGGCTACCGGCTGGACTGACGACCCGGGCCGCCTCAAGCGGCCCTGTCGGTCTCCACCTGCTGCGCGCGGCCCGCGTCAAGGCGGAAGGCGGCGACGAGTTCGTTGAGCGCGGCGGCCTCCTGGGCCAGGGTGTGGCTCGACGCGTTGGTTTCTTCCACCATGGCGGCGTTCTGCTGGGTCATCTGATCCATCTGGCTGACCGCCGCATTGACCTCGCTGATGCTGGTGGACTGCTCGCGGCTGGCCTTGGCCATGGTGCTGACATTGTTGGAAATGTCCTCGATGCGGGCGATGATGCGGGTGATGGCATCACCGGTCTCGCCGACCAGCGAGACACCGGAACGGACCTCCTCGCCCGATGCCGATATCAGTTCCTTGATTTCCTTGGCGGCCGTGGCCGAACGACCGGCCAGCTCACGCACTTCCTGGGCGACCACGGCAAAGCCCCGGCCCGCCTCGCCGGCCCGCGCCGCCTCGACGCCTGCGTTGAGCGCCAGCAGGTTGGTCTGGAAGGCGATCTCGTCGATCACGCCGATGATCTTGTCGATCTTGCTGGACGCCTCCTCGATGCGGCTCATGGCGTCGACCGCGCGGGACACCACGTCGCCGCCCTCCCGGGCATCGCGGCTGGCCTCGGTGGCCAGCGCATCGGTGGCGGTGGCGCGTTCGGACGCGGTGTGGACAGCGGATGAAATCTGATCAACAGCGGCGGCGGTCTGTTCGAGCGAGGCGGCCTGCTGCTCAGTGCGGCGGGCCAGATCATCGGCGGCGGAGCGCAGCTGGGCGCTGTCGCCCTCGATCGAAACGGCATTGGTGCGGATGTGCCTGAGCGCATCACGCATGCGATCGACGGATTCGTTGAAATCGATCCGCAGCGCATCAAGCTCACCGCTGAACGGGGTGTCGATGGTGGCCACCAGATCGCCCTGGGACAGGTTGCGCAGAGCCGAGCCGAGCGACTGGACGGCGAATTGCAGCTGGGCATCAGCCGCCGCCTTCTCGGCATCGGACTGGTGGCGCAGGGTTTCGGCTTCATCGCGCGCGCGGGTGCTTTCGCTCTCGACGCGGATCTTGTCGAGTGCGTTCATCTTGAAGACGTCGAGCGCACGGGCCATTTCGCCGATCTCGTCGGCGCGGGCGCTGTCGGCCACATCAACGTCGAGATCGCCGGAAGCAACATCGCGCATGGCGTTGACCAGCCGCAGGATCGGACCCTTGAGAGCGGTGACCAGCAGGAAGGCCGCGATCAGACCGAAGGACCCCGCGCCGATTGCCGCGGTGACGGTGATGCCGCTGGCGCGATCCTTGACGGCTTCCGCGCCCTGTTGCTGGCTGCTGGCAAAGGCGACCACGCCGCTCCAGGCCTGGTCGATGCGGGCGGACGCCTGGTCGAACAGTTCCGTCCTGGCTTCGTTCATGGCGATCAGGTCACGCATCAGTTGCGGAATGGCGACCGATTTGCCGGCCCATGTCTCGCCCACGGCCTGAAGAATGACATCGCCGCCGGTGGACATGCTGACGGTCTGGATGCTGTAGGCGACCCCGCCCAGCTTGGCGGCGACGATTTCGGCTGCGGCTTCGGCCGGCTGGCCGGCGAATTGGACAATCGCCAGTTCCAAAGCAGCCAGGGCTTCGAGGAAATCGCGGGAATCGGAGATCGTGCGCTGGCCGGTGACGATCTCGTCATCGAGTTCGGCGAACTTGACCGTCGCCTCGCGGGCAACCTTGGCGGCAAGCCCCTGCAGCTTGATCCCGGTGGGGCGCAGGGCATTGGCATATTTCTGCAGTTCGTTCATCCCGGCCTGGGAGACGACACCGGCTTTCATGGTGTCAGTCAGGCCCGCCATATTGTCGGCAATCAGGCTCTTGAGGGCGGGATCTGTGTCCGGGATCGCCTTGCGCAGGGTCTTGCCGACCTTGCGGATGTCGCGCTTGACGTCATCGGCGGCGGCAAACGCCTCCTCAGGGGTTTGGGCGCCGGAAATGGCGCTGGAAATCTTGACCACTGTCTGGGCGTCGCTGGCGAGCTGGTCAGCGGTGCGAAGCTTCGACTTGGTTTCGTCCTCGGCCTCTGCGAGAGCCTTGGAGACCGTGTCGATCACCGCGTTGAGGCGGGCACGCAGCTCATCGATCTCGTGAATGGTATCGGTGATTTCAGCGCGGATTGCGGTTTCCTCGCCATGCAGGGCCCAGAGACTGTCGACGTCCTTGCGCAGTTCATCGGTCAGCGCCCGGGAACCGGTCAGGGCTTCGGATTCACGCGCATTTTCAGCCAGGGTGAGGGCGTTTTCGACGCGGTTGATCTGCGTGTCGAGGCTTTCCATCACAGCCTCGCGCTTTTCCTCGTTCTGGTGATGCAGGAAATTGGTCATGCCGGCATAGGCATTCTTGAAACCGCCCAGGGTTTCAATGCTGGTGCTGGTGCTGGTCAACCGCCCGCCCAGGAGCGAACCGGTGTAGAGATTGAGCGCAGCCATGGCGATGATGCCGCCGATCAGGGGAACGATAAAGACGAGGACCTTGGTCTGAATCGAAAATCGGGCGAGAAACCGGTCAATGCTCATGGGGATTTCCTGCAACTTGAAGGGACAAATGGGATAGCCGCCGACACGTCTGACTGCATCATGCAGGTCGACCGAAGCACCTTCGAATCGCGGTCTATTTGATGTTAAGGTGGCACCGGATCGTTAATGCACCCTAAACGTGAGCTCCCAGAAACCACTGGCGAGGAAAAGAGTTACAAAAACCTGCCCACCTGCCGCGCCTAGCATTCGCCTTCAACAGACCGCGCGGGGAGCGCCGGACAGGATAGAAGATGCGCTGCAGCATTCGAGGACGAAGCGCATCCAATTGGGTGCGACATGCTTTGAATGGGTGCATATTCGTGATCGCTCAATTGAATCCAATCGAGCGCGACATGCATTGGGCCGCTTGCGCTGGTCAAGCTGCGAAAAACCTCTATGATCGCGCCGATATTAGCAAAAACCATGGTGATTCATGACATCGCGAAAGGTCGGCAAGCCGGCTGCATCGAAATCCGCGTCGCGCAAAGCCGCGCCAGCCTTTCTTGACGCCAAACGGGGTGTTTCCACCTGGGCCCAGGCATCGGAATGGCTCCGGGTCCGCGGCATCGAAGACATCGAGTGCATCACGCCGGATTTCGCCGGAGTGGCGCGCGGCAAGATGATGCCATCATCGAAATTCACCTCCAACACCTCGCTGTCGCTGCCGTCTGCGGTGTTCCGGCACACGATCTCGGGCGAGTATCCGGAGGAAACCGGCGATTTCCGCTACGATCCTCTGGATGGTGACCTTAAGCTGATGCCGGATCTGTCGACGCTGTCGGTGGTGCCTTGGGAAACAGATCCAACGGCGCAGGTGATCTGCGACATGGTCACCACCAAGGGGGATCCGGTCAGCTATACGCCGCGCAACGTGCTCAAGCGGGTGGTCGAGCTCTACACCGAGCGCGGCTGGAAGCCGGTGGTGGCACCGGAAATCGAATTCTATCTGGTGGCCCAGCACGAAGACCCGGACTATCCGCTCAAGCCGCCGAGAGGCCGTTCCGGCCGGACGATTACCGGCGGGCAGTCCTATTCGATCGCCGGGGTCAACGAGTTCGACGAGCTGGTCGACGACATCTATGATTTCTCCGACAAGCAGGGGCTCGAGATCGACACGCTGATCCATGAGGAAGGCCCGGCGCAGCTGGAGATCAACCTGCGGCACGGCGACCCGGTGGAGCTGGCCGACCAGGTGTTCCTGTTCAAGCGCACGATCCGCGAGGCGGCAATCAAGCACGGCGTGTTCGCCACCTTCATGGCCAAGCCGATGCAGGAATATGCGGGCTCGGCAATGCATATCCATCAATCGGTACTCGACACCAAGACCGGCAAGAACATCTTCTCCAGGCCTGATGGCGAGCCGAGCGAAGCGTTTTTCAACTTCATCGGCGGGATGCAGCATTATGTGCCCAAGGCGCTGGTGATGATGGCGCCCTATGTCAATTCCTACCGGCGGCTGACGCCCGACATGGCGTGTCCGGTCAACAATGCCTGGGGCTATGACAACCGCACCACCGCGTTCCGCGTGCCGAATTCCGATGCGGCGGCGCGGCGGGTGGAAAACCGCCTGCCCTCATCCGACGCCAATTCCTACCTGGCGCTGGCGGCGTCGCTGGCCTGCGGCTATCTCGGCATGATCAATGGCGTCGTGCCGGGCGATCCGGCCGAGGAAACCGTCAATGAGGGCACTGTCGACCTGCCGCGCGGTTTGCTTGAAGCGGTTTCGCTTCTGGAAAGCGATGCGGCCTTTGCCGAGGTGTTCGGACAGGAATTCGTCAACACCTATGCGGGCGTCAAGCGCGGCGAATTCGAGACCTTCATGCAGGTGATCAGCCCGTGGGAACGGGAATTCCTGCTGCTCAATGTGTGAGATGCGTAATCCATGACTTACCAAAGCCCGATCGCGCCGGGGATTTCCTTCTATGAGGCAACCCTTGGCGAACGCCCCAGCTATGACGCGCTGAAAGCTTCCGCAACAGCCGATGTGGTCATTGTCGGCGGCGGATTCACCGGCCTGCAGGCGGCCTATCATCTGGCGGCCAGCGGCAAGGATGTGGTGCTGATCGAAGGCGCGCGCTTTGGCGATGGCGCATCGGGGCGCAATGGCGGACAGCTGGGCACCGGCCAGCGCGCCTGGCCCGATGAGCTGGAAGCCGATTTCGGCAAGGCCCATTCGCTCCAGCTGTTTGCGGTGGCGGAACGGGCGAAGGCGCATCTGATGGATTTCGCCAAGGCGCACGGCATTGACGCGGATTTCCGCCCGGGCCAGATCTCAGCCGCCCACAAGGCCAAGTATGTCCAGGATTACCGCGACCACGTGCGGCAGATGACCGAGGAATACGGATATCAGCATCTGCAGTTCCTCGACCGCGACGCGCTGGCCGAGAAACTCGGATCAACGCGCTATCATGGCGGCGCCCATGATGCGGGCACGGGTCACATCAACCCGATCAAATATGTGGTCGGGCTGGCGCGCGCCACGGCCAAGGCGGGCGCGCGGATTCACGAAAACACCAGGGCACGGGCAATCTCGAGTGCCGGCGGCAAGGTGACGGTGAAGACCGACGCCGGCGATATTGTTGCAGGCCAGGCGCTGATTGCCTGCAATGCCTTTATCGAGGGGCTGGAACCGGTGACCAGCGCCCATGTGATGCCGATCCGCTCGTTTATCGGCGCAACCGTGCCACTGGGGGATGACAGCCCGGTGATCCCGGGGGGCGAGGCAGTGGACGATTCCCGCTTCGTGGTGCGTTATTTCCGCAAGAGCGTAGATGGGCGGCTGCTGTTTGGCGGGCGCGAGGCCTACACCTCGGACAATCCGCGCGACATTTCCGATCACATCCGGCGGCAGATCGCGGAAATCTACCCGGCGCTCAAAACAGTCGAGATCACCCATTCCTGGGGTGGCTCGGTGGGGATCACCCTGTCACGGCGGCCCTTCGTGCGCGAAGTCATGCCCAATGTCACCTCGATCGGCGGGTTCTCCGGCCATGGGGTGATGCTGTCGAATTATTGCGGCAAGCTCTATGCCGACCACGCGCTTGGCGGCTCCGAAGATCTGGAAGCCATGCGCAACCTCAAGGTCGGCCCCTTCCCCGGCGGTGACAAGCTGCGCAAGCCGCTGCTGCTGCTGGCGCTGACCTGGTATTCGCTGAGGGACCGGTTTTAGCCGATCATCTTTAGCTGGAAGCGATTTGAAGGACAGGATTTTTCGTGTCCGCGAGGAAAGACCGCAGGCGCGATGCAGCGCATCGTGCGAGGATTTTGACGGCGCTGGCGCGGAAAAGACGTGCAAGCCTGGCGAACCGCGCAGCTGGACCAGAATCAATCCATTATAATCGCATGAACTTGGTCTTTCGCGCCCAGTTGAATCCAATTGAGTGAGACATGCGTATAGTCTTTCAGAAAGTTGACACGCACTCTTTACGAAACCGATTGGATGCGCAGCGCTGAAGGCGGGAGTTGCCGAGAGCCTCAGGCTACAAGTCGGGCCACGACACACCGCTTCAATCGTTCACCGATGGATTTGTCTCCCGATGCAATGGCGTCGTTGGCCTCTTTGACAACGAGGGCCTTTATCAGATCTTCCTCAGACAGCTGGCCTCGCAGGAAAAACCACCGCGCCACTGACGACCAGAGCCACAGAGGACGATCATCCGTCACTTTGGCGACTGGAGCGGGGAAACCAGTTCCGCGATCGCCCTTTGCATACAAGGACACTGCGGCCCTGGTAACGCCTGCCCGCGCAGATATCTCCGACAAGCTAACCAACGGATCTGGCTCAACCCTGTCAACCACAGCACCTACGCTTGTGACATTTTCAATGGCAGATGAAATGGCCTGGTCAACAGATGGCGCTTCTCTCGCGAAATCGATGATTGTGTGTCCTTTCTGGAAGGATACCAATGCATCGTCGCAGCCACCATCGTAGAACTTGGCTTCAAAATCGTCCGCTTGCGGATCCAGTCCAGAAGCGATGATACTGAATTCATAGTTCTTCATCGTGCTGATCTCTTTGTTTGTGCGGACATCTGGCCACTGCCCGGTAAATTTGTTTGGCGTGGTTGCCAGCGTTCTTCGGTGTGCCATTCACACCAAGCTGGCACCCGTCGCGGTCAGCATGAGCGCAATACAATCGCCCCCAATGCCCTTGCTTCCGGAACGTCCACCCTTCGGCTTCTGCATACGCCACCGCCTCCTCAACCTCCTTGTTGGGGTGGCGCGGCCTACGCATCGCATGTTTCCAAGATGGCATCGCCGTTAACATTTGTCAACGCACACAACTCCGAGATTCCTTTCATATCTTCGAGGCTGAAAAGGATGAGGAGCCAATTTTCAACCTTTGCCAAAACCGCCAGGGCCCAATTACCAAAGCGCGAAGCCATGCACTTGATACAACCCTATCACCCATAACTTCCACCAGACCAGCCGTGCTTTTTTCCAGGCTATCTGAATGGTTATGAGTTGAGCTGAAAAACCGACCGTCCTTTACCCCACGACCCTAGCTTTATCTAATCGATTAGATTATGTGTTTGGCACCGTTCATGGACAGGATGCCCCCCAATGAGTCAGATCATTCCGGTCGATCCCTTTGACTATGTCGTCTTTGGCGGCACCGGAGACCTTGCCGAGCGCAAGCTTTTGCCGGCGCTCTACCACCGCCAGATTGCCGGGCAATTGACCGATCCGACGCGGATCATCGGTGCCTCGCGCTCGGAGATGGATCATGACGGCTACCGCAGCTTCGCCCGCGATGCGCTCAAGCAGCATCTCAAGGAAGGTGAATATGCCGAGGACGAGGTCAACCGCTTCCTCGAGCGGCTGTTCTACGTCCCGGTCGACGCGCGCTCCGATCAGGGCTGGGGCGAGCTCAAGGCTCTGCTTGATGAAGGCAGCGACCGGGTGCGGGCGTTCTATCTCGCCGTCGGGCCGGGCCTTTTCGGTGATATTTCCGAGCGCATCCGCGCCAATGGCCTGATCACCGATCTCACCCGCATCGTGGTGGAAAAGCCGATCGGGCGCGATCTTGATTCCGCAAGGACCTTGAACCGCACCATTGGCGATGTTTTTGACGAAGAGCAGATCTTCCGCATCGACCATTATCTGGGCAAGGAAACGGTTCAGAACCTGATGGCGCTGCGCTTCGCCAATGCGCTTTACGAGCCCTTGTGGAACTCGGCGCATATCGACCATGTGCAGATCACGGTGGCGGAATCGGTGGGGCTTGAAGGCCGGGCCGGCTATTACGACAAGGCGGGTGCGCTCCGCGACATGGTGCAGAACCACCTGGTGCAGCTGCTCTGCCTGGTCGCCATGGAACCGCCGTCCTCGATGGAAGCGGAAGCGGTGCGCGACGAGAAGCTCAAGGTTCTGCGCTCGCTCAGCCCGGTCACCGAGCGCAACGCCGACACGGTGACAGTCCGCGGCCAGTACAAGGCGGGCGCCTCATCAGGCGGCGCGGTGAAGGGGTATCTTGAGGAGCTCGAGGGCGGGGTGTCCGACACCGAGACCTTTGTGGCGATCAAGGCGGAAATCAACAATTGGCGCTGGTCGGGCGTGCCGTTCTATTTGCGCACCGGCAAGCGCATGAGCGAGCGGGTGTCGGAGATTGTCGTTACCTTCAAATCAATCCCGCATTCGATCTTCGGCGCCAGCGCCGGGCGGATCACCGACAACAAGCTGGTGATGCGGCTGCAGCCCGATGAGGGCGTGAAGCAGTGGATCATGATCAAGGATCCGGGTCCGGGCGGAATGCGGCTCAAGCATGTGTCGCTCGACATGAGCTTTGCCGACCGGTTTGCCGAACGCAATCCGGATGCCTATGAACGGCTGCTGCTGGACGTGATCCGCTGCAACCAGACCCTGTTCATGCGCCGCGACGAGGTGGAGGCAGCCTGGAACTGGGTCGACCCGATCCTCAAGGCCTGGGCCGAAACCGGACAGAAGGTGCAGCCCTACACTGCCGGAACATGGGGGCCGAGCCAGGCCATTGCCCTGATCGAACGCGACGGCAGGACCTGGCATGAAAGCGACTAAGGGGGTCATGAAAGCGACTGAAGCGGAACGGCCCACCCCGGCAATCAACCGCAACGATTTCGCCAATGGCGCGGAGCTGGCCAAGGCGCTCGCCGGGACCGTGGCGGGGGCGCTGGCCGAGGCGATTGCGGCACGCGGCAAGGCGACGCTGGCGGTGTCGGGCGGCTCCACGCCGAAACGGTTTTTCGAAGCGCTTTCGCAGCAGCCGGTCGATTGGGACCGGGTCACCATAACCCTGATTGACGAGCGCCTGGTGCCAGCGGATCACGAGCGGTCGAACCACAGGCTGGCAAGCGAATATCTGCTCACGCACCTCGCTGCCAAGGCGCGCTTCGTGCCGCTTTACTCCGACGCGGCTGATGCGGATCAGGCAGCCAGAACTGCCGCTGCGCGGATTGACGGGCTTGGCTTGCCGCTTGATGTCGCGATCCTCGGGATGGGAACGGACGGGCACACCGCATCGTTCTTTCCGAACGGGTCCACGCTCGATCTTGCGACCGACCCCGCCTGCCCGCACAGCGTGATCGCCATCGAGGCGCCCGGCGCGGGCGAACCACGGCTGACGCTGACGCTGCCCAGGATCGTGGAAGCCGGGCTGCTGCTGCTCCATATAGAAGGGGCGGAGAAACAGGCGGTTCTCGAAAAGGCGCTTGAGCCGGGTCCAGCTGACGACATGCCGGTGCGCGCGGTGCTGCGCGGCGCCCGCAAGCCGCTTGAGATTTACTGGGCGCCCTGAGCAAAGGGACGCTTTGAGCATCGGGCCAGCGGCTGAGCCGAAGTCCCCGGATCACAATTCCAAGGCCGGAAACCTGAGCCACACACACGAAAAGGATGCCAGCCATGACCGTCGCCCCCAGCATTGCCGCCGTCACAGCCCGGATCATCGAACGCTCCAAGCCGAGCCGCGAGACCTATCTGGAGCGTCTGAGCCATGCCGCCTCGCAGGGGCCGCACCGCTCGACCCTCTCCTGCGGCAACCTCGCGCATGGATTTGCCGCCTGCGGGCCAACGGACAAGGCAAATCTTTCCGCCGATGTGGTGCCCAATCTGGGCATCATCACCGCCTATAATGACATGCTCTCGGCGCACCAGCCATTCGAGACCTATCCGGAACTGATCCGCAAGGCAGCGCGCGAAGCCGGTGGCGTGGCGCAAGTGGCGGGCGGCGTGCCGGCCATGTGTGATGGCGTCACCCAGGGCCAGCCGGGCATGGAGCTGTCGCTTTTCTCACGCGACGTGATCGCCATGGCGGCAGCCGTCGGGCTGTCGCACAACATGTTCGATGCGGCTGTCTATCTGGGCGTCTGCGACAAGATCGTGCCGGGGCTGCTGATCGCGGCACTGACATTCGGGCATCTGCCAACGGTGTTCATTCCCGCCGGGCCGATGACCACCGGGCTGTCCAATGACGAGAAGACCCGGATCCGCCAGCTCTATGCCGAGGGCAAGATCGGGCGCGCCGAATTGCTGGACTCGGAATCGAAATCCTATCACGGTCCCGGCACCTGCACCTTCTATGGCACCGCCAACTCGAACCAGATGCTGATGGAGATCATGGGCCTGCACACGCCGGGCGCTTCCTTCATCAATCCGGGCACGCCCTTGAGAGATGCGCTGACCACGGAAGCGGCCAAACGGGCGCTGGCAATCACCGCGCTGGGCAATGAGTTCACGCCGATCGGCGAGATGATCGACGAGCGCTCGATCGTCAATGGCGTGGTCGGCCTGCATGCCACTGGCGGCTCGACCAATCACACCATGCATCTGGTGGCGATGGCGCGGGCGGCCGGCATTGTGCTGACCTGGCAGGATATCTCCGAACTCTCCGACGCGGTGCCGCTGCTGGCGCGGGTCTACCCCAATGGTCCCGCCGATGTGAACCATTTCCACGCGGCGGGCGGGCTCAACTTCCTGATTGCCGAACTTCTGTCGCAAGGCATGCTGCATGAGGATGTGCGCACCGTCTGGGGCAAGGGGCTGACAGCCTATGCGGTGGAAGCCAAGCTCGGCGAGAACGGAACGGTCAAGCGTGTGCCGGTCTCCAGGGAAAGCGGGGACCCCAAGGTGGTGACAACTGCCGACAAGCCGTTCCAGCCCAATGGCGGCGTCAAGATGCTGACCGGAAACATGGGCAAGGCGGTGATCAAGATCTCGGCGGTGAAACCTGAACGCTTCGTGGTGGAAGCCCCTGCGCGGGTGTTTTCCGACCAGAACGAGATGCAGGCCGCCTTCAAGGCCGGAAGCCTGACCGGCGATTTCGTTGCAGTGGTGCGGTTTCAGGGACCCAAGGCCAACGGCATGCCGGAGTTGCACAAGCTGACGCCGTCACTGGGCGTGCTGCAGGACCGGGGACAGGCGATTGCGCTGGTCACCGACGGGCGCATGTCGGGCGCTTCGGGCAAGGTGCCGGCGGCGATCCACGTGACGCCGGAAGCCAAGGATGGCGGCCCGATCGCCAAGATCCGGGATGGCGACATGATCCGGCTCGATGCGGTCGCCGGCACGCTGGAGGTGCTGGTCCCGGCTCATGAGTTTGACGCGCGCGAACCGGCCACCGCCGATCTGAGCCGGAATGAATGGGGCATAGGGCGCGAGCTGTTCGCACGGCTGCGCGACAATGCGGGTCCCGCCGACGAGGGTGCGAGCGTGCTTTATTAAGGCGCGGCAAGGCTGACCAACTCGCAAGCCGGGCTGGCGTGGGGGCGCTTGTCAGGCCCTCAGGTCGAGCAAGCGGTCGCGATGGGCCCGGTGGTGGCTGTAGACGAAGATCCGGTCCATGTCCCGTTGGCTCAACAGCCTGAGGAACCGCGCCTCGATGGTGTCGTTGGCATTGATGCGTTTGAGAACGCAGCCGATCCGGTCGATCCGGGCCTCGGGAATATCGAGGCAGAACTGTTCGGGAATGGTGAATTCCGTGACAATCCCGAGAATGGCCGTGCTGAACGAAATGCCGAGCAGCATGCAACGGCGTGAGGCCATGTGCATGATACCCTTCTCCGTGTACTCGATGCGGGCGTGGTTGAGGGTTTCCTCCACGACGAACTGCGTTTCGCGATCGTACATGAAGGATTCTTCGCGATGCAGATAGTGCGTTTCGCTACCAGGCACAGCTCTTTCTCCAGTTTATGGCATTCACGGTATCGGGCGACTGTTAAGAAAATATTTGCCATGAACCCACCGCTTATGGGGGGATTGAGCATGTTGCAGTTTCGAGCAAATGCAGGTTGAGGCCGGTCTGGCCATCCCGAGACTCCCGGATTTCGACCGTATTTTGATCACTTGCGGTAAGCCGCGATCACATACCGCGTGATCGGGTGTGAGAAACAGCTCGATTTTCGATCACACGGACTCCAAAAAGGCCCGACAGCCCCAAAAAAATCGATCCGCGCCAAAGAGCGTAAATCCGGGGTTCCGGCGGTGTTCGAGCAGCTTCCCGGTGAACGCTGCGGACACTGACCGTGGACGAAGCGGTGCCCCCCAGATCGAGATCACGCTTTTTATCTTTTTGTTTTTATTGCTTTATTTTCCGTCATGGGTTGAGCCCATCATGAATTCAAGCTCGCCATTTGCACGCAGTGTTCACATCTATGTGGTTCGCAATTCATCGGGCGCATCCACACATTCAACTCATCGGAACGGCGCGGCCCATCTGTGCAAAACATGAGACGGACCGCACCGCCGCATCGTTCAAAGACCACGTACGCAAAGGATAAAAACATGAACAAGATCATCATCGCACTGGGCCTGACACTCGCGACCGCAACCGGCGCATTCGCCCAATCTTCCGCACTCGATGCCTATGTGCCTCAGGCCAAGAACGGCACTGCCACGCTCTCGGTCAATGACGTGAAGAACGACCAGGTCGTCTACAACCGTGCCGGCAATGACGGCTCACCGGTGTTCAAGGCCCCTGCAGGTGGCAGCATCGACTACACCGCCACTGCATCCATCGGCGCGTCCGATCCGACCGGCGCACTGAATGACCAGATCATCTATCACCGCGCCGGCAATGATGGTTCGCCAACCTTCAGGTAAGCCCTGACCTGGCGGCCAAGTGCCAGACCTGACGGGGCCGGTTTCCTCCCGGCCGGCTCCGTCCATCCTCCCTTCAGTGTCAAACTACAGCGGTTTTGCCTTATTTGTCAGCCGGTTTTGCCACAACGTGATTTTCTGAAACCCTCTTTGAAGGCTTTTCAAAGCGGGTGCCCTGGCTTATGGGGTAAAGCATGCTTAGCTAGAAATCGAGGCAACGCCGATTTCGGCCATTCGTCTTGCAAGTAGCGTCGCCGCTGGCCCCCTGCTTGGAACTGAACGCACCTCGAACTCGCCTAAACTGCTTATCGCGTGGATCACGTGTTCACGCGAAAGGAGCTGACCAGTGCCGCGCCACAACAGGGCACGGCGCATCAAACGGTCGGCAAGGCCGCTTACCGGCATATCCGCGCAAAACGCTAGGCAAAGCACACCGCCACGGCGAACCACCCGGCAAAGTTCCATTAAAGCAACGTTTGGATCAGGAACGGTTTCCAGCGCCCAGGCGCAGGTCACGATGTCAAATGTTTCATCATCGAAAGGAAGGGATTCAAGCCGCCCCTTGACCTTAGCCGCCGGGATGTCGACGCAACGCGCCAACATCGCGTCCGACGGATCGAGAAGCGTCATGCCCGCCGCCGACATGCCTTCTGCGATCAGGGCGCGGGCCAAGGCACCAGTGCCACAACCGGCATCAAGCAAATCGCTTTTCGAGGTTGCCAGTGCCCTCACCATAGCCTCTAGCGCGGCCTGCGCCTCGCCACCAGCATGCCGCAACCAGCGGCGGTGAAGCCTGTCATAATCGGGCGCCAGCCTATCATAGTGATCGGCCAGGTCGCGTGGAGGGCGCTGTAGAGACATATGGTTATTCCTGATTTCGTGCAGGGCGTTCGTTGGGCTCGCACTACCCGCATACTCATTGTTGGATGACGACGAGAGCTTGGAGCAGCAGACAGCTTATGGGTGGGACATATCGCGTTTCGGCCAAGTCCATGCAGTCCACGCGATGGCCGCCATTGCCGCGAGTTCAATGACAAGGTGAAGCATGTCGTCCATGTCAGTTGGTGCGGCCGATAAAAGCCCGCTGGCCGTGACGAGAACCGCGACGAAGGTGATCGGACGGCCGATGCGGCGGGTGAGCAGTAGGGAAAACAACACCATCCCGATTGGAACCTGGACCATGATGCCGCCAAGCAGCATAAGCCGCTCTGTGATCTCGACGCCGTTATAGGTACCGGTCAGCAGCATCTCGAGCTCGGACTTGAGAACGAGTTGATGAATGTCCCGGAAAACTATGTTCAGCAGGACGAACAGCCAAAGGGAGGAGAGCAGAGTATTCGTTTCGATTTTTCGCATTGCGCCGTCTTTCTTATGGAGGTGTCTTGGTGCGGGTAACCCAGCGCCGTCTTGGGGGTCGGATTCAGGCATTGGATCGGCGCGCGACAATGAATGGACTCATCCGTTTCTTGCCGAAGTGCACGTTCTGCTCGATCTCGAAGTCCGCATCCTGCAGATGCTGCACAAGCTCCGCCTCGCCGAGAAATGTGACGCGCGGGGCGATCCCCACAAATGCGAGAGCATTGACCATGGCGCGGATTGGAAACGGCACGTCTTTCAGGCACACCGATTTTGAAATGAACATTCCGCCCGGCTTCAATTGCTTTCGAACGATGGCGATAACCTTCGGCACGTCCTCGACGAGATGCAAAAGGCTAAAGGCGCATACTGCATCGAAGGGGCGACCTTCGACCATTTCTACCGCGTCGGCCTGTTGAAACGTGACATTCGTCGGGGTGTCCAGCTCCAGTTTGGATCGGGCAATATCGATCATGCTGCGCGAGCCATCCGTGGCAGTGTAATGCGCGACACAGGGCGCAAGCCGCAACGCCGTGCTACCTGTCCCGCAGCCGATCTCGAGCACATGGTCGGTGGCTTGCAAAAGCGCGCTGACCTGCGCCAGCTTTTTCTCATAGGCTGCAGGATCGTCGATGGGCTTTCGGGAGTATTTCGGGGCAACTCGGTCCCAGAAGGGTTGCGCAGTCATGTGGGCCTCCTGTTGGTGCTTGAAAGATCGACGGCGGATCAGAGGGGATCAGAGGATTTCGCTTAGCTGGCGGTCAGCCCAAGAGGTGTGCGATCCCGATTGATCAAGAGCCTTCTTATCAACATTTCGGCGATCAGCAGGTTGAGTATCCAGGCAATAATCATCATTCCGTCACGAAGTGGCCCCAGCGCCTCTGTCCCGGTCACGATAATCCAGCCGATGCCAAGGACGGCCTGCGTGGACGCGCCCTGGCCAATTGCATAGGCGCGAAACATTGCAGCGCCATGGCTTAAGTGATTACGAGACCTGATTGCGAACAGGGCCCATGTGATCAGGCCGATCATCGACAGGCTCAGCACAATCCGCGCCCAAAAGAGAGCTGGCCCCTGTATCTCTGCCGGAAGGGTATAGTGGGTGGTCATCCAGAGCCCGGTCAAAGCGCTTGCCAGCCCCGCGACAACCACTGTGCGGCCAACCCTGCGATGCAAGGCCGGAGTGTTCCGCCTCAGGCTTGGCAGGAATTGAAGCGCCCCGACAATGCAGAAAACAAAGCTGCTCAGGATATGGAGCACGATAGGCAAGGGATCGGTCATTGCACGCGGATTTTCGGGCGCAATGGCCGGACCACCGGCCAGTTCGAGGATCCGGAGTAAACCGCCGAAGGCCGGCACGAAGGAATAAAGCAGAATGGTCGCGAGGAGCGCCCATTCGCATCTGGTTACCGATCCCATTCAAATCCCTTTCGGTTGCTGTGCATCTGTAGACGCCGAGCACAGATTAGCTATGCGCCGATGGATGGTGTATTGCTGAAATTCGTCCATCTGTTATACGTCTATGGATGAACTGGCAGTCGATGTCCTTTGATTGGAATCAGGTGCGGGCTTTTCTTGCGACGGCCGAGGAAGGATCGTTCAGTGGTGCGGCCCGCGCCCTGAAGACGACCCAACCGACTATCGGGCGCCAAATATCAGGGCTAGAGGCTGCACTTGGCGTAACTCTGTTTGAGCGCACTGTCAGGGGACCGACCCTGACAGAGGCCGGGCGGGATCTTCTGGATCACGTGCGGGTCATGGGGGAGACCGCAACGCTGATTTCCACCGTTGCAGCGGGACAGTCCCAGGAAGTGACCGGAGAAGTTGCAGTCTCAGCCACCGATCTGGTGTCGGCGGTAATCCTTCCTGGCCTGCTTGGTGACCTGCGGGAGACAGCGCCGGGCATACACCTTCGGATCATTGCATCAAACGACATCTCGAACCTGATGCGGCGCGAGGCCGACATCGCGATCCGTCATGTCCGGCCCACGGAAGTCGACCTGATCGCGCGGCATCTGGGCGATTTTCGTGCGAACCTATACGCCGCTTCCGTTTATCTGGACAAAGCAGGACGCCCGCGCAATCCGCGCGCGCTGGCGGACCACGCCTTTGTCGGCAGTCCAAACTCCGACCAATTGGTGACGATTCTGCGTGACAAGGGTATCCCCGTGCACCGCGAAAATTTCGTGATGTCCAGCGAAAGCGGCATCGTCCAGTGGGAACTAGTCAAATCCGGCTATGGCATCACGTTTATGCCAGCGCTTCTGGGTGAGGCTACGTCCGGTATCGAAAAGGTGTTGCCGGAGCTCCCATCGCTTGAGTTTCCAGTTTGGTTGGTCACGCATCGCGAACTCAAAACAAGCCGTCGCATCCGGGTCGTGTTCGATTTTCTGGCACGAAAACTGACAGAGATCATCCGCACCAATCTGTGAGCGGATGTGCAGCCATGACTTTAATGAGCCTTGTGCACCCCCGAATGGTCGCGTTCTTCCCGGACTGTGAAGCGTGTCGCGATGCAACAAAATTGGCCCGCGGCGCATTTGTAGCGGAATGGTGCTCTGTACACTGTGCCGACATTGATCCATCAAAAATATTGGGTGATTGACGAATGGCAGCAATGCGGCGGCTGCGGCGCAGCATTTGACAAGGTGACGGAGGTCCGGATAGGGCCGAAAACGCCATTCTGGTTTCAGCTTACAAGGGTCCGACCAGGACTCGAAGCGGTCGCTCTCCTCAGTGTACAAAGCGACGATTTCCAAGGCCGCCAAGCTCTATGGCGCGGTCGGCGCTTCCAACTTCCAAGGCCGCGTCTCGGACCGTCACTTCGCAAACCCGGAAACGCTAGCGCATTGTTTTTCCGACTTTCCCGGATCTCGTCTAATTGTAAGAGCTGGGCTCTGAAGTCTTTTTCCCGGACCCGTTTGGAAATTGCCACAGGTTTGGCTTGAAACAGCGGTAGCTATGCGGGAGCGCGAAAGTCCGATAGCCATTGTTTTTATTATGTTATGCGGCTTCTCAAAACTCTCTCACAACCGTTTTGAAGGGTTCTCGAAATTGTACTGCATGCTGGCGGTTGGCTGCGGATTTCCGCGAACTGTGCATGACCGAGCGACAAGTTGATCGGTGCCGTTGCACCGCCGTTTGCCCTTTAGCCCGATGTTATTGCGCGCTTTTCCACCAAATCCCAGGCAATCCCGGATATTCCGACTTTGTGGCAGGACCGGGTGACAAACTGCATTCAGTCAAAACGCCAAAGCCCCGTTGCAGAGAACGGGGCTTTGGTGTGAAGAGGCGGCTCGCTCTGGTCTGTTTCACGAAGGCGTCCAAACCGGACGGCTTGCGGGATCCTCCGGTTACTTCCGGTAGGTCTTGCCGTTAGCGTCGAACAGGTGAAGCTTCTCCCGCTCGGCCTGGAAGCGCACCTTGTCGCCGCGGCCGATGGTCTGGTGGCCGCTGAGCTTGGAAATGATCGGCTCGCCTTCGGTCAGGCCCTCGACATAAAGCAGCGTGACCTCGCCGAGATGCTCAACCAGAGACACGGTGCCTTCGAACAGGAAATCGTCGCCGGTCGAGATCGAGAGATCCTCGGGCCTGACACCGAAGGAGGCCTTCTTGCCCTTCTCGCTTGCGGGCACTGCAATGCCTGTGTTGACCTGCTTTCCACCGGCCAGCGAAACGGCGGCGCTGTCGCCGGTCTTTTCGATGGTGGCAGGAATGATGTTCATCGCCGGCGATCCGATGAACTGGGCGACGAACAGGTTGGCAGGCCTGGAATAGAGCTCCATCGGCGGGCCCACCTGCTCGATGTAACCACCGGACAGCACCACGATGCGATCCGCCAGTGTCATGGCCTCGACCTGGTCATGGGTCACGTAGATCATGGTGGTTTCGGGCATGGATTCGTTGAGCTTGGAAATCTCGATCCGGGTGGCAACACGCAGCGCGGCGTCGAGGTTGGACAGCGGCTCGTCGAACAGGAAGACCTTCGGATTGCGGCAGATGGCACGGCCGATGGCCACGCGCTGGCGCTGGCCACCCGAGAGCGCCTTGGGCAGGCGATCAAGATAGGGTCCAAGCTGCAGGATGTCGGCGGCGGCGCGCACCCGCCGGTCGATCTCCTCATTGGTCTCCTTGGCGATGCGCATGCCGAAGGCCATGTTGTCATAGACCGTCATGTGCGGATAGAGCGCATAGGACTGGAACACCATGGCAATGCCGCGCTTGGAAGGCGGCACGTCATTGACGACCATTCCGTCGATCTCGAGCGTGCCACCGCTGATCTCCTCAAGACCGGCGATCATCCGCAGCAGGGTGGACTTGCCGCACCCTGACGGGCCGACGAAGACGATGAATTCGCCCTGTTCGATCACCAGATCCACACCATGGATCACCTCGACGGCTCCGTAGGACTTCTTCAGGCCCTTTAACAGCAGACCAGCCATGTCATTTCCTCCCCTTCACGCCTGATATGGCCTCACCCGAGCCTGGCGAAAAAAGCATCGTAGGGTGATAGTTCAATTGTATCGGCGCGCAGGAATCCGGAGAATCCATGGCCGTCCAGCGGCTCGACTTCACCAGCCGGGCGCGCGATGATCTGGGTTTCCTCGCTCAGATTGAAGGCGCAGAAAATTGCTTCATTGCCGTCACGGCGGACCATCGAAAGCACCTGATCACCGGACTCGTGAAACTCCAGACTGCCCTTGGCCAAAGGCCGGTGTGCCTTGCGGAACGTCAGCAGGCGCCGGTAGTGGTTGAGCATCGACCCCTGAACATGGTCTTGCGCGTCGACCGCGAGATGACGGTGTTCGGGGGGCACGGGAAGCCAGGGCTGGCCGATGGTGAAGCCGGCGCTCTGTTCGTTCTCGGACCAGACCATCGGAGTCCGGCAGCCATCGCGCCCCTTGAAATCGGGCCAGAACTGGATGCCGTAGGGATCCTGCAGATCCTCAAACGCCAGATCCGCTTCGGTCAGCCCAAGTTCCTCGCCCTGGTAGAGGCAAACCGAACCACGGAGTGACAGGATCAGGCCGGCAAGCAGGCGCAGGAAGCGGTCACGGTCATTGACGTTGTCACCCCATCTGGTGGCATGGCGGATGACATCATGATTGGAGAACGCCCAGCAGGCCCAACCTTCAGGGGCGGCAGTGATAAAATCGGTCATGACCGTGCGGACACGATCAACCGTGACCGGCGCCTTGGAGAGAAACTCGAAGGCGTAGCACATGTGCATCTTGTCGGTGCCGGATGTGTAATCGGCAACGATCTGCAGCCCACTTTGTGCGTCGCCGACTTCGCCCACTGCCGTGGTGCCGGGATACTCATCGAGCAGGGCGCGAAAGCGCTTCAGGAACTCGATGTTTTCCGGACGGTTCTTGTCGTAGATGTGAAGCTGGTGATTGTAGGGATTGACCGCCGGGGCAATCGAGTCGTTGCGCAATTCCCTGGCCAGCGGCGGGTTGTCGCGCAGTTCCTTATCGTGGAAGTAGAAATTGATGGTGTCGAGCCGGAACCCGTCGACGCCCCGGTCGAGCCAGAAGCGCACCACATCGAGCAGCGCATCCTGGACTTCCGCGTTGTGAAAATTCAGATCCGGCTGCGAGGTGAGAAAATTGTGCAGGTAATACTGCTCGCGCTTGCCATCCCATTGCCAGGCAGATCCGCCGAAGATCGACAGCCAGTTGTTGGGCGGGGTACCATCGGGCTTGGGCTCGGACCAGACATACCAGTCGGCCTTCGGATTGGTGCGGTCCAGGCGGCTTTCGATGAACCAGGGATGCTGGTCGGACGAGTGGGAGAGCACCAGATCGATGATGATGCGGATGCCGTGGTCGTGGGCGACTTTGACCAGATGATCGAAGTCACCAAGCGTGCCGAACATGGGTTCGACATTGGTGTAGTCCGACACATCGTAGCCGAAGTCCTTCATCGGCGAGGTGAAGAACGGCGAAATCCAGATTGCATCAACCCCAAGCGAGGCGATGTAGCCGATCCGTTCGGCAATGCCGATCAGATCGCCGATCCCGTCGCCGCTGGTGTCCTGATAGGACCGCGGATAGACCTGATAGATCACGCCGCCGCGCCACCAATCGGCGTCCGGTATGATTTCGGAGCCGGGTTGCGAGCGCTTGCCGGCAAGAGTCATGGTTTTCATAAAAGCCTCGTTATTTCACGGACCCGGCCAGAAGGCCGCGCACGAGATATTTCTGCATGGCGAAGAACACCGCCAGCGGGACCGCAATCGACACGAAGGCGGAGGTTGCGAGAATCTCCCAGTTTCCACCCCGTGTGCCCAGCAATTCGACAATCTGCTTTGTCATCACCGTGGTTTCGCCTGTCGCATCGATCAGGAAGACGAGCGCGACGAGAAGATCGTTCCAGGTCCACAGGAACTGGAAGATGGCGAAGGAGGCCAGAGCCGGAAACGACAAAGGCAGGATGATCTTGACGAAAATCTGGAAGTCGGTGGCACCATCAACGCGGGCGTTTTCGATGATATCGCGCGGAAGGCCGACCATGTAGTTGCGCAACAGATAGATCGCCAGCGGCAGACCAAAGCCGGTATGGGCGAGCCACACCCCCAGATAGCCTTTGCCGATACCGATGTCGTTGTGCAGTTTGAGCAGCGGGATCAGAGCCAGTTGCAACGGCACCACCAGCAGGCCGACAACCGCGGCAATGAGCAGAGACCGGCCGGGGAACCGCATCCAGGCCAGCGCGTAGGCGGCAAAGGCGGCGATCACGATCGGGATCACGGTGGCGGGAATCGTGACTGTCAGCGTGTTGAAGAAGGCCTTGGCCATGCCCTCGCGGTTGCTCGGATCGAACAGCACGAACCGGTAGTTCTGCAAGGTGAATTCAGGCGGCGTGGTGGCCGTGGTGAAGACACGCGGAAGACGGCCGTCACCGAAGCTCTGCGGCGCCGAGAGGCGGAATGCGCCATCGACGGCGACGCTGAGCATCTGGCCATCGCGCAGATCGACGACCTCGCCGGGCTCATAGGCTTCGGGCGCGCGCGAACTGGTTCCCCAGCGGCTGATGGTGGCATCCGTGGTGTCGAACAGACTGCCCTCAATGACGAATTCGCCGTCGATCTCCGCCTCGTTGCCTGCGATGCGGATCGCCGGTGCCTGACGTTCCTGTGTGAACAGCGCCATCCACCAGCCGGTGTTGGCGATCTGGTCGGCCGTGCGGAACGAGGACACGAACAGGCCGACGGTGGGGAACAGCCAGAGCGCCACGAGGGCCACGACCGATATGTGGACGGCCCAGGTGAGAGGCGATTTTTTCGATGATGATGCGTGCATCCCGGCCTCCCTCAGCGCGTTTCTTTGCGGGCGTTGTAGACATTCCAGACCAGGATCGGGGTGACCAGCAGCATGATGATCATGGCGCTGGCGGAGCCAACGCCCCAATCATTGGCGCGGAACAATTTGTCGTACATGTAGTTGGCCAGAACCTGGGTTTCCCATTGCCCGTTGGTCATGGCGAAGACGATGTCGAACACCTTGAGCACAACGATGGTGATGGTGGTCCAGACCACCACGATGGTGCTCATGATCTGCGGCACCTTGATCTTGAAGAAGATCTGGAACGGGTTGGCACCGTCAATGACTGCCGCCTCGACGGTCTCTTCGGGAATGCCGCGCAGGGCCGCCGACAGGATCACCATGGCAAAGCCGGTCTGGATCCAGATCAGCACGGTCATCAGGAAGATGGAATTCCAGAACGGGATCGTCAGCCAGGTCTGGGGTTCGCCATAGGGCAGCGTGGCGGAGATCAGCGACAGGATCGCGCCCAGTGTCTGCCAGATCAGCCAGGCGCCGATAATGGCGCCGACGATCTGCAGCAGCAGTCCCCACCAGTGGGACTCGCCATGGCCTTTCTCCCGCCCGAGCAGCGGCCGCAGTGTCTGGTAGATGGCATAGGCAATGGCGAGGATGAAGACGGCCAGCAGAAGCAGAGGTAGGATCTTCAGAATGAGCGTTGAAAAGGACCCCTCCCCGAAGCTCAGCCAGACCGCATTGAGCACGCCGATCTGATCCTGATCAGCGGGACGGGTGTCGTAGACCAGCTTCCAGATGACCGCGGCGCCGACAAAGGAAATCGCCATCGGCATGAAAATCAGCGATTTGGCGATGCCGCCCCAGCCGATGCGGTCGGTGAGCTGAGCCGCAAGCAGGCCGAAGCCGGTTGAGAAGGCCGGCACGATGATCAGCCAGAGCATGTTGTTGCTCACGGCTTCCCAGAATTTCACGTCGCCGAACATCTTGGAGTAATTGGCGAGGCCGACAAAGGCGCCACCGGCATCACGGTCGGTGACCGACAGCCACAGCGTGGCGAACACCGGATAGGCGAGATAGAGGCCGAGCGCGAAAAGTGCGGGAAACAGAAACAGCCAGGGCCTTATCTGATTGGCCCGGTTGATGTTGCGTCCGGCATTCTTGCCGGTGGCGGGGAAGAGGACCTTGTCGAGGAACTGATTGGAAAAATAGAAATATCCAATGCATCCGCCGACGCCGACGATGATGGTGATAATACCCTGAATTGCCGGATGCATCCTACCCTCCCCAAAAGTCCGTTTGACCCCGAAAGACCGTTCAAATGGAGATCCCGGCCAATTGCCGGGACCTCCCGATTTGCAAGAGCTGTCCGCCTATTTGAGCGAGTCCCAGGATTTCTGGATAGAGTCGGCCACATCTTCGGCAGACCGGCCGCCGGTGTAATCGACCATACCGGTCCAGAAGGAGCCGGCGCCAACGCCGCCTGGCATCAGGTCGGAGCCGTCGAAGCGGAACGTGGTCGCGCCGAGCAGCACGTCATTCATCTTCTTGAGGGTCGGGTCGCTGAACAGGGCCGTGTTGACGCCCTTGTGAGGAGTCAGGAAGCCCTTCTGTGCCATCCAGACCTCATGCGCGATCGGCGACTTGAGGAACTCGATCAGCGCCTGGGCGCCGGGGCTGTCATTGGTGATGGCCCACAATGTGCCTGCACCGAGAACCGGCTTGCCGAGATCCTTGCCTTCATAGGCGGGCATGTAGAAGAAATCCGCATCGGTGCCAACCTGGGTGCCTTCGGGGAAGAAGGCGGGGATGAAGGAAGCCTGGTGGTGCATGTAGCACTGCGGCGGCGAGGAGAAGAGACCCTTCGGGCTGTCGCGGAAATCGGTGGTGGCGACCGCGCCTGCACCGCCGGCGACAAAGGCGTCATTGCGGGCGAACCAGCCGAATTCCTCAATCGCGCCGATGACGGCCGGGTCGGTGAACTTGACCTCGTTGGAGACCCATTTGTCGTAGACATCCGGGGTCTGGGTGCGCAGCATCATGTCTTCGACCCAGTCGGTCGCCGGCCAGCCGGTGGCACCCCCCGATCCCAGGCCAATGCACCAGGGCGTATCGCCATCGGCGACAATCTGTTCGGTCAGCGCCTTGAGCTCTTCCATGGATTGGGGAATTTCATAACCCGCATCCTCAAAGTTCTCCGGAATGTACCAGACCAGCGACTTCACATCGACCTTGTAGAAAAAGCCGTAGAGATTGTCCGAACCGTCCTGGCCGGCATAGGTGCCCAGATCGACCCAGGACTGGCCGGCAGCGTAGTTTTCCCTGACCCAGTCACCGGTGCCTTCAGGCAATGGCGACAGGAAGCCGCGCCTGGCCATGTCGGCGGCGAGGCCGGGCTGCGGGAAGACAGCAATGTTCGGAGCCGAGCCGGCTTCCGCATCGATCATGATCTGCTGCTCGAAGCTGTCGGAGCCGACATATTTCACGTCCGCGCCGGTGGCTTCGGCGAAATAGGCCAGCACCGACTCGGCGAATTCCTGGTCCGGCCCGAGCCATGGGCCGAATACGGTGACTTCCTCACCATCGAGCTGGAGGGCCTTGAGGGCTTCATAGCTCTCCCAGTTGAAATCCCCCTCGCCGGGCGTGAACTTGAGATCGGCGGCAAACGCCGTTCCCATGGTCAGCGCAGCGGCTGCGGCGCTTAGCAGAAGCATCTTTTTCATCGAATTTCTCCTCCCGGCCATTTCCGGCCTTCTCATGAAGCTGAATGCATTTTCATCGCCGGTGCCTCGGCTTTCCCAAAGCGCTTTGGCTTGCTTCCAGAGGATTACGTGTGCCTGCCTGAGTCAAGCGCAAAAGTCGCGAACAGAGACAAAATTCCCGGATTTGCTGCACTGCGAAGTGATTTTCGCGCTGCAAAATCAAATTTTCAGGCTTTTTTTGGGGGGAAACCTTTGATTTGCTATGGACTTGGCTTGCGAGGAGGAGTGATGTTGAGCGGAAATTTTCAAAGCGCTTTGAAGGACCCGGGCGGTTTGCTGTGAACCTTAAACAACTCTCCCAACTGCTGGATCTTTCCCAGACGACGATCAGCCGTGCCCTCAACGGCTATCCCGAAGTCAATGAGAAAACACGTCTGCGGGTGCTCGAGGCCGCGCAAAGCCACGGCTACAAACCCAATTCGAATGCGCGCAAGCTGGCAACCGGCAAGGCCGGCTCGATCGGTTATGTGCTGCCGGTGGGCCGCAATGTCGATCTGGACCCGCATTTTGTCGAATTCCTGTCAGGCCTGGGCGAACATGCGCTGTCGCATGAGATCGACCTGTCGCTGACCCCTGCCCCCTATGAGCGCGAGACCGAAGCCTATGGGCGGATCGCGGCGAGCCGTTCGGTGGACGGGGTCTATCTCTCCTCGATGCGCAATGATGACCAGCGCATTGCGCTGATGAAGAAACTGGGCGTTCCGTTTCTGGCCCATGGCCGGGCACTGAAACCGGCCGATGGCTACGCCTTCATGGACATCGACAATGAAGGCGCGTTTCACGACGCGACGCGGCTGCTGCTGCAACTGGGCCACCGGCGGCTGGCCTTCATCAATGGCGATACGGATTTCAGCTTTGCCGTGCACCGGCTCAACGGTGTCAAACGGGCGATGACAGCCTTCGGGCTGACGCCGGACGCACTGGTCGCCCATTCGGCTGCGATGAATGAGGAGAACGGCTACAATCTGACGATGTCCCTGTTTGCCGGCTGCGATGCCAGCACGCGGCCAACCGGCATCCTCAGCGCCTCGATGTTCACCACGCTGGGGATCGTTCGCGCGCTCAACCAGCTGGGGCTGCGAATGCCCGATGACGTCTCGGTGATCTCCCATGACGACGTGTTCCCGTTTTTGAAACCGGAAAGCTTTTCGGTGCAGCAGACCACCACGCGCTCCTCGATCCGGGCGGCGGGCGCACGCATCTGCGCTCGCCTCGTCGACATCATCTCCGGCGTAGAGCGCGAACCGGTGCAGGAAATCTGGCCGGTGGAACTGATCGTGCGGGCCTCGACCGGCCCCGCGCCGGCGGAGCGGAAACCGGTCCGCAGCAGATCACCGCAAGCAGCGGAGTAGCGGGCTCGGCGAGACGGCAAAGCTTGGCCGGAATGGGCTGGATGCAGGTTTTTGCTGCACCATGATCAAGGCCTGTTGTGCGAACTAAGCTTGCGCCTGAGAGGAACAATCCGATGACTGCTTCATTGCCGTGTTCAAATCAAGCCAAGGCGAGACAGTGATGCTCATTCACAATGCTGGTCGATCAGAAACCGGTTTCCGTCCGGATCTGTGAGGCGAGTATGCACAGGCCCCAAGCCCTCGGGACCACAGTTCTTGTCTAGCCTCAGGCCGGCAGCCTTGTTTTTACACAGCGAGACTGATCGAAAAAGCACCGGGTTTCATTGCAGAGGGCCTTTCGGTTTTCAATCGTTCTTCAGCCGCGCTTCCAGGTCTTCCCGGATCTGTTTTGGCGTGGCAATCCGCTTGAAGATGATCGCCCCGGCAATGCTTCCGGACAGAAAGAAAATGATGAACAGGGCAACGCCCCAGAGGCCGCCAAGTGCAACCCAGACTGCCAGTCCGGCCAGGGCGGATGCAAAGGGGATCAGGAACTTCAACCAGGGTGCCATCCGCTTTTCCATCACCTACATAATCAGGGTCACCGCACCGATAATCAGAAGTGCAGCAGTTCCGGCGGCCGATACAAATCGCCCGGCCTTCTTCCAAGCGGGTGCGTTCGTATCGTCGAACAGGACAATCGGGTGAATGAGCCTCAGCAGCACCAATACGATGCCGTAGGCATGGAGCAGATGATCCTCTATTCCCCGAAGCTCCATCAGCAGCAACAAGAGGATTGCGACTGCCGCATATTCCGACAGATTGCCGAACCGCCTTATGGCCAGGGCCATCGCAGCGTTGCCGCCATCCCCCAGGGCCACCCCGGTTTTCCCGCGCATGACTCCCGTCCACGTTGACAGCGCCGCCATGAGCAGTGCAATCGCCGCCGCGTAGATCGGTGTAATTGTTACCGCTGTCATTCTAGGTCCTCTTCAGAGCTTTCTTGTAGCAATGGTCTGCGACTTTGCGCCATTGCGCCTGATCGGCCTCGCCAACGACGATCCAATCCTTCATCGGCGGCTTTGTCTTGAACGGCGCCAGATGCTGCCAATGAGACAGACCCAACATGCTGACATCAGCCTCGCGGCCGACACGTGCGCCAAGCCCGATGCCGCCGCCCTTGGTCGAGAAAAAGACAAACACCTTTCCCCTGCACAGCAGCGCATCGGCAGACATCATGCGCCCGCTTTCAATGTCGGAATGCGCCGCCATCATGGCCCGAACCAGCTTGTACCATTCGGTTTTGAGCCTGTCGTCCATGACATTTTCTCTTGAGCCGCAGCATGAGTATGGTATTTATATATGTTAGTCAACATTGATAAAATGATGCGCTTGAAACCCGACGACAAACAAAGGCTGGTTGAGAAAATACGATCCGGCGCGGCGAAGGCCTTTCGGGCGCACGGCTATGACGCCGTGAACCTTGATGCGGTGATGAAGCAATCCGGACTGACGCGCGGTGCGTTTTATGCGCATTACAAAAGCAAGCAGGCCCTGTTTGCCGATGTTGTCCGGCATGAACATCCGCTGCTGAGGATGCTTGAGGAAAGAGGCGGAGCCGACGCAAGGACACTCTATTGCGAGATGTGCACTATCTTTGAAGGATATTTGGGACCCGACAATCTGGAAGAAGTGTTTTCCGGTTGTTCACTTGCCGCGCTCATAGGCGATGTTGTACGGGCCGGTCCCGAGGTGAAGGCAGGTTTTGATCAGGCCATGCAGGACACCTGCGCAGCCATGGCACTTGGCCAAGACCACCCGGCAAAGCACTATTTGCCAGCCCTTGTGCTTGCAACGGCGGCTGTGAGAAATGCACAGGCCTCGGCAGACCCGGACTTGCGGTCCGAGATCCTAAACGGTGCGCATTCGGCCTTTCTTGCTCTTTTGCCGAAACCGGCAGAGGCCCCGGCATGAGTGATTTCCCCAGGACAACCTGTCAATTCCTCGCCGATCTGCGGGACACCAACACCCGCACTTGGTTCGACGCCAACCGTGACCGGTACGAGAGGGAATGGTTTGGGCCGGCGCAGAGGTTCGTCGAAGCAATGGCGTCACCGATGTCCGGGCTTTCGCCGCATCACAAGGCTGTGCCAAAGGTCAACGGATCCATTCGCCGGCTGCACAGGGACATCCGGTTTTCAAAGGACAAGACGCCCTTTGATCCCCGCTTGCACATGGTTTTCTGGACTGGCGGCCATCCCAGCCGATCGCCGGCAATCCATATCGTGCTTCACCCAGACCACACCGGCTTTGGCGCGGGCCAGTTCGCCTTTGGAAAACAGGAACTGGAGCGGTATCGGCAATGCGTTTCGCAAAATGCCGGAAAGGCCGACGAGCTTCTTTCCATTCTGAGCCAGCTTGAAGCCTGTGGATGTGCCTTGACGGATGAAACCCTCAAAAAGGTTCCGCCCGGCACAGACGTCGCGCCACACCATGAAGCATTGGTGAAACGCAAAGGTCTGGTGGCGAAAACGCATGGCTCCCGTCACCCGCCCGATCGCCTTTGTGACCGGCCCTTCATGCAGCAGTTCCTTGAAAGTGCTGCAAGCCTCAACAACTGGCTTTGCAGGGCTGCCGGCGGCGACGAGAGCAAGGTTCGGGGAAACTGACCGGCTCCGTTGCCGGATTGCATTCGCGGCATCTTGTGCCCGCGGGCGGAATGGGTGGGAACCGGACCACTGCTGCAAGGTCTGACAAGGGCAGCCAAGCGAACAAACCAGCCCTTTGCTGATAAAGATCCGATGGCCGCTCTCCCACCATAGGCTCGTATCAAAACAACGTTGTTGCGAAACCGGATCTTCTTCCTAAAATGAGCCGAGGAGGAACGGTTATGTTGCCAAAGCAGTTCACCGGTGGGTGTGCGTGTGGAGCAATCCGATACAAGTCCGAAGGTGTCGCCCGCTACATGGGCAATTGCCATTGCCGTGATTGTCAGCAGGCGACTGGAAGTGCCTATTTTCCGGCAGTTCTGGTGAAACAGTCGGATTTCAAGCTCGAAAGAGGGGATCCAAAATGGTTCGAGCGCCGGGCAGATCGCGGACATGCAATGCTTCGCGGCTTCTGCTGTGAATGCGGGTCACCGCTGTTTCTGATCAACAAGGCAAGTGAGGGAGCAATGATCCTGTTCGCGGGAAGTCTGGACGATCCGAGCTGGTACGCCCCGAGCCGTGACATTTACGTGCAGAGCGCGCAGCCTTGGGATCAAATGGACCCCAGTCTCCCAAAATCAGATGGATTGCCTGGCTAATTTTGCCAATGGTGCTGTTTTTTTGGTATCAGTCGCAAGCTGACGTTCAGGCCGAAAGCACAGCCGGTGATCAGGCAGCTCTGGGTGGGAAGCCGATCAGCTTCGTTGCGGGATTGCATTCGCAGCATCTTGCGCACGCGGGCGATTTCCTTGCCGCCTTCCCGCCTGGCACCCACGCAAACTGGCGGTCAGTTGAGAGGAAAGTCGTATGTTCGGTGTCGTGGCACTTATCACTTTGTTCCTGCCATGGATCCTTGTCCCGGCGATGGCAATCCTGATCTGGCTGTTGCGCCGGCGGCTTTTGCGCGCGTCACTGGCTCTGGCAGCGCTGGTGCTGGTGGCAGTGGCCCACTCGCGCGAGCTTCTCTATGATATCGGTCTGGGACTGCCCCATCCAGACGAAGAATCGGGCGCACTGATCAGTGCCTTTCGTGCGTTGGTATATGCGACCGAATGGTATGCTTGGCAGATCCTGGCCCTTGCAGCCGTGTCGGCGGCCTTGCTGTCCTGGCCCCTACCAGACGGGCTGGGCAAGCGCGTGCTGGCCGTGATGGTGGTGGTGGGGCTCGGGGTATCGGCCGCGCTGACCTGGTCGTTCACGGGGATGCGGTTCAACTGATCCACAGGCTGGGCCCTTCGCTCCGATGTCTCAGGAGAGTTCTGATCCGTCGTTCGCCGCGCCGAGAATGAAAGTCCACTCAGGGCAAAAGCACCAAAGCTCGTTGGTCAGTTTGGGGGGAAGCCGATCAACTTCGCCGCAGGATTGCATTCGCAGCATCTTGCGCAAACGGCTGGTCATCATGAGGTTTTCGTGCGGTGGAAATGCGCACAAAGCGCCGGACCACCTGAGCCAACCAACGACAGTCCTGCCGCGCGTCAGCTCTCCGGCTTGCCCCGCGCGTTGCGCTGGCGGATGGCGCGGAGTTTGGCCACTCTTTGCAAATCCTCGGCTTCATCGCTCTCGTCAACGATCTCGGTGCCGAGCAGGGTTTCGATGACATCTTCCATGGTCACGAGGCCGGATGTGCCGCCATATTCATCTTCGATGAGGGCTATATGCGCCTCGTTTTCCATCAACAGATCGAACAGCTTGTCGAGGTCCGTCTCTTCCGGGATGCGCTGAATGTCGCGGGTGAAATCGGAAACGGTCTTGTCCCTGCCATCGCGCAAACCGGCCAGAAGAAGATCGCGGGTGAGCACAAAGCCCTTCACGTCATCGATGTTTTCGCCGGTGACGATGAAGCGGGAGACCGGGAAGGTATCCCGGTCCTTCACAACGGAACCGACGGTCTCCTCCGCGCCAAGATGCTGGATGACCGTGCGCGGCGTCATGATCTCGCTGGCTTCGATTTCCGACAGGCGGAACAGGTTGGTGACAACGCGCGTCTCGTCTTCCGCCACGACACCGAGGCGCTGGCCCGCGGTGGTCAGCGCCGTGATCTCCTGGCGCGAGACTTCCGCGTGGCGGTCGCCACCCGTCAACAGCCGCGTCAGCGCCTGGCTCATCCACACCAGGGGCAGCTGGATGATGATCAGCCAGGGCAAGACCCGGACCGCAAACGGCGCCAGGGCGCGCCAGTAGGTGGCGCCGAGCGTCTTGGGAATGATTTCGGAGAGAATGAGAATGGCAAGCGTCAAGGCGGCGGAAAAGATGCCGACGCCGGTGTCGTCAAACACCAGTGCGGCCTGCGCACCGGCGCCGGTGGCGCCGACGGTGTGGGCAATGGTGTTGAGCGACAGGATGGCGGCAAGAGGGCGTTCGATATCCGCCCGCAAGGTCCTGAGTTGTTTGGCAAGACCCGGCCGCTCTTCCTCGGCACCTTCGACAAAGGACGGCGTGATCGACAGCAGCACTGCCTCGAGGATCGAGCACAGAAACGACACCCCGATGGCAAGCAGCACGAAGATAATCAGCAATGTCATCGCGGGGTCCCTGGCGTTCTCTTTCCGTCGCTGAGGGTGTTATCGCACCTTGCGCGAGATGCCAAGGATTGCAGGGGGTGGGGGCGTGGGTTGGCTGGCTGCAAAGGGCGGGGAGCAGTCTTTCGCTGCGGGCTGCGCCAAGGTCCGCTATGCAGGACGATGTAGAGTACACCAAACAAACTGGACCCTCTCAGTCACACATCTGGCCTTCGATAGGCTACTTCAAGATGCTGGAAAATCCATCGGGTCCGGCCAAGAAATCCAGAAAACTTCTCACCTTCGCAGGCAGATAGCTGCGATCAGCATAGATGGCCTGAATATGTAATTTCGGCCACGCGATCATCGGCAGTACGGCTTCAAGTCTGCCGTCTTCTATATCGTCCTGAGCGGCCCAGTTCGGAAGCATGGCAAAGCCCATGCCAGCAACAGCCGCTTGATGGAGAATGCTCTCGTTGGCGCTCACCAAGATTGGCCTGAGTTTGACATCTACCCCGTCTTCACCGCCGAACTTGATCCGGCCGTCCGCAGCTACCTGATCATAAGCAAGCATAGGCGCGTTGTTGAGATCACCGGTGGTTTTGGGACGGCCAAAGTTATCCAGAAAAGCAGGGGCAGCTACCAGTTGAAACGTAACATCTGCCAGTTTTCGCGCGATCAAGCCCTCATCCAACTTAAACGCAACACGCAGTGCCAGATCGACACCCTCTTCAACCATGCTTATCTTGCGGCCACTTAAGTCGACATCAAAAGTCACATGCGGGTTTAGCTGATGATAGGCGGTCAATAGTTTCGCAAAGGCCGGATTGGACATCCAGACAGGCATCGACATTCTGAGCGTACCGCGCGGCGAAAGACTGTTTGAGATCAATTGCGCTTCGGCTTTGGCTAGCTCGTCAAGCAAAGGGCGGATCGTTTGCAGGTACTGCGCGCCAGCCTCGGTCAGACTGACGTTCCGGCTGTTGCGATTGAGCAGGCGCGCACCGACGCGCGCTTCGACATGTTTGACGTGTTTGCTGGTCATCGCAGGCGAGAGGCCAAGGCGCTCCGCCACGGCAGAGAAGTTTTTGTGTTCAGCGACTTCGGCAAAAACACGCAGGCTCAGAAGTGTGTCCATTATCAACTCACAGTAAACGGTAGACCAATAAATAGCCTAATGATGCCTCTAGGGGAATGGTTTATTTCTGATCTCATCCCAACACGCTAAAGAAGCGGTTTTTAGGAAGAGAACGACATGACAACGATTGACACGAACCCCGTACAAGCCGGCAAGGGCTGGACTATTGGCCTATGGGGCGCCCAAGGCCTTTTGGCCGCAATGTTCCTGATGGCAGGCTCGACAAAGCTGATGTCCGGATCGGCCGAATTGGTCGCGATGGGTATGGGCTGGGCGGAAAACGCGCCCTTATTCCTGATCAAATTCATTGGCCTTGCCGAGGTAGCAGGCGCGCTTGGCCTGATCCTGCCATCTGCGACACGCATCATGCCGCATCTGACGAAACTGGCCGCGACCGGTCTGGCCGTGATCATGGTTCTGGCCGCTGGCCTGCACATCACACGCGGCGAATTCGAAGTGGTGCCGGTCAACGTGATCCTCTTTGCACTGACCGCATTTGTGATCTGGGGCCGCACCAAGAAGGCACCGATCGCACCGCGCGCTTGACCCACCCTGACGCGCCCCAGCCTCTCCCGCCGGGGCGCCTTTTCTTCTGCAATAGGTCGCCATCCCATGCTCAATTCCGTGCACCTCACCAAAACAAACCTTTCCCCGCAATATGACCGCGTGTCGTGGGGGGTGGTCGAACTTCAGGTGACCGACCTTGATCGTGCGATTGAATTCTGGAGCTCGGCCCTGGGGTTGATCGAACGCGATCAGTCAGCGTCCGGCATCGCACTCGGAACAAGGGATCGCACACTGATCGTCCTTCATTCCGGCGCGGATACCCCTGTCGCAGCCCCTTACACGGGCATGTATCATGTCGCGATTGGCGTGCGCAGTCAGGCCGAATTTTCCCGCATGCTTGCCCGTTTGATCCAACTGAACGTGCAAGTCGGGCCGACGGATCACTTGATGGCGAAATCGCTGTATCTCCAAGATCCTGATGGCCTGGAGATCGAGATTACCTATGAGACACCTGAAAGGTTTGGCCATTTCGGCGATATGTCTAAGGGCCTGACTTTGTACAGTGTTAACGGCGAAGCCCATTCTGGGCGCGGACCGCTGGATGTGAGGGCCGAACTGTCACATGCGGCGGGCACAGACCCGATGGCACCCTTGGCGGACGACAGCTACCTCGCGCATCTGCACTTCAAAGTCCCAGCACTTGAGCCTGCTTTGGAATGGTACGAGACCCTTGGATTTGAGCGTCACCTGACGCTGGACGCTTGGGGCTTTGCCGATATGGGCGCGGGCGCTCCCAACACGCACCGTTTGGCCATGAATATCTGGGCCGGCCCCAATAACCCGCCTATGCCGCAAGGTATGGCTGGGTTGGTGCACTACGAATTGATCACACACAGCGAGATTGTCGCCTCACCACATCTGCGCCAAGACGGCGATGCCTTGCGCGGAACCGATCCAGCAGGCGTCGCAGTTACCCTTCGCAGTGCCAAATAGGGGCGCCTCATGACAAATTCCCCGACATCCTACCGCCCCGCACAGATCGTTTTGCACTGGGTCGTTTTCGCGGCCATCTGGGTGCAATGGCTTATCAACGAGCCTATGAAACGCACCATAGAGGCGATGCAGACTGGCGCTACGTATGCAGGCAACGACATGACCATGGCCTGGGTTCATGTAGGCTTTGGATCGACGATCTTTTTTGCTGTGATGGCACGGCTTTATCTGCGCTACCGCTTTGGTGCGCCTGGTCACGCCCCTGGCACATCCCCGACGCAGGCCAAGATTGCCACAATTGTACACTGGTCGCTTTACGGAACACTGATTGGCATAGTGATCACGGGTGGGATGACATGGAACGGTGTCGCTGATTTGGGCTATGTGCATTGGCTTTTGAATATTGTGCTCTTCGGCCTGATCACCGCCCACGCTGCTGCGGCCATTTTTAACCAGTACGTGCGCAAGGACGGCACGCTGGCGCGGATGATCCCTGCCATTAAGAAGTGAAGATATCGCCCGAGACGCGACGGAAAATCATGGCTCGGCGTGTCGGTACAACAAACACATTTGCTTGGGCAAAAAATGCAACGTTTCTTCGCCGCGACCTCACCGTATCTCACATGGGCAGTGCTTGCTTCGCTCGGGATCATGATGACGTTCACCGCTCTGACATCCGATGATCCGCGGATTTTCCACCAACTTGTGCACCCATCCGGTGAAACCTCCGCAAGGCTGTTGATTGTTGCGATGATGGCGACCCCTCTGGCGATGCTGCTGAAGGGATGGCGCGGACCGCAATGGTTGAAACGCAACCGCCGCTATTTGGGCGTCGCCTCTTTTGGCTATGCCCTGCTGCACACAATATTCTACCTGCTGGATAAGGCGTCACTGACAACAGTCGTTGATGAGCTGCCGCGTCTTTACATCTGGACGGGCTGGGTGGCCTTCCTCATTTTTGTGCCGCTGGCTCTGACGTCCATGGATTACTTCGTGCGCAAAATGGGTACGTGGTGGAAGTGGTTGCAACGTTGGACCTACGCCGCCGCCGTGCTGACATTGGTGCATTGGGCCGCTTTGCATAACTGGAATGGCGCCGCCCCCGCCCTGATCCACTTTGGTCCCCTGATCGTGCTTGAGGCCTACCGTATTTGGTACTGGTATCTGCGGCCACGACCCGTCGTGGCATAGTGATCAGCTGAAGATCGAAGATCAACCTATCACGCAAAGCGAAGTGGTTGGTTTCTAGAGCCACGGTGCCACTCGTTATTCTTGCGTTCGATACTTGAGGATGAGACCTGACATTAACAGATGGAGCGCGCATGTCCGCTCAGGGCCGAAAGCCCCCCGCTCCCGGTATCCCGATAGCGCGCGCTCCCTAAATGCCACCCTCAAAAACTCGGCGGCTTGATTCCATGCGCGCGCATGGCGGCGGTCACGGTGTTGGCCATCAGCATGGCGATGGTCATGGGGCCGACGCCGCCGGGGACCGGGGTGATGGTGGATGCCACTTCGGCGCATTCATCGAAGGCGACGTCGCCGACGAGGCGGGTCTTGCCTTCGCCACGCTCGGGCGCGTCGATGCGGTTGATGCCGACATCGATCACGGTGGCGCCGGGCTTGACCCAGCCGGCCTTGACCATCTGCGGGCGGCCGACGGCGGCGACCAGAATATCGGCGTTGCGGCAAACGGAGGCGAGATCCTTGGTGCGCGAGTGGGCGGTGGTGACGGTGGCGTTGGCGGCCAGCAGCAATGCCGACATGGGTTTGCCGAACAGGTTGGAACGGCCGATGACCACGGCGTTGAGACCGGAGAGATCGGGGCCGTGGGTCTGGCGCACGAACAGCATGGCACCGGCCGGGGTGCAGGAGATCAGCCCGCCCTCGAGATCGCCGGTCATCAGCTTGCCGGCATTGACCACATGCAGGCCATCGACATCCTTCTCCGGCCTTATGGACTGGATCACCGGGTCGGAATTGAGACCGTCAGGCAGCGGCAGCTGCACCAGGATGCCGTGAATCTCGGGATCCTGATTGAGGGTTTCGACCAGCGCTTCGAGCTCGGCCTGGCTGGTGGTCTCGGGCAGGGTGTGCTGGACGGATTTGAAGCCGCACTGCTTGGCCATGCGGCTTTTCGAGGAGACATAGACGTGGGACGCGGGGTCATTGCCGACGATGACAACGGCGAGCCCCGGGCGCACGCCGGTTTGTGCCTCGAGCGCGGCGCTGGCCGCGGTTACCTGTTCCACAACGCCGGCGGCAACGGCTTTTCCGTCAATCACAGTGGCCATTTGAGCATTCTCCCGTTCTTCAGGCGGCGCGGGCCCTGCGTGGACCAGCGCTCAATTGCGGATCCCGATTCCGCATCGACGAGGCGGACCCTAAGCGATCCGGGCATCAATCCGATAGCTTCAATGCGTCCTTGGACGTCAAAAAACAAGTGTTTCGGGCAAGGCGCGGCTCAGGCGCGGCGGCGTGCGGCCGGATGACCGCCAATGCGGGAGCGGAGCTTGTCCATCTGGCGGCGAATGCGGTCGACCTCAGAATCACGGGGGGCGTCGCCGGCGGGGACTTGACCCTGGTGGCCGTGCTGGCTTGCAGGCTGGGTTGGCGCAGGGGCTGGAACAGGCTCAGCAGCCAAAGCGGGCTGCGGCGCATAGGCCGGCGGTACTGCCGGGTGCATGGCGGCTGCAAGCGGCTGATGCGGCATCACCGGCGCCGGGGCCGGCCAAGTTGGCGAACCGGGATAGGGAACGGCGGGGTGTTGGGCCGCAGGATAAGCATAGGCCTGCTGGGCGGGATACCCAGGCTGCGCCACCGGCTGCTGGTAAACCATCCCGGCATGCGCGAAGCCCGGCATGACACCTCCCTGATGGGGTGGGACGGCATCATATGGCGCCGGATGAGCGAAGCCTTGCTGGTGCGGCTGGTGATAGGGCTGCGGATGGGGCGGATAGGCCGGGGGCGCAGCGGGCTGGACCTGTTGCTGCAGATGAGGTTGCAGCGGCGGTTGGGCAGGCGGCGTCTCAACAGGTTGCTTTGGTCGCACATCGGAAATTGCCTGCGCAGCGGCATCAGCCATTTCCTGCGCCATTGCGTCTTCAAGCTCTGCTTCAGCCCGGCTCGCGGCATAGCCGGCCGCGCGCCCCTGCGCAGCTCGTGCATTGTGAGCGGTTGAAGCGTCACCCTGGTCCGGCCAATGGTTGCGATTTGGGCCTCGGGGCGGAACCCGGGGACCAGGAAAGGGTGGGTTCGGAGAAAGCCTGCGCCCGCCCGGTCTTTTGCCAGTGGCGCCGAACGCGCGAATGCTTTCCATAGCTCCGGCCAACAGAGCCAAGCCCAGGCCGACGAAAAAGCCACCGACCATTCCGCCCACAGCAATGAACTTGCGCGACGGTCCCATCGGATTGAGCGGCGCCTCGGCCGGGGAGATCACGCGGACATTGCGGGTCGACAGGTTCGAGCGCTCACTGGTCTCACGGGACCGTCTGAGGAATGCCTCATAGATCTCGCGGGTGGCTGTTGCCTTGCGCTCGAGTTCGCGCAACGTGACGAACTCGACGGACTGGTCCATGGCTCGGCTCTTGGCCACCGCCATCTGGCTCGCAAGCTCCTGCTCGGTCTCCACAGCGCGTTGCAGTTCACTCTGCGAGCTGGCGACGATACGGCGCAGCTCACGGGTGATTTCGGCGCGGATGGTTTCCAGGGATTGCCTTGCCGACACATATTGCGGATGGCGCGGGCCAAGGCGTGTCGCCAGGGAATCCGCGGTGGATTTGGTCTGGGTGTATTGCTTGCGCAGATCGACCAGATTGGACGACAGAAACTCCTCGGGGAAGGATCCGGAGAGGACCTCCTCGGGGTCCGCCTTGGCGAGGTTCTGGGCCTTGACGCGAACACCGACCTTGACCGCGCGGGCATTGGCCAGCTGATCACTGATGGCGAGGATTTCCTTGTCGTCAATGGACTGGCCACCGCCGACACCGACGATGCCGTTCTCGGCCTTGAAGCGCTCGACTTCACGCTCGGCCTGGTCAAGATCGGCGCGCAGCGCATTGATGCGCGTATCAATGGCTTCGGAGGTGCGTTCGAGCAGGCCGGACTGGGCCGCACCTTCGGAATCCAGATAGGTGTCGACAATCTTGTTGGCGATCAGAGCGGATTTTTCGGGATCCCGGGTGTCGACACCGACGATGATCACGAAGGTCTGGGTGTCGCGCGACACAGAAACGGCGTCGCGGAGATGCTCAAGGGCAATCTGTTCGGCATCCGAGGCCGGGTCCTTGCCAGTGATGATTTCCTTGATAATGGCGATTCCGCCACTCAACCCGCCGGCTGACAGAGAGCCGTTGAACTCGGCGTCCTGGGCAAGGCCAAGCTCGGCGATCACCTGTTCGAGAACACTGGTCGAGGACAGGATCTGCAACTGGCTGTCGATGATCGCCAGGATTGCCTCGGTGGAGAGCTGCTGGTTGCGCACATCGTCCTCGGTCACACGGACCTCGCGCGGATCCACAAACAGCCGGCTTTCGGCATAATATTTGTGTGGTGTCGCAAGAGCGATCATCACCCCCACAACCGCACCGAGAATGGTGGCGACGGCAATCAGATTGCGCCAGCGCCAAACCGCGGCGATCAGGATCGATGGGTCAAGCAGGGGCCGCTCATCCGGACCATCCCAGGATTGCGGCGCGGGCTGCGCCCATTCGTCTTGATGACCAGACGCTGCTTTGTCTGCCGGATAGAGCGCGCGCTCGCGTGAAGGTCCGGGCGCCACGGGCTCGAATGTGTCCGCGTCCCCGGAGCGCTCCTTTGAGCTGCCGGAGCTTCTGTCCGGTGGAGCAACGCCGCCCACCAATTGCGCGATGCGAGCGCCAAACGAGCGGGGCGTTGTTGGCGCGGCCTGTGGTTCGGGGGCAGACACAGCCTCTGCCGGCTGTTGCCTGGCCTGGTCATTGCCAGCAAAGCGGGAGGTGGAAACCCGCGGGCTGCCCTTCGCTACGGTCAGCAATGAACCCGCAACCGGTCTTGGTGCAGATGTGGGCGCAGACGCAAGCACAGATCGCGACCCGGCGCGCGGAACAGCGCCGTGTCCGGAAGGCGCTTCCGGGGCGTGATCCAGCATAGATCCCACGCGGGATCGATGCCTTCGGTCGTTTGTGGAATCATCCATGTCTGGCCGGAGCGCCTCTGTTGGCGAGATTTCATCTTCGTTAAGGCAGTCTATAAATTCATGGGTAACAAATGGTTAATGTTCCCGGGAAAAGCTCCTTTTCCGCCAATTATTCCGTGAATTAGCCCGGTGAGGCGACGGTTCCAAATCAGCTCTCAATGTTGACCCAAAGCTGTATCCAAACGCCGAATTAACGTTTTTCCAGTAGGGTTTGCAGGCTGAAACATGGTTTGCACGCAACGCAAACGCATTGCCCCCGGATAGAGATGATCGCGCGCCTGAAACACCTTGCCGACACATACAGGGCCTCAATCCGCGCCTATCTCTCGATGATCGGCGGATCAGTGGGCCGGCTGGTGATTTCGCTGGTCTATTTCATTGCGATCGCAAACACGCTGTCGATCTCCGATTTCGGACTGTTCGCCACCGCATCGGCTTGCGGGATCATGCTCTCGCGGCTGATGGCGTTCGGCTTCGTTTCCCCACTCTACCGGATCGCCACCGTGAAACAGCGGTTGCTTGGCGTCTACACCGCCGGGTTTCTGGCCGGTCTGGTGCTCTCATTGCCGGTTATCGCGCTTGCCGCCTGGGCAACCCACTGGCTGATCTTCAACGATCAGATGGCACTCGCAACATTTGCGAAAATCATCGTGGCCGAAGTGCTGTGCTGGCGGATCATGGAGATCGTCGTCATCATCAGCTACGGGGTAAACCGGTTTGGCGCCGGTTCCTCGCTGGTAGTGGCGGCGACCGCGCTCAAGACCATCGCAGCTGTTCTCTTCGCCTGGCTGGCAGATGGCTCGCTTTCCACCTGGGGCTGGTACTATTTCGGCGCCAATGGCCTGGCGGCACTGCTGGCGGTGGTGTTTTTCTACCCCCGTGTCAGGCTTCGGTGGAAACCGGTGCTGTACATCCGGCGCTGGGTCGATGCGGTTTCGGTGGCAGGTGCCGAGATGCTGTTCTACATACAGTCAGAGCTCGACAAGGTGCTGGTGCTTTCGCTCGGTGGCGCTGAAGCCGCAGGCATCTATGCCATTATCATGCGGCTTGTGGATCTGACGGCGCTTCCGGTCCGCGCCTTCCTGACCTTGCTGACACAGCGGCTGATGCGCACTGCCACGCTGCTTGAAAGTGTAAAGACCCGGATCATGCTGGAGGGCGGAGTTGCCGCCATCTCGACCGCAGGGCTTCTGGGCATGGCGGGCTTCCTCTGGATCTTCCCCAATGCACTGGGCAAGAACGTGGCCGAGGTTGCGCCGATGCTTGTTCTGGTGGCTCTGGTCCCGGCGTTCCGCAATCTCATCGAGTATCACTCGGAATTGCTCTACGCCACCGGCCGCACCGTGATCCGGATGCTGGTCCTGACTTCGCTGGGCGCGATGAAAGCGCTGCTTCTGGCCTATGTGCTCGGCTTGGGGGCGGAGATCCCGGTCTGGGTGCAGATGATGAACGTCTTGTTCTTCGTGCTCTACGTCCAGTCCGCGCTGCTCACCTACCAGGCGCTGCGCAGCAACCGGAAACGGCCGATCTGAAGCCGCAGGGCGAGTTCTTGCGTGTGGCGGCGCTCACGCCAGGCAAGCCTCAGACAGGCGTCACCGAAAAGGCAAGCCGCCGGATCTCGGAAAGCGGATGCCCGACAAAGGACTGCACGCCGATCGCAACCTGATCGGGCCGCAGCCCACTCATGAAATCAGCAAGACCCTCGCTGGTTTGCGGGAAGGTTTCCTTGAACCAGAGCACATGAGACAGCGAGCGCGCATCGGGACGATGCCCGGCACCACCCAGGATTTCATCGGCAAAGCGGCCATAGATCATGCATTCGGAGATGTCGCGCGAGGCAATCACCGCCCGGATCCAGCTCTTGCCGGATCGTGCTTCAACGTGGTCGAGGAGGGCACGCGCGGTATCCATGCGCCAGGCGACCATGTTTGAAATGTAGTCGTGCGCCGGGTCGGGCCGCTGCGGCAGGCCGAGTATATCACCGGCATGGGCGAGCCAGGCCAGATGGCCCGGAGTGGCATCATGCGCACCATTGTCAGCGCGGAACATGCGCAGCCGGCCATCGCTCCACAGATCCGCGGGATCGAAGGGGCGGACGAGCACCACATCGGAATCAATCGACAAAAGGGCATCGGCCTCGACAAGGCGGGACATGGCGAGACGGCGCAATTGCTGGGCATGCCAGCCACGCAGCGGCAGGGAGAAGGGTGAAAGCCAGACCCGGCGCCTGCCCAGGCTGAAGGGATCCGGAAACGCCCGCAACCAGGCGGGAAACAATTCGGATTCGCTGACCACCGTCCGCTTGGCACCTTCAAGCGTCTTGAAGAGTTTGACGTCGTTGTCCTCGACCAGCAGATAATGATGGCATTGGCCTTGCATGAACCGGTCCATGCTCTCGCACAAGAGCGCACACCGCTCAAAATCGGCGACATAGGAAGCGGTCATGATGGCAGTCTTCATGGAAACTTCGGCCCGTTTGACAATGCTGCTCTTGATGGCGAACTGAACGTGCATCAGGATTGATACAGCATGCCGCCTCCGAGACCCGGTGTGGCGCTACGCCATGATCCGGTTGTTCCGGTTGGTTCCCGCCAGCTTGTATCTCAGAAGATTAAAAAGAAAGACAGGATTTCCCAGAATGTAACGCCGCCACAGCCGTGAGGGTTCCTGGATTAGTCGCCAGAGCCATTCGATGCGCAGATCGCGAAAATATTTCGGCGCCCGTGCAACCGAGCCGGAGACAAAATCGAACAGCGCGCCGACACCAAAGACGACACGGCCATGTCCGGGCCGGATGTGGCTATCGATCCAGAGTTCCTGGGCGGGGCTGCCAAGCGCGACCAGAGTGATGTCCGGATCCAGCTCAGCGAGCCTGTCAAGCACCGCCTCGCTGTCTGCCTGATCGAAATATCCATCAGACACCGCATGAAAGCGATGCCAGGGCGTGGCCGCCTGGAAATTGACAAGCGCCTTGGCGAGGATTTCCGGCCGGGCGCCGATCAATGCGATGGTCAATGGCCTTTCGATATGCACCAGCACAGCGGGAATGAGATCGGTGCCGTTCAGATTGGCTGGGAAAGCGGTGCCATAGAGGGTACGTGAGGCAATGTCGACGCCGACGCCATCGGGCAGCACTTCACACCGGCGAAGCCCCTGCCAGTAGGTCTGATTGCGCATAGCCAGATTGGCATTGTTGGCGTTGAGGAAATTGAAGATCCGCTGAGGCCCGTCAGCATTGAGGGCCTCTTCCACATTGCGCAGAGCATCCCCCCATTTGAGTGCCGCGACGCGAATACCCATGATATCGCGATGTTGTTCACAGTGTTGTTCTTGCATCAAGTTTCCAAGCCCACTTCGGGCACCGGCCTGCCAATTTGGTTCGCCGTGCATCCGCATTTGGTATTAGCATCTCCTGAAAAGGCTCGCATTGCGGATCACCAATCTCGGTTAAACCTCCTGTTAATCTTTTGTTAACCATGACTTGGCCAGTCCGCCAATCCGCTTGAAAGCCCCTGTTTCAGACCTTCCAACTGGCGCTTGTGGAATGTTCGCCCGTCGCTGTCGGTGCTGTTGCCCATGCGGGCAGTTTCGATTTGCGCCTGCAAGGCTTCGGCGAAGGCAGCCGGGTCGTCGGCACGGACACAATTGGCGGGGATCTCCGCGATCCCGCGCAGGGCATTGGCCGTCGCAACGGCCGGCAGGCCCATTTCAAAGGTCTCGATGGTCTTCAACTGAACCCCTGTGCCAGTCTGGGACACCAGCGGAATGATGCGGCAGGAGCGGACGAAGTCGCGAGCGTCAGGCACACGGCCAAGAAACCGAACATTGGAGGGGGCTTCGGGCATCTGCGATCCGAACCCTCCGGCAATCGCAATGCTGAAATCGTCCGGCAGCAACGGGACGACATGATCCAGGAACCAGTCAAGACCGGCGCGATTGGCAGCCCAGCTCCAGGAGCCGATCATGCCGGCATCATAGAGTGGCGTGCGCGGGCTCGCGGGCTCAGGTGGGACCACGGAGGTGACCAGCGGCAAGGTCGTGGAACGGCCTTGCTTGTCCAGGCCAAGATCGATCCGGTCCGCTTCCGAAAGAGTGAAGACGTGACGGGCGGCGGAGCATAGCTCGTCCTCGAGGCGAGCCAGAAGCCTTGCATCCCGGGCGTAGAGCATGCGGGTCAGGGTGTTTGAAGCCAGTCCGGCATTGGAGGCGGCGGTGCGGCTTTCGACATTGTGGGCGATGAACACATGCGGATAGGGCTTGAAAATGTCGTGGAACGCGCCTGACAGCTGCACCGAATTGAGGATCAGCCCGTCAACCGGCCCTAAGGAATCCAGCGCGGCCTGGACGGCGGCCGGGCTCACCGCATGCATCTTGGCGACGGACACCGGCTCGCCATGAACGAACGCATTCTTGAGCCACAGCGCTTTCTGGAGCTTTCCAACACGGGCATTGGTGACTTCCATCTCACCCAGAAGCCTTGTCTCGCCAGTGGCGGCCGCCTGATGGCCGGGCTGAAGGAACCCGATGACCGAAAGCTTGTGGCCCAAAAGACGGATGGCATCGGCAATCACCCGGTTGGCGATGTCATAGCCTGAGGCAGGTGCAGCTACAGGCACCAGCGACGAAATGAAAACGAAATGCATGCGCGATCCCATCAATTGCAGCATCCCGTCATACCGCAATCCCTTGAAGGGCTGGTTAAGCACCCCGTGCAAATGCTTTGAGTGGACTTCAGGCAATCTTCAGATTCGTGTGTTTGGATGGCGGACATTCGAAGGAAGACGGCCATGCTGCCAGATCGCAAAGAGATTACCCAGAAGGCCCGTTCCGCGGGCCTGAAACCCGAAGCAGTGCGGGTTGCCATAACCTTGCCGACCTTTCGCAGGCCGGAGCACCTTTTGGCGACGTTGAATTCGCTGGAAGCTCAGGGCCTTGGTTCTGAGGTCGCGGTCATCGTTATGGACAATGATGCCGAGGGGCTCGAGGGTGCTGAGGCTGCGGCAAAATGGTTCGAGACATCAGCGCTGAACGGTCTGGTGATCGTCGCTCATGAACGCGGCAATTGTCATGCCTACAATGCCGGATGGCACACCGCTCTGGCTGAATTTCCCGGCTTGTCGCACATCGCGGTGATCGATGATGATGAGCTCGCCGGACCGGCATGGCTGGAAAGGCTTTTGAACACAGCAGAGCGCACCGGAGCTGATCTGGTTGGCGGGCCACAGGCGCCGGTGTTTTCCGATCCGGCACTTGAGCGCTGGCGGACGCATCCGGTTTTCCGGCCACACTATGCCACGACCGGCCCGGTTCCGATCCTCTATTCGTCAGGCAATGTGCTGATCTCGCGCAAGGTGCTTGACGCCATGCCACATCCGTTTCTTGACCCTGCTTTCAACTTCATTGGCGGCGGCGACAGCGATTTCTACCGCCGCGCCAAGGCGAAAGGCTTCAAATTCGCCTGGTGCGCGGAAGCGGTTGTGATGGAGACCCTGCCCGCGCGCCGTGCCGAGTTCTCCTGGCTCAATGCCCGGTCCCTGCGCAATGGCGCGATTTCGGCGATCATAGAGAAACGTCTGAACCCCGGCTTTGCCGGGCGTCTGCGGCGGCTTGCCAAATCACTGGCGCTGCTTGCCGCATCTCCCCTGCGCGGTGTGCGACTGTGGATCCAGAGTGGCTCAGCGGTGATCGGGCTCTATCACATGCAGGTGGCCACCGGACGGTTGATGGCCGAGGTCGGCCTCGTCAACGAGCAGTACCGGAATCCCGAAAGCAACTGAAGCGGCCCGCTACTGCGATGGAGCTGCACCGGCCTCAGCAGGTTTTGAGGCGGGTTTTCCCTCGCTTCCAACCGGATCGCCTTCCTTGATGTTCAGGTTACCGCCACCACCCATGTTGGACCGGATATCCTCCTTGGAGAGGTAGTCGATCTGCTCGACCAGCACGTCATGGAACACCTTGTCTCCAAGGCGTTCATTTATGGAGTCGCGAATATGCGCCTTAAAGCCTTCGAGATCGAACCGCTTCATGTTCGGAAAATCGATCAGGTTGTCGCCCACCAATGACGTATAGAGAGCGTCGGTGACCAGATCCTTGACGGGAATGGTCATCAATGCGGCCTTTGATGGATCAATGGTGTAGGACAGGCGGGTGAGGAAATAGCCCGTCACTCTGCCTCCGCTGATCACTGGGATCGAGGTGACATCGCCACGAATGGTTTCAAGCCCGCCAAACAGGGCCGGAACCGGCTCTTCATCCTCCGGCGTATTGGCCATCTGCACCGAGAAATAAACTGACGCGAGCGCCACCACCGAGATCCACACGCCGGTGATCAGCAGTTTGATCATGACAGACTATAGCCCTGGAACTGTTCCGCCGAGTAGGTTCCGTCGGCTTCGGATTCCGCCACGCTCTCCTTGATCATATCGGCGATGTCGCGTACCGCGTCCATATGCGCCTTGACCTTGGCCTGGTTGACATCGAGCTTGGCGCGAACACTGTCGAGCCGGCGTTTGTGGCCCGGAGCAAGCTGGCCTGGACGAATATTCTTGAACAACATCGTCATGTCGTAGAGGCAACGGCTCTTCAGAGCATTGGAACGCTTGAGGTCATAGTCACGTTCAACGCCCAGCGCCTTGTTCTCGGCGTCGATGACGGTTTCAAGGCGGGAGAGGACGAGTTGAATACGTTGATCCTGTGTGTGGGCTTCGGTCATGGCCATCATGCTCTCCAAGCGGTGGATCGGTTGGTGTCATTGGCAGCGTCCGACGCGTCGGATCCGTTGACATCGGCCAGGATCTGCATCTGGAACTGATTGATCATATTGGCGGCCCGGTTGGTGACGTTGGAATCAATCGCATCAGCGGATTCGGGGGCAACGCCGATCCGGTCCTCCAGCATACGGTCCGCAATGCCGATGCCGCCGCCCTTGGCCAGCACCATGCCCAATTGCTCAGCCATCATGCCTTTCCAGATTTCGCCGGCGGTGCCCTTGCCATAAAGCTCCTCGCTGTCCTGAGGCAGCATGGAGCCGATGAATTTCTGCAGGATCATCGCCTCAAAGCGCTGATAGGTTTCAGCCGTCTTGTCGACAACCCTGGCCTCGGGTGCATTGTCTGCAATGGACGCCGGGACCTCGTTTGAGGCTGGCAGAGCCGACATGCCGGTGGACGCAAGCAATTGCCGCTCAAAGGCAGGAGTCCGGGACGCGTTTTCGGCTTTGCGCACCGAAGCCGCTTCGAGCATTGCTTCAGCCTTCTGCGCCGTTGCCGGGTCTGCTGCACGTACAACATCGAGAATGAGATCGGTCGCCGTTTGAATGGACAAAGAGCTTCCCCCGCCGCCATGAATACAAGTCAACAGTCTGCCTTATGAAGCTTACGCTGGCCTTGTGCCGCAAAGGCCGGCGGAAGGTGACCGGCCATATCTCCGGGGGACTTCAACGGCGCGTCAGAGAGGATTCGAGAAGGTCCAGCAGGGACTCGTCGGACGCCGCCCGCTCTTCGTTGCCAGCTGCAGAAGCCGCCTGATCGGTGAGACGGTCTGCCTTGGTTTTTTCGGTCAGCACCCGGCGCTCCTGGACCGATTTGATGCCTTCAAGCTGCTGCGACTGGGCCGAGATCCGCTGGAACCGCTGGGCATAGTTATGAGACATGGCTGCATGAACGGGATCAAACGAGCCGACCGCTTTGACAAGCGCGTCCTGGCTTGCATCGAGTGCAGCCTGATCCCTGAGCGTGTTCGACAACTGGGTCTCCGCCATTCGCTCGATCTGGCGCTGGACCCGGACAAGGCGTGCCAGTTTTTCCGCGCGCGAGCCGGCCATCTGCTAGCGCAGCCCCATGAACAACGGGACAAAACCATCGAGAAACTGCTTGAAGAATTCCTGGGACCCGAAGAACAGAAGCAGCAAGCCACCCGCAAGAATGAACGGAATGGTGATGAAGTAGACCGGGATTGCAGGCGCCAGCTTGTTGATCAAGCCGATCGAGAGGTTGAATGCCATGCTGTAGACGAGGAACGGGCTGGCCAGCCTGAGCACGAGCATGAAAGCGCCCGCGAGCGTATCGGTGAGCGTCATCAAGGCCATCTGAGGATCAAAGCCCGAGCCCAGTGGCATGAAATCATAGGAGCGCAAGAGCGCTTCGATCACCATGTGATGAAAGTCGCTCAGGAACAGAAGCAACACCGCAGTGAAGGTGATCAACGAGGTGATATTGCCTTCCTGCTCCGTCTCCAACAGGCCACCGCCGGGTGCGGCGTTGAAGCCTATGGCCATCGACAGCCCGGTGCCGGCAAATTGCAGCGCCAAAACTATATAGCGGGCGATCAAGCCGAAGGTGACGCCGATCAGCAATTCGGTCCCGATAAGGCCGATGTAGATCCCTCCCCCGGTCTGCACGTTGGGATAGAGCGTCTCCCAGAGCATTGGCAACAGGGCCATCGAAATCGCCACGGCGATGAACAACCTGATTTGCACGGGCACACGGAAACTGGAAAACCCCGGCAACACCATGATGCAGCCACCGATCCGGCAAAACGCCGCGAACAGCGCCAGAATGGTGCCTTCGGGGTCGCTCATCATGAGATGGAACCGAGCAACTTGATCTCGACGCCCTTGGCGATCTCGACATGAGAAAGCACCGGGAGAGTTGCGAAAATCCGCTCGACAATCATGCGCACATAGGGGCGTGAGTCCGGTGACGTGACCAGAACAAACGGCACGCCCTTGTCCATATGCCCGCGGATCACCTTGGTGGCCTCTTCCGAGAACTCTTCGAGCATGCGCGGGTCAATGTCGAACTCGACGATCTCACCTTTCGGATCGCGCTTGAGCGCCTGATGGAAAGCAAGATCCCAGCGATTTCCCAGACGAAGGACATTGAGCTGACCGTTGCGGGCGATATCGCCGCAGAGCTGCTGGGCCATACGGATTCTGACATGTTCGACGATCTGTTCGGTCTTGCGGACATGGGGCGCAAGTTCCGCAACAGCCTCGAGAATGAGATGCAGGTTGCGGATAGAGACACGCTCGGCCAGCAGCAGCTTGAGCACGGCCTGGAAGCCCGAATAGGACATGTGCGACGTGCAGATTTCGTCGGCGAGCTTGCGGTATTCAGGGTCGAGACGGTCGATCAGAACCTTCATGTCTTTGTAGGACAGCAATTGCGGCAGGTTGTTGCGGATCACTTCGGACAGGTGTGTCAGCACCACCGACACATTGTCGATTGGCTGGAAGCCCTCTCGCTTGAGGTCCGCAGCAAACGTGTCAGACACCGACAACGCCGGCAGACCGAAGGCCGGTTCGCGGATCTCGTCGCCGGGAATGCTCGGGCGGCGCGGCCCGGCAAGCACCACCATCAATTCGCCGACCCGCAAGTCATTGGCGGCCACGGTGGTGCCGTGAATCCGGATCTGGTAGCTCTTTTCCTTGATGGCGATGTCGTCGGTCACCTTGATTTCCGGCACCACGAAACCGTATTGCGTGGCGAATTTCTTGCGCATCTTGGAAACCCGGAAGGCGAGTTCCTCGTGGCTGCCAAGCAGCTTGGTTGCCACCTGCTTGCCCAGCACCAGCTCGATTTCGGCCGTTTTCAGGATGGACTTGACGGAGTCCTTTTCCTTGTCTTTCTCCTCCTGCTCGCTGCGGTGAATCTCCTGCGCCTCAGCGCGCGCCAGCATGTCTCTCTGGCGGGGGATAATCCAGCTCGCGAACGCCATTCCAGAGCCCAGGATCAAAAACGGAAAGAACGGCAGGCCCGGCATAACAGCAAGCAGAAACAGCAACCCGGAGGCCGCGAACAGTGCGCGTGGGTAGCCGCCAAGCTGGTCGATAACCGCCTCGTCGGTAGACCCAAGCTGACCTCCGCGCGACACCAGCAGGCCGGCGGCCAGTGAAACGATTAGAGCTGGGATCTGGCTGACAAGACCATCGCCGACCGACAGCCGGACGAAGACATCGGCGGCTTCACCGATTTCCATATCGTGACGGGCATAGCCAATGACAATGCCCCCGAACATGTTGATCCCGGTGATCAAAAGGCCTGCAATGGCGTCACCGCGAACGAATTTGGAGGCACCGTCCATCGAACCGAAGAAGGAGCTCTCCTGCTCCAGTTCACGGCGCCGGTCGCGCGCCTCGGTCTCGTTGATCATTCCGGCGGACAGGTCGGCGTCGATCGCCATCTGCTTGCCGGGAATTGCGTCGAGGGTAAAGCGGGCACCCACTTCGGCGATACGGGTGGCGCCCTTGGTGATAACGATGAAATTGACCGTCACCAGGATAAGGAACACGATGAGCCCGATGACGAAGTCACCGGACATCACCATCTGCGAAAAGCCGCCGATCACATTGCCTGCAGCATCGGGGCCAAGATGTCCCTCCGACAGGATCACCCGAGTGGTCGCGATGTTGAGCGACAGGCGCATCATGGTGGCGATCAGCAGAATGGTCGGAAACGAGGAGAAATCCAGCGGGCGCCTGATCCACAATGCCACCATCAGGATAAGCACCGAGAAGGCGATCGAGAAAGCCAGGCCCATATCAATCAGAAAGGCCGGGATCGGGAGAAACAGGATGGACAGGATGACGACAATGCCAAAGGCAAAGCCCATGTCCTTTCCCTGAAAAGCCGTCTTCTGGATCGCCAGCGTTTGCGGGTCGGCCATAATCTGTGACGCTCCGGATCAACAGCGCCAGCCTCATGCCGGCGCAAATGGTCAGCCGGACCCTACGGTTTGAAGCTTGCGCGAAAATGTCAGGCATAGCTGGTGACAGCGTCTGCGGGTTGGCTCACCGAGCCAAAGCGCCGCCCAATCCAACGGATGGGCAAAAGGTGTGATGCTTTGAGCCATTCATGTTGCCCGCAAGGCAAGGCACAAGCGTGCCGGCGGACATGCCTTAGAAGCCGGATTCGATCCGCTGGAACACGATGTTGGTGAAGGTGGAAATCTGTGCTCCCACGAAGGGCGCGGAGACTGCGACCGTTATGAGAACGGCGACAATCTTCGGCACGAATGTCAGCGTCATTTCCTGAACCTGGGTCAGCGCCTGAACAAAGGCGATCCCGACACCGATGAACATGGCCACGCCGACTGCCGGGCCGGAGGCAACAAGCACCGTCCAGATCGCGGTCTGCACAATATCGAGGGCATCAGCTTCATTCATTTCGCGTGCCTCCTTTGGACCGGACCGTGCCGGCCTGATGTTTCGCATGCCATCGCTCATGATGGTCTGCTTTCAGCGCTGCCCATCAATGTGGGGTGTCGCGCCATAATGGCTTTGGCCAGTCTCTATTCGCGTGACCCCGAAAGGGACCCTAGGAAAGCGCCGTGGGTCAGCGGATCGATACTCCCGGACCGACAACAACCTTAGTCCCATCCTCCAGCACTGCAACAAGCCCATCCGAATAGACCTGAACCTCTTCAATGGTTCCTGAAACGGTCTCATCATTGCTGGTAATGGTGCGTCCGATCAGCGATCCAGCCTGACTGAGGCTTGAGGACTGGAGAAGCTCCTCGAGATGCTTGTTGGTCTGAATGGTCTGTTCAACCTGGCTGAATGTCGCAAGCTGTGCGATCTGCTCTGTTGAATCCATCGGATCGGTCGGATCCTGGTTTTTCATCTGCTCCACAAGAAGAGTCAGGAAGGTGTCATAATCGAGAGTCGCCTTGTTCGCTGCAGTATCTGCAGCTGACCCCTGAGATCTCGAGGCCGCGGCAAGTGGGCTTATGTCCATGGTGCCAACTCCTTACGAATCTGTTCGATTGTGCCGGTCGGCATGCCAGGCGTGTTGAGAATTTGCTCCTCGATCGGATACAGTGCGCGGATTGCCTTCAGCGCCTCGAAAGCACGGCCCTGGGTGACCATACCGTCAATGTGCTTGAGCTCCGACAGGACCTCTTCGTTCTTGAAGCAGGTCAGCAACATGACCACCGATTTGCGGAACATGGCCATGGCCTGGTCCGCACCTTCGGGATTGATCAACATCATCTGAACGATGAAATACAGCTGGCGAAGCGGCGTTGTGGCCTGCTCGGGCTGGAGCACGTGATTTTCAAGAAGGAAAGTGACGTCGTTGAGAAACTCGAGTGCCACCTTGCGGTCAACACGGAGCACGGCTCCGTTGATGAAGATGCGTTCACCCGCTTTCAGCGATATGCGCAGTGAGCTTTTCATTTCAGCCCGTCCCTGATGATGATCGAAATGTCGATGATGCCCTGGAAATTGTTCGATTCACGCTTCCGGATGCGCTCGCTTTCCTTGATGATCCATATCCCTATGGAAATCAGGTTGGCGCGGAGCTCTTCCTCCAGCTGGTTTTCCGGCGAGGCCAGATCCTCAACGAAGCGAACCCAGAGACGGCTGACGAAGTAAACAGCTTCGATGGCCTCACGCGATTCCACACCTTTGGCCTTGGCCGCGGTTAGCAAGGAGATGGAATGATTGATCGCCTCACGCTCGCGCTCGCGAGCTTCGGCAACGCCATCTTCCTGAACATCCGCATAGGAAAACTGGTACATTCAGACGCCCTTCATGTTTGTCCATTTGCTCCCCCGGATACCCCGGGGTTATGCACTTACAAATAATTCATCAGGTTCAACTGCTGGATACGGGCGGTGAGCGTGTAGGACGTCTCCACCTGAGTCAGCAATGATTGCATTCTTGTAGACGCCTCATAGCCGTCCACACCTTCGATATCGTTGAGATGCAGCTTCATGATGCGAACCTGCGCTTCAATGGCTTCGTTCGCCTTGGCGACCCGGTTTTCGGAAACACCAAGATTGCTGCGTTCGTTGTCGATGCCCGTGACAGCCTGACCAGCGTATTCGATCGCTTTTTCGTTGACCGAGGCCCGGACCTCACTGGATATGGGAGAATCCATCAGTTCAATGCCAATGATTGCGGCGAGCGCAAAGCTGCGCATGCCGGTCCCATTGGCATTGGCACTTGAATCAACCACCTCGTTGGTGCGGATACGGCTCGAGATATTGGTGTCGGATGCGCTCGACCAGTTGGTATTCCAATTCGGTCCCATGAACTCGGGTTCGAGCACATTGTCGATGAAATTGTCCATCTGGGCAGTCGTAATGCCGGCGGCAGCGGGGTCATCCTGGGTAAACCCGAAATGCCCCAGAAACAGTGTATCAAAGGCCGCTTTCGCCCCCGACCCCGGTTCAAGATAGTCATCAACCGGCTTGACGTCGGTATTGATCCCGGAAAACAGGTACTCGCCGTTGACCGAGGTGTTGATTGACGAGGTGAACAACTCGAGCGATGCTTCGACATCGCGCCGCATAACATTCAACTTGGGTTCATCGTCGGTGCCATTGGCAACAATGAAGGCTTCCAGCATCTGCTGGGCCGCATCTGACATGGCTGCCAGTGACAATTGAGAGGTGGAAAGCCTCTGAGTGACCAAAGCATTGGAATCCTGAATGGTTTCCAACCGCTGCACGTCGCGGTGATGCGATACGCTGGTGGAGGTTTTCGCGCCGAGTGAGAGGCCGATGTCCGCGAATCGACCCGTGACAACTTCCTCCTGAAGTTTCTGAATTTCCACCTGGCCACGGCTGATCGTCATCCGCATGGAATTCTGAATGGCGAGGTTGGATATGAAGCTGGTTTTCATGAACTTACCTCACCACCGACATGAGAGCTTGCAGCATCTCATCAACCGCGGATATCAACCGCGCTGATGCCTTGTAGGACTGCTCGAGCTCAAGCAGCATCGACATTTCCTCATCAATAGAAACGCCTGTGTCGTTCGAGTAAGCTTCCTCGGCGCGAAACATGAAGGCTTCGCGGGTCTGTGCGGCAGAATCGGCTTCACTTCGATTGAGTTCGAGCCAGCCGATTGAATCAGCGGCAAAATCAAGGAGGCTGGTCGATGTTGACAAGCCCGCCGTTGCGTCGAAACCGGTGGGGTTGTCAATGGCCACGACGAAGGAGTCGAGCTGGGCGGAGAAGCTGGCGGCGCCCGCCGGGTTGGCGTTGTAGGCCGCACCGTTGATCCCACCATCGCGGAGCAACTTCGGATCGCCGCCCAGCGACGGGACAAGTGCCGGATTGACCGTGATCGTTGCGGAAATCCCTGGAACAAGGGTGGATCCGGCAGGAACCGTGCCTCCACTCCAGGTAAACAGCCCCGGCTCATCAGGCAATGTGGGCGTTGCCGACTGATCTGTTTCAGCAAAGCTGACAACCAGCGCACGCGCGATTTCATCAAGCTGGGTCTGCAATTTTGGCGCGATATCGTCACGAATCTGGAGCAGCCCCTGAATCGTTCCCTTCGCCGTGGAGCTGGATCCCTGTCCCGCAGGCAACGGAACACCGTCCACATAGACGCCATTGCCCTGTATAGTCGCCGAGAAGCCCGCGGAGCTGTCAAAGGTTACCGGACGTGCGACCGTTTCGAACAGTGTGGTGCCGTCAGAGGTGTACAGTGCCATGTCGTTGCCGCTGCGGGTGATCGGCGTTACTCCGATGATCTGGCTGATCTGCTTGAGCAATGAATCCCGGTCATCGAGATGGGCGGAGACGTCCCGCCTCGCTTGCGTGCCCTGATAAACATTGTTGTTGGCCGTTTCAAAACGGCTAAGCAACTCATTAAGATTGTCCACTTCACGCTGGATTTCCTGGTCAGCATCCAACCGGACACGCTGGACTGCCGCAGAACCATCCCGGAGACCGGCAGCAAGGATCTGAGCGTCCGCGATAGTTGACTGCGCAAGAGTGTTTTCACCCGGCTGGGCCGCGAAGGTTGACAAGGTGTCGCGCAGTGTCCCGAGAAGCGCGGCGGGGGATTGTTCGTAATCGTTGCCGCCGAAAATTCCCTTCAGAGTCGTCAGCCCCGTGAGCAGGCTCTGCTGCCCGGAGGAAGATGACGCACTCTTGATGCTCTGCTGGAAGAGCGCTTGATCCTGCGCCCGCTGGATTGAAACAACCTGCGCACCGTAGACGTTGGTCGAAAGCGCAGCATTGCGGCGATTGTAGTCCGGATTGGACGCATTGGCGATGTTGCGCGAGACAATGTTCGTCTGTGTCGAGGTGTTCGACAAGGACGTTTGCGCTGTGTTGATCGCCGTAGTCAGTGACATTGCCGGGGTATCCTACCTCTCGGTTGACGGGTTAGCGCTTGAGATTGACGAGGACTTCCATCAGGTCTGAACCTGTCTGGAAGACTTTCGAATTCGCTGTGTAGCTTCGCTGGGCTGCGATCATGTCGGTGAGCTCCTCGGCGATATCAACGTTCGAGCTTTCAAGCGCGCCCGACACGACCTTGCCGAATGATCCCGAACCGGCGAAGCCAGTGGTAATAACACCGGAATCGAGACCCTGCGAATAGACATTGCCAGCAAGCGGCCGCAGCTTGTCCGGGCTGGTGACATCTGCCAGCGCCACACGGTAAAGCGGCTCGAGGGTTCCGTTCTCGTATGATGCAAAGATTGTTCCGTCTTCCGAAATTTCGATATCGGTCACGGTGCTTGGCTTGCTGCCGTTCACATTCGCATCGTCGACGGTGAAGGCGTAGTTGAGCTGGCTCATGTTGCTCAGGTCAATGGTCAGGCCTGCACCGCCGGGAACCGTAAAGGAGATGTCGGTGGCACTCGCACCTGCCAACTGACCATTGAGCGGATCGAATTGCAGTGTTGTTGTTGCCAGCGGAGCACTTGCATAGGGGAATGATGTCCCTGCCGAAGCGCCGGCGCGGTCATAAACCGTCACTTCCCAGGTATTGGTCGCTGTCTTGGTGTAGTAAAAGTCCAGCAGGACTTCACCGCCCAGATTGTCGATCGCGATAAGCGAGCTCTTGGATGTATAATCCGCTGTTGCCGAGTTGGTGGATGGAAGATCAGCGGCTGGAACGATCGTTGCGCCTTCGTCCAGGTTTGCCTGAAAATATCCCGTGGTCGACGGCGCTGCTGTCAGACTGCCGGCCGATACGTTGACCGGGACCAGTCCGTCAAAGCCATTGACGACCGGCGTCGGGGTACCGCTTTCATAGTTATATCCCATCAACCGGAAACCGGCAGCGTTTACCAGAAACCCTTCCCCATCGGGGACAAAAGATCCCGCACGAGTGAGGAACGGCAGACCATTGTCATCTGTGACGATGAAGAAGCCGCTGCCGTCAAGCGCCATGTCCGTTTTTGAAGATGTGAACTCAAGCGCACCGGCCTGGCTGATCGAATAGCGAACATCCGTTGTCACCGCGCCCGAATTGTATGACCCAGCGCTGCCTGGAAGAATAAGAGATGAAAATTCCGCGGATGCTCTTTTGTAGCCTGTCGTATTGGCATTGGCCATGTTGTCGGCAACCGTGCCCAACCGGTTGGCCTGGGCGTTCATTCCGGAAGCGCCGGTGCGCATCATTCCATACAGGCTCATCGCTTTATCCCTCGTTTCATACGGTATTCCAGACTATCTGGCGGGCCTTGCGTGAACCTGTTTCCCTGCATCGTTGGCGCGACGCCCGACCTTTGGTTTTTGGCCGGGTTTCGCATGCTCATTTCCAGTCGATCAGATAGCCGAGAAACCGCTTGGAATCGATCGGATCGAAACCAAGCCGCTTGCGCAGCTTCTTGCGCAGCTTGGATATGTGGCTTTCAACCACGTTCTCTTCGACATCTTCATCAAAGATTCCGTAGATCGCATTGAAAATCTGCTGCTTTGTCACCCGCCGACCGCGGTTTGCAACGAGATATTCGAGAATACGGCGCTCGCGCCTTGGCAGAGCAAATATTCTGCCCTCCAACTCCGGGTCACGTCCATCAGAGAACACCCGGATCGGGCCAACATCGGTATGATTGGAAAGCGCCTTGAGGCGTCGGCGAATGGCCGCCGCCCTTGCCATGATCTCGCGCGGATGGACCGGCTTGCGCACCACGTCATCGACGCCACTGTCGAAGAAGGCAAGGGTCGATTCAAGAGAGGGTGTATCGCTGACAGCGATCACCGGAGCCTGTGACCGGTCGCGGATTGCACGCGGCAAATCCAGTGTCAGTTCACCCTGCCCAATAAGGAATGCTTCTACCGCGTCCAAATCTGAATCGGCCGCCGTGTTTACCCATTCGCCAAACTCAAAGGAATCAAAACCTGCCGAGGGCACGCCCTCTCGCCCAAACAGGGCCGTATAGCCGTCTTTTACCAATTGTCTATCATCAACCACTACGATCATTCGTCCGCCTCCGAATCAGTGTGGTACATCGCCACCCAAGAAGTACGAAGCGGCTGAATCTCGGTAAACTATGAAAATCACATGGTGGAATTTAATAATTGATTAACCATGTTTTCCACTGATTTGGCCACATTTAGTGGTCCTTCTGTGGATAGACACAATATTTCTCGGGAAAAGTTAACAAGACGTTAATTTAGTGCTTGCAGTATTAACGTTTGCCTTGTTGCGGTCAAAACCGTTAATTTTTGCTATCCGATCCATATTTTCTATCAATGGTTGTTTTTTGAGTGTCATTCGCAGAATGCGCGGGCGGGTGCGGTCCATGCTCCGTGACCCGTTGCAACGAGGTTTGAAATGACTCTGCAGATGTAGCGCTTCTGCGCGGGGTTGTTGTTTGGCCCGGCATGGTAACGCGCGACCGCCATAGTCCAAGTTTCATGCCGTGCGTGAAGACGGGCCAGAAAGCGTGCCGCATAATCAACATTTGCATGCGGATCGAGCATCGCATCCACAGAGGAGAATTCAGCACCGTGATAGCGGTGATTGATCTGCATGCAGCCCAGATCGATCAACCGCTTGCCCTCGGATCTGGCTTGCTTGAATTCCTGCAATGCCTGCTCACGGTTTTTTGCGAACACTGTTCTGCCTTCAATGTTGAGAGCGTAAGGATGCAGGGAGCCTTTGCGACCAGTCTCGGCCAGGCCGACGGAATGCAATATTCCGGGCGGAACGCCATGGACACGTGCGGCGGTAAGAATTTCAGCCTCGCATGCCCCAGCTGACGCATAGGCAGGCGCAATCGCAGCATCTTTAGAGATAGACCCCGTCAGAACGGCCAGCATCAGGAGTTGAATAAGGTTTTTGATCATGTCCCTGTCCATCACCCTTACTGCCAAACTGACTGCGGCCACCCTGGCCACCGGATTCCTTGCCGGATGCCTGGGCATCACCAGAACCGGGATCCTGGAAGCCACCCTGGGCTCCGGCTTGCTGCTGTGTCTGGTTCGAGCCGCGGTCTGGACCGGCCACGTGCTGAATGTTGATCTGTTCAACACCGAACCCCTGACCGCGAAGGGCTTTGAGGATCGCCTGGTTGTCGTCGCTGAGTTGGCGATAGGCTTCCGCGGTCTGAACCTTGATATCAACTGTCAGCTCTTCACCGGACAGTTTGAGAACTGCGGTTACGCTACCAAGCGAAATCGGGTGGAGCTGAAGCTTGAGCGTATGCACCATTTGCCCCGACTGCGGTTGTCCCGGAATTGCAGCCGATTGCGCCGATGCCGCGCTTTGAGCCCGCTGCGCACTCTGTCCGGCGTCGGCCAGAGAACGGGCCAGCATCTGAGCGTTGCCGCCCATGGCTTGCGTGGCCATAAAGCGGCGTGATTCCACGACTTCGACATTTTGTACCTTGCCGTCGAGACGATCTTCCTGCTGACGGCCTTCCGAAGCAGCGCCATTGCGGGTTTCCAGAATGAGGGGCTTTTCGGATTCCCGGCGTGCCGGTCCGGTCTCTGTGCCGATACCCTCTGCACGCGCGGATTGCTTGGTGTCCGAAGACTTCTTCTCGCCGCGATCCTGCGCTGCCTCGTTGCCCGCGGGTCTGTTTGAAGCGGCCGTGCCATTGGCAGCGGCCGCCGCCGCCGGGGCGCTTGTTGTTGTTGCCGCGGCCACAGGCGTATTCGTTTGTACTGCAGCATCTGCACCTGCACCTGCACCTGCACCTGCACCGGCACCTGCACCTGCCTGTTCACTGCCACCAGCCTTGGCAGACGTTTCGGTATCACCCTCGCTTTCAGCAAGCTCGGGATCAAGCTGTTCGTCCTGCTCTCCGCCCGCATCCGCATCGGTTTCGGCGTCAGTTTTGCTCTCTTCGGCCGACGAATTTTCGGCATTGGCCGCAGCCGCCACTACCCCGTCCAGCAAGGCCAGCATGTCGTCCGAACCGTCCTTTTCAGAAACCTCCCCGGTCTCCTCACCGGTTGCTTCCGCTTCCTTCGCGGGTTCCTTGCCTGAGGGTGCGTCGGTGCGAGTGGACTTTTCATCGGTCCGGCGGTTCTGACCGGACAGAAGCTTTGAAAATGGATCGGCATCGGACGGGCTACGGTCGTCAGATGCACCAGCATCGTTCTGCCTGACCGGCGGCCGGGCAGGAACCTGACGCTGCGTAATCATATCCAAGGCGCTCACGATCCTTGATCCTCTGCAATACCCTCAAGCATCTGGTCGATGCGTTCGAGTGTCTTTTTCCTGTCCGAGACATATCCTTCGAAGACTTTGACCGCGGCTTGGGTCTCTTCATCCATCTCCGCGATCTGCTCCAGTTCGGGCACCTCAACCTGCCCCTCGTCTTCGGCTATACCGGTAAGATCCGCATCTTGCTCCGGAGCATTCGGCTCGTTCAACATGGGCGAGAATGCTTGCGTGAGGCTGTTGGGGTCAGGTTTGCGTATCACTTCCGCGGCAACAATCTGCGCAGCGGTCCGCAGAGCGCGGTCGCGAGGCGACAATTGCCGTTCCGAAACGGCGTTCAGCTCCTCAAGCACCGCATCGACACCATCGGTCGGCACCTTGGCCATGCCGGCATAAAGGTCGGCCAGGGCCAGAGGTATCCTGTCCTCCGGGCTCGCCAGTTCCTCGGCCTTTCCGGACGCGAAGACAGCGAGATCGCGCAAGCCGGAGATGACAGCCTTTCGTGCAATACGAAGATAGACTTCACGTTTGCGCGGCCGGTCCATGAAGGTGAGGATCGCGTTCAACTGGTCATCGCCGACCTTTTCGTAGTTCAGCACCACGAGATCCACCAGCAGATCCGCATACTGGCCAGCATACGGCGAGTTGATGAAACGACGCGCATAGAGCTGCGCATATTCGAGGGCCTCATCAACCATGTTCTGAGCCGCTGCGATGAACAGCGAGCGACGCAACGCTGCCTCCTCAACCAGTGTTCCCGGCGCGGTCAATCGTGCCCAGTCAAACAGTTCGAGCGCCGCCGGGTCATTCAGTGCAGCAGTCACATTTGCGGCGATCAAGGTGAGGTAGGGACCGATCCTGCTATCGCGGTATATCGCGACCACTTCGGCCAAAGTGGTCTGGGTTTTCGCGGCACGCCCGTTTAGATAGGCGCGGAGCACGGTTGTTATCTCGTTGTCGAAATTGCCGAACTTGTCCTGCAGCGCAAGAATTTCGAGCGTTTCAGGATTGCCGCCGCTCATAGCGTAGATCAATGCCGCGTCAACATTCCGCGGGTCGTCAAACACACTCTGGTCGGCAGCACGCAAGCGGCTGTCGATCACGCCAAGGAGAAACCTTTGCATCTCCATGGCGGAATGGTCACCGAGCACAACCGCATCCTGCACGTATTGCAGGGACCGAATAAGCTTGTAGGGCTCAAGCCCATCAAGGTCGCTGGGCATGGGGAAGTCACTTGCCTTGATTCCATCAACGGCTTCGTTGGCAATCATTGCGCCGGATGCGGCATCTGGTCCGGACGGCGCGGCAGCTTCCACGCCCACGCTCTGCGCATCCCCAGCGGAAGGCGCACTGCTTTCGCCGCCTTGAAGATCAGCAGCCTGGCTTCCATTCTCAACCCCGTCTGCGCCAAGGCCATCCGCACCATCGGGTTGTGCGGCACCGCCATCGGCGGCCTGCCCGGCTGTCGTTGCCGGGTCGACAAACGGTGGATACCCGACCGTGGGATCAAAGATCAGAGCTCTGGAGTCGCTGCTGCCGGGTGCTGGGTCTTGCTGCCCGTCGGCAGTATGCCTCTTGTCTTGGCCGGTGGGCGGGGGCTGTGGTGCCGCAGGCTCCTCTGCCGACGCCGCGAAAGCAAACATCGCCGCAAAGGCGGCGAAGCTCACAACAATCGGGCGGGCAAGGCGCGGCATGGTTTAACTGCCTCCCGCCTCGACAAGAATTTCGATCCGTCGGTTGACCTCGGAAAGCGGATTGTCGGGATCCTTGAGGCGCCGATCGGCAAACCCGGACACCTGGCTTATCCGCTCCTCGGACAAACCTCCCCGCACAAGCATGTAATAGGCTGAATGGGCGCGGGCCAGCGAAAGCCGCCAGTTGTCATCCGTGTCAGATGCGAACGGCCTGGCATCGGTGTGTCCGCGAATGGCAATTGCACCATCCCGCTCAGCCAGGACTTCGCCAATCTTTTCCATCGCGATGACCAGGTCACGGCCCGGCACGGCAGAGCCGACATTGAACATGCCGAAATCCAGCTGATCCGTGATGGAAACCAGCAACCCGCCCTCGGCCGGCTCTACGACCAGTCCTTCAGCCAGTTTGCCAAGCGCGCCGCCAAGTGCCTTCATGATGTCTTCCTTGAGAACATCGGCCTCGGCCAACTGCTCGAGCAATTGCTCGGGGGTCAAGGCTCCAGTCCCCCCGTCTCCCGCCATCTGTGCGGACAAATCGCCAGCCGGGCCATCAGCATCGGTTGGGTCTTGCAGAGGCTCCTTATCGACAGGGCTCTCCGGCAAGCGGTTGTTTGCGAAGGTCTCCACCTCGAACATCGACTGGCTTTCCTCAAGCGTATCGCTGTCCTTCTCCACGCTTTTTGACCAAAAGTCGGGGTCAAAGGGATCGCGATACGCCTCACCGCCCGAAGCCCCGGTGGCAGGGCCGGATTGGGCCGCACCACCATCGCCCTTGTCCGATACATTCGTCTGGGTGCCGGTTTCCTGGGCGATCTCTGCCAGCACGGAATAGGGATTTTCAAAGTAATCGGCTTCGGAGTAATCCTGCTTCTCGCCAGCTGTCGAATTCTTCTGGGAGCCCGCTTCACCGGCCTGACCGGTGGTGGATTCGTCCCCCTCGGTTTTGGACTTCGGTGCGGTGGCTTCACCTTCCGCACTCTTGCCGACCTGCTTGATTCCCTTGTCGGCCGGCTTGTCATCCATCAACTTGATCGGATTGAAGTAACTCGCAATCGCCGCCTTGGTTTCTTCGTTGGACGCATTGACCAACCACATCACGAGGAAGAAGGCCATCATTGCGGTCATGAAGTCCGCATAGGCAATCTTCCAAACGCCGCCATGATGTCCATCATCACCACCGCCGCCGCGGCGCTTTACGATGATGATCTCGTTCTTACCCTGGTGGGTGGAGTCCGTCATGCCAAGCTCTCCTTGAGCGCATTGCTCCAATCGGAGAGCCTCGTGGCCAATGTGGTGCGGTCGACTTCCACCTCAATATCAAACTGTTCAACGTGGTTTACAGAAATCCGTTCTGCGTCTCCGCCGAGGATTTCGCACAACGTTGTCACCAGACCTTCAGGACCCGAGACAGTGATCTTGCCCGAATTGTCCAGTGCCAGCACGCTGTGGATTTCATTTGCAAGCCGCTCAAGCAGCAGGGAACGAACGGTCTCATCCAGCAGTGGCACCAGAATTTCCGCCACATCGGCAGCGATCGCCTCGGCGATGCCGGCGCTACGGGTTGCGATTGCCTGGGGGATGGATTGCGCGGCCAAGGTCTCCATCTCGGCACGCAAGGCAGCGATTTCGGCAGCGTGCCTTTGTGCTTCGGCTTCGCGTTCGGCTGCGTGGTGCGCTTCAAGCTCTGCGCGTGCAGCAGCCTCGCCTTCTGCAAAGGCTTCGGCTCGAACCGCATCCACATCGACCGCGGGCTCAGCCGGTGACGGTGGCGAACCTGCCAGCGAGTCATCCGGCATCCCCGAGAGCGAACGAATGGCAGGCAATTCGAAGTCCGGCAGGAACCTGGCGAGGCTGGCCGTCATGATCGTCTCCGATGCGAGGCGTTGGCTGGCATAAGCCCGGTCAAAATCCTTCCTTTCAGAAAACGAAGATGCGCCCGCGCCAAACTGGCTTGTGCGGTCGTGCGCGGTGGAAACCTAGCCAGCAAAACTTGCGTGAGCATGAACGCATTTGTGGCGGGCTTGTCCGGTCGCAGCGCAACTGAACGCATGATGATTGGGCGTAACAAGACCTGACCAAAAAGCCGCTGAACCGTACCAAGGGCAATTTTGGCACGGTCCAGCTGATCCACCACGACCGATGACCGGCGGCATGGCAGAGTATGTTCACGCTGCATGCTCCCGAAAGGGAGCTGCACCAGCTTACTGCTGGAAGAGCGCGAGGATGTTCTGAGAGTTGTTGTTTGCGATCGACAAGGACTGAATGCCGAGCTGCTGCTGCGTCTGCAGCGCTTTGAGCCGGGTCGATTCCTCGTTCATATCGGCATCCACCAATCGCCCGATACCACTGTCGATCGAGTCCATCAGGTTTGCGACGAAATCCTCTTGCATATCGATGCGTTTGGAAATCGCACCAAGATTAGAGGCGGCGTCTGTCATATCGCTGAACATCGAGTCGACAACACGGATCATGTCTTCGACTTCGGCATCTGTTGTGGTTGCGGTTAGCGCAATTGCTGCACCCGAGGCAGCGGTACCAGTAGTGGCACCGGTGTCGATCAGATAATAGTTTCGAGCGGTGGTCGTTGTTGCATCGGGATCAAGCGCATTGGCGTCCACGTCTCTGGTCAGGATACCGAGATTTTCACTGGCGGCGCCGATCATGGTGAGGCTGGTGACGTTGATATCCAGAGTGGTGATGCTCACCAATCCGTTGACATCGCGGTTGAAGCCGCCAACCACCGATTTGGTGCCGGCAGCGGCAGTGGACGTGTTGTTAAGCCAGTTCTCACCGGAGAACGATGCCGATTCAGAAATCGACTGCAACTGGTTCTTGAGTTCGGTGATTTCCTTGTCGATCTTTGTCTTGTCAACGCCGGGTTCTCTGGCCGCGACAAGTTTGGACTTGATTTCGGAGATAACATCGATCGAGCTGTCCATTGCCGTGTAGGCAATATCGACCTTGGCTGCACCAAGGCCAAGTGCATCCTTGACGGTCGACATTGCCTTGTTGTCCGATCGCATGGTTGTGGCGATGGACCAGTAGGCAGCGTTGTCACCGGCGTTTTCCACACGGTATCCCGAAGACACGCGTGCTTGAGTCATTTCCATTTCGGAGTTTATCGTCCGAAGGGTCTGCAGAGCCGCCATGGCGGCTGTATTGGTCATTATGCTGGTCATGAAACCTGCCCCTACTATTGCCCAGGGACATACCGGCCACTTTTCCGGTTACGGTGATCTTGCATCATGCAGACCGGAGCTGACATTGCCCATGCGTTCCGGTTCACCGTTGGTAACTAAGGTCTAAAGGTTTATGGTTAACGGCGAGTTAACTCAAGCCCTTAATCGGCAAACGACCTAAAAATCTGGAAACAAAAGAGGCCGCATCGGTGTTGATGCGGCCTCTTCCTGTAAGATTTTATGGGAAACGCCCCCAGGGCGGTTCCAGTCGGTAACGCTCTTAACGGAAGAGCGACAGAATGTTCTGCGAGTTCGAGTTGGCGATCGAGAGCGACTGGATACCCAGCTGCTGCTGAGTCTGCAGTGCTTTTAGTCGTGTCGATTCCTCGTTCATGTCCGCATCGACCAATCTGCCGATACCGCTGTCAATCGAATCCATGAGGTTGGACACGAAGTCTTGCTGCATCGAAATCCGTTTGTTGACGGCGCCGAGATTGGATGCGGCGTCGGTCATCTGCGTGAACATCGAGTCCACAGCACGGATCATATCATCGACCTGTGCATCGGTGGTGGCCGCAGTCAATGCGATAGCAGTACCGGATGCTGCGGTACCAGTGGTGGCACCGGTGTCGATCAGGAAGTAGTTCCGTGCAGTCGTGGTGGTTGCGTCAGGATCAAGTGCGTTGGCGTCGATGTCTTTGGTCAGGATGCCGAGATTTTCACTGGCGGCGCCAATAAGAGTGGTCGTTGAAGTGTTTACGTCCAGAGTGGTGATGCTCACCAATCCGTTGACATCACGGTTGAAGCCGCCAACCACGGATTTTGTTCCGGCCGCAGCAGTGGTGGTGTTGTTGAGCCAGTTCTCACCGGAGAAAGACGCCGATTCCGAGATCGAAACGAGCTGGTTCTTGAGTTCGGTGAGTTCCTTGTCGATCTTGGTCTTGTCAACACCTGGCTCACGTGCAGCGACCAGCTTGGCCTTGATTTCCGAGACCACTTCGATGGACGATTCCATACCTGTGTAGGCCACATCGACCTTTGCGGCGCCGAGACCCAGTGCGTCCTTGACGGTCGACATCGCCTGGTTGTCCGAACGCATGGTTGTTGCGATCGACCAATAAGCAGAGTTGTCGGCCGCGGTGTCGACACGATAGCCGGAGGAGATCCGGTTCTGAGTCATCTCCATGTCGGAGTTGATTGAACGTAGTGTCTGCAGTGCGGCCATTGCCGCTGAGTTTGTCATAATGCTTGTCATGGAGGTGTCCCTTTTGACAGAAAACTATGGGACATACCGGACTCAAACACCGGCAACGACGGCAAGACATCATGCCCGTCACTGTCATTCCTTCCGGACAGCGACCCGCCATTTCTTGATAAGCAGAATGACGGATCATGGTTACTGAAGGTTTAATCGCCGCAAGTTTGGGGCAAGCTTTGTCTCAAAACAGAAAAACGCCGGGGATTGCTCCCCGGCGTCTTGGTCATTTCTACCCGGTTTTCCGGGCTGTTGCGGTTCTTAACGGAACAGCGACAGCACGTTCTGCGAGTTGGAGTTGGCGATCGAAAGCGCCTGGATACCAAGCTGCTGCTGTGTCTGCAGAGCTTTCAGTCGCGTCGATTCCTCGTTCATATCCGCGTCGACCAATCGGCCAACGCCCTTGTCGATTGCATTCTGGAGATTGGCAACGAAGTCTTCCTGCATCGAGATCCGCTTGTTGACGGCACCAAGGTTCGATGCGGCATCCGTCATCTGCGTGAACATAGAGTCCACGGCGCGGATCATATCCTCGACCTGGGCGTCTGTGGTTGCCGAGGTCAGCGAGATGGCCGTACCAGAAGCCTGTGTACCGGTGGTGGAACCGGTGTCGATCAGGTAGTAGTCCCGTGCGGTGGTGGTGGTCGCATCCGGATCCAGCGCGTTGGCATCGATGTCCTTGGTCAGAATACCGAGGCTTTCATTGCCGGCGCCGATCAGCGTGGTCGAAGTTGTATTTACGTCCAGCGTGGTGATCGTTACCTGGCCAGAGGAGTCGCGGTTGAAACCACCAACCACGTTCTTCGTACCCGAAGCGGCTGTGGTGGTGTTGTTGAGCCAGTTTTCACCGGAGAACGAAGCCGATTCCGCAACGGAAACGAGCTGGTTCTTGAGTTCGGTGATTTCCTTATCGATCTTGGTCTTGTCGACGCCAGGCTCACGAGCCGCGACCAGCTTGGCCTTGATTTCCGAAACCACTTCGATCGCCGATTCCATACCGGTATAGGCGACATCGACCTTTGCAGCGCCGAGGCCGAGGGCGTCCTGAACGGTGGACAGGGCCTGGTTGTCCGAACGCATGGTGGTTGCGATCGACCAGTAAGCCGAGTTGTCAGAAGCGCTGCCGACCTTGTAGCCCGACGAAATGCGGCTCTGTGTGCTTTCCATGTCATTGTTGATCGAGCGAAGTGTCTGCAGCGCAGCCATCGCCGATGAGTTGGTCATGATGCTTGTCATTGGGATTGTCCCTTGTTTTTACGAAATACTAATAGGAGGGACATACCGGGCTTATTGATTTACCGGTCACGTCGGTTCGGCCTCATGCCTGTCGGAACCCATAGCTTCAATAAGGGTTCCTTCCCGTCATGTTGGCCATACTTTCCCATTCCGAGCTTTCGAATTAATTAATCGAGAGCGCGATTTATCGTTATTTTATATAGGGTTAATCAACTCTTAATGGCCGTCAGACGAACGAACGAACGAGGCTTCCAACAAGCAGATTCCAACCGTCGATCAGGACGAAAAAGAGGATCTTGAACGGCAGAGAAATGGCCGTTGGCGGGAGCATCATCATGCCCATCGCCATGGTGATTGTGGCAACCACCAGGTCGATCACCAGGAATGGCAGGACCACCAGAAAGCCGATTTCAAAGCCACGTCTGATCTCGGAAATCATGAAGGCGGGAACCAGAACCCGCATGTCGATCTTGCCATCAGTTTCGGTGCTTTGCCCGCGCTCGGTGGCGAGATCCACAAACAGGGCAAGATCCTTGGGACGGGTGTTGACCAGCATGAAGTCGCGGAAAGGATCAGCTATCAGCTGTATCGCCTCTTCTTCGGTGATCTGATCCTCAAGCAGTGGCGTCACGCCGTTTTCCCAGGCGCGGTCGAAGGTGGGCGCCATGACATAGAAGGTCATGAACAGAGCCAGGCTGACCAGGATCATGTTGGCAGGTGTGGTTGCCAGGCCCATGCCGGCGCGCAGAATGGCGAAGGCAATGATGAAACGCGGAAAACTGGTGACCATGATGAGGATGCCCGGTGCGACCGAAAGCACCGTAAGCAATCCGAAGGTCCGGATAATCCAACTGGCAACAGACCCATCCAGCGGTGCCTGCAGCAGGCCCGGGTCCAGTGCTTGTGCGTTTGCTGCCGTTGCAATCACCATCATGGCGACAACGGCCGATAAGAGTCGGATCATTCGATCACAAAGGTCCTGAACAGGATGTCATTAACGCGGCCCTCCGACCGCAATCTCACGCGTTCACGCAAATCATCGCGCAAATACTGAAATCCCCGTGGCCCATCAATCTGTTGAAGGGACACGGTGCGCAGATAGGACAACACGTCCTGATGGATCTGGTCGGCGAGCGCCTGGTCCGGGGCACCCCCAAACAGCAGCGACACTTCGATTCGAATCCAACTTTCGGAAGGGTACGACAGGTTTGTGGTAATCGGGTCAAGCGGAAGAACGTTTTCCCGGGATTTGTTTCCCGCTTCCTCGTCTTTTTCGGCTTCGGCGCCCTCTTCACCACTCTCCTCAGCCTCAACGGCTGCTTCCTCTTCCACGGCAACTTGCGGTGCGATCATCCCACCGACGACCCAACCACCACCACCAGCCAAACCGCTCAGCACCAGCACAACTGCGATGGTGACGATCAAGCCGGACTTTTTCTTGCCCTGTTCCTCTTCCTGGTCTTCGTTGTCAGCCATGTTTCACCCGTCAGATCGGTGACAAGATGTCGACGAGCTGCTGGCCGACCGGCGGTTGCTGCACTTCCATCAACCGGCCGCGGCCACCATAGGATACCCGGGCTTCGGCAATCTTGTCATAGGCTACGGTGTTGTTGTGATCCACGTCCAGCGGCCGCACGATGCCTGCAACATTGAGGATCCGCAGTTCCTGATTGACGCGAACCTCCTGGCTGCCGCTGATCACCAGGTTCCCATTGGGCAGAATACCGGTGACAACTGCGGCGATGCGAAGCTCAAGCTGCTCGGAGCGCTCCGTTGTGCCCTGCCCCGAGGTCGAGGTGTTGGAGCCGAATTCAAGGTCTCCCTCGTTCACAGCGCCAATTCCCAAGCCCTCAAGCAGCGGAAGATTGAAGCCCGCGTTGATGCCACTGGAGTTCTGACGGCTGCGATCGGTGGCGTTGTCAAAGGTTGCCTTGTCATTGATCGCCAGATCGACAGTGAGGATGTCACCGACGCTCATCGCACGGGCATCCTGAAACAGTTTGGACTTGTTGTCATCCCAGAGCGAAAAGCCCTGCGACCTTGGCATCGGCTGTTTTGGGTAAGCAGCCATTTGCGGGGTCTCGCCATAGGCAAGCCCCGCCCCGACCGGGCTCATCGAAGGCGCCCGGCCAACTTCCTTGAGTGTTTGTGCGCTGCATCCGCCCAGAGACAGTGCGAGAATGGTGATGGCGACGGCTCTGTTCATGACGGGTCCTCGGGCAGGTCTGGTGCTGCCGCACTTGCAATCATTCCTGTCAGCCCGGCGGCCTTCTCGGAGTCCATCTCATTGAGAATCGCACTGGCGAGCCTGGGGCTCAATTTCATGATAATCGCCGCAGCGACCTGCGGAGGAAGGATTTCCATCTGAGCGGAGGCGGCATCAGGACGCATGTTCTTGTAGATGTCGACAAGTTGCGTTTCAGCGACGCGCATGAACTCTTCGCGCTTCTGGAGCCAGTCACGATATTGCCGCGAGCGTTCATCAAGCCGCTCGATCCGCTCGTCGACGCCTGCCTGGAGCTCTTCAAGCTCTTTTTTCTGCATAAGGTAGCGCTGATCGCGGGCAGCATCGGCGATGTTGCCGCAAAAGCTTCGGATTTCATCTTCCATCGTCGGAGCCGGCGCCTGTTGAGCCAAAGCGCCCGGCGCAAGCAAGGCCAAGGCCAGCACACCCACAGGGCCAATCCGGAGCAGCGGTCTTGTCCGCATTTGCTTGTTGCGCTCAATCATTGCAGCACCAGTTCGGCATGCAGCGCGCCCGCTGATTTGATGCCCTGCAGGATAGCGATAATACCGTCAGGCGTTACACCGATCGAATTGAGACCTGCGACCAGGCTCCGCAGATCAGGTCCGTCAATGATGGCAACCTGGCCGCCATCAACGCCCGCGGTGATGTCGGTCAGCGGTTCGATGGCAGTCACGCCATCCGAAAAGGGTGAGGGCTGAACCACGGTCGGGGTTTCGTTGATCTGGACAGTCAATGTGCCGTGACTGACGGCAACCCTTGAGACACGGACATCATTGCCAATGACGATCGTACCGGTCCGTTCGTTGACCACGACGCGCGCCGGCGTGTCTGTTTCCACGACAAGATTCTCAAGCTCGGCGGTCAACCGGGCGAGGTCCGCGCGCTCGGGCTTGCGCACCGCCACAGTGGTGGAATCCCGTGCTTCGGCGATGGGGCCATCATAACGGGCCTCGGCATAGGCATTGATGACATCGGCCATGCCAACGGCAGTGGAGAAGTCAGGATTGCGCAACTGATAGACAAGACCGCCCACACTCTTGAAACTGGTTGGAATTTCCCGTTCGATAATGGCGCCCCCGGGCAGTCTGCCGGATGTTGCAATGCCCTGCTGGAGCGTTGCAGCATCGCCTTGTGCCTGAATGCCCGAAACGATGACCGAGCCCTGGGCCACAGCGTAGATCTGGCCATCGGCACCCGACAGAGACGTCATCACCAGGGTGCCGCCGCGCAGAGATGTTGCATCACCCAGCGAGGACACCGTGACATCAACACGGGAGCCGATGGACGCGAAAGGCGGCAGGTTTGCCGTCACAATCACGGCAGCGACATTGTTTGCACGGGTTGCTCCACCCTCGGTCGAAATACCCAGATTCTGCAGCATGGCGCGCAATGACTGTTCGGTGAATGGTGAATTGCGCAAGCCATCGCCGGTGCCCTGAAGGCCCACGACCAGACCATAGCCGATCAGCTGGTTGTCGCGCGCCGCCTGGAGTGAGGCGATATCCTTGATCCGCGATGCGGCGGCGGATTGCTGCACGAAACCAAAACCACCCCCCGGACCGAAGACCATCAGGAGGGCAAAGCAAGCTGCGGCAAACCTTGAAGGAGCGTGAGTCATTTTGGCGCGACCTGGATTGTGCCGTCAGCCATGACCGTGCCCGAAACGGTGACACCGGATTCGATGTTGCGAACCCGAATGAAATCGCCGACTGCTCCATTTTGCAGCGGTGTCCCTGCCGCTGTGATGGTCAGACCCTTGCCTGAAAACACCAGCTCCACCGTGGTTCCGCGTTCAACCGCCCAGGCATCGCGCAACACGCCCGCCGGGATTGTGCGTCCGGGAAGCAGGGTTCGGGTCGTTACCTTGCCGAGCACTCCGGTGGTGGTGGTGACGTAGCCGCCGCGCAGGTTCGGGTTGGTCACCGTCACCTCGCGGACAAGTTCGGCGCTGAGCTCTTCGCCGGGATAAATCGTGCGCTCCGGCACGACGGCCGTGCCCAGATCGGCCCGTGCAGCCGCGGTCAGCAGCAGCAGGCCGGCCAGCAGCAGCATGAGCTGGCGCAACATCACAATCAGAGATGAAGGGCGAAACGTCATGTTTGGCCTTGTCCTCCGCTATCTCAGATTTTTGGAAACGGTCGAAGCCATCTCATCAGCAGCCTGGATGATCTTGGAGTTCATCTCATAGGCACGCTGAGCCGAGATCAGATCGGTGATTTCCTTGATTGGGTCGACATTGGAACCCTCAAGATAGCCCTGCTGGATATGAGCAAAGCCTGGATCATCCGGCACTCCGACATTGGCGGGCCCCGACGCGGTGGTTTCGCGGAACAGATTGTCACCCAGCGGCTCAAGGCCCGCTTCATTGACGAAGTTGGCAAGCGTCAGCTGACCAAGTTCCTGCATCTCAGCCTCATTGCCGATGCGGGCGAAAACCTGTCCGGTGCGAGAAATCACCACTTCGCTTGCTTCGTCCGGAAACACAATGCCGGGAACAACAGTGTAGCCATCGATGGTGACCAGCTCGCCGTCAGCGTTGGTGTTGAAGGCACCGGCCCTTGTGTAGTTGGTTTCACCGTCCGGGGTCTCAATCTGGAACCAGCCACGGCCAACCAGCGCCAGGTCAAACTTGTTCGAGGTGCCAACAAGGCTGCCCTGGATGTGCAAGTTGCGCACAGCGGAAGTCTGCACGCCGAGCCCGATATGTGCTCCCTCCGGCACAATAGCCTGATTGGACGCATTGGGGACGCCCTGATTGCGTTCCACCTGGTAGAGCAAGTCGGCAAATTCGGCTCGGGCACGTTTGAAGCCGGTGGTGTTGATGTTCGCCACATTGTTGGCGATCACCTCAAGATTGAGCTGCTGTGCATTCATGCCAGTTGCTGCGATGGCCAAAGCCTTCATGGCGGGCTCCCTAGATTTGCATGCGGGCGATTTCGAGATAAGCGGTCACCAGCTTGTCACGGATGGCGGTGGCGGTTTGCAGTGAGCGTTCTCCGGCCATGACCGCATCCACAACATCGCGGGTGACGGCCTCACCGCGCACGGCTGCCAGTGACTGTGCTTCCGCCGCCTTGAGATTGTTCATGGCTCCGACACCAAGCGACTGCATGACCTCGCTGAAGGAACCTGATGATTGGGGGCCCATAGCCGACGGCATCTGAGGCATTTGCGGCATAGCCGCAGAACTGGCAACGTCGGTTTCGCGGGATCCCGCGAGGCGCGATGTGGCGCCCGCGCCTGTTATCACATCAATCATCCGCCAGCCCTCAACAGATCAAGCGTCATCGAAACCAGTTCACGGGTCTGCTTGACGGTTTGAAGATTGGCTTCGTAGGAGCGGTTGGCTTCGCGCATATCGGCGAGCTCTACAAGCACGTTCACATTGGGCAACTTGACCATACCTTCTTCGTTGGCAGCCGGGTTGCCCGGATCATACTGGACGTTGAATTCACCAGGATCGAAATCGATTTTGGCGACCTTGGCTCGTGAAGCACCGATCGAACGGTCGAGCTCCCAGGAAAAACTGATGGTCTTGCGCCGATAGGCATCGGCTCCGGGGGTATCGCCGGTCGATTGGGAGTTGGCCAGGTTCTCCGAGAGAATGCGCATCCGCGTCTCCTGGACATCAAGGCCCGAAGAGGCAATGCGCGAAGCGAGCGACAGCGGATCAACGACTGTCATTTCCGCACCGTCAACAGCATCATCCGGTGAAAGGCTTTCACCATTCCGGCATTGAGTTCGTACATGCGTTTGATCTCCCCGGTTTTGGACAGTTCATCGGGCAAATTGACGGAATTGCCGGACGGCATCACCTCGACGCCATTCTGGCGTTCGCTGCGAACCGCACCGCGCATCGGATCCTCCTGGATATGCCCGGGATGGGTTGCAGCCATTCGCGTTCCGGTTTCTTGCATGACAGCCTCGAACGCAGCCACTTCCCGTGCGGTGTAGCCGGGCGTGTTTACATTGGCGATGTTTCCCGCGACCACACTCTGGCGTACCGTAAGCCAGTGGGCCTGCTTTGAGGTCAGTTCGAAAAGCTGGATCGGTTGCATGAGATACTCCGTCCTGTGCAAGTCTGGAGGCTATGCGGCCAATCTTGTGCGTGCCTTACGAATTCTGCCGGCACGGCAATTGATATCGGCACCGGGGGCATCTGAGATCAACGCCGGGACCCGGATCGATGCTCAAATCAACGGGTGATGACCTCTCCGTTCGACGTCACGATCACCCAATTACCATCACGCTCTTCAAGCGTGGCGAGGCGGGAATTGTCCGGCAAAACCGATCCGATGCGAACCACATACATGCCGGACTTGTCCTCAATGAGGGCGCGGCCATTGGCAACATGCAACAATCGGTAACGAGGCTGGCCGGGAAAGCTTTGATCCGGGTCTGACTCTACAGAGACGTTTGTGCCAATGTCCTCGCCTTGCGGGCTGGGAACCGTGGCAGTTGTGATCGGATCGAATGCTGAAGTCTGTGCCAGACCATTGTTGTCATTGGGGATTGCGAGCGGCGAAGCATTTACGACCGGACGGCCCTGAATTTCGGAAAGGTCGCGGGTATCGGAATAGCCAGCCATCGGTGCAATGCCGAAGCTCTCCTGATTGAAAAACACATACCAGGGGAACAAGGCGGCAAATGTCGCCAGAACAAAGCCTGCGATGGTCAACACCATGTCACCAGAACGCTTCTGGGGGAGGATGTCTTCCGACTTCAGTTCATCCTCACCGTCAATCATGTCTGGCACGGAATCCAATGTGGTTTCAGCGTCGGTCTGGGTCACCGTTTGTTCCTTTCTGTCGCGGGCTCCGTCGCCGGGATCCCCGCAGCCGCTTTCATGGCCTCAGCCAGTTCTGCAAAAGCATCAGCGCTTGGTGGTTGGTCGGGATTCTGGCGTAATGAATCGTAAATCACCGGTGCCTGCTTGATCGCCATGTCCAGCTCGGCATCCGTGCCGGGCCGGTAGCCGCCAATCAGCCGCAGATCGCGGGTTTCCTCGTAGCGGTGGATCAAAGCCTTGAGCCGCATAACAAGCTTCTCCTCGTCACCGCGCCAGGCCTTGCGGGCCAGTCGCGAGATCGACGTGAGTGGATTGACTGGCGGGTAACGGCCTTCATCTGCCAGCGCGCGGTCAAGCACCAGATGGCCATCAAGAATACCGCGCGCGGAATCGGCGACCGGATCATTGTGGTTGTCGCCATCAACCAGGATCGAGACAATCGCGGTGATCGCACCGGCGCCCTTTGGCCCCGGCCCGGCGCGCTCGAGCAATCCGGGAAGGGCTGTGAAAACCGAGGCCGGATACCCCCGGGCCACCGGAGGCTCACCTGCAGCCATGCCTATTTCACGCAAGGCGTGGGCGAAGCGGGTCAGGCTGTCGACGATCAGCAGAACATTCTCACCCTGATCGCGAAAATGCTCGGCGACCGTGACCGCGGTCAGTGGCGCGAGTTTGCGCAGCATCGGGCTTTCATCGCTGGTGGCGACGACAGCGACGGTCTTTTTCATGTTTTCGCCAAGCGTGTCTTCGATGAACTCGCGCACTTCGCGGCCGCGTTCGCCGACAAGTGCAATCACGGCACGATCGAAATCCGCTGCCTTGGCGAACATTGACAGCAGCGTCGACTTGCCGACGCCGGACCCGGCGAAGATACCCAGCCGCTGGCCCCGGCAGATCGGCGTGAAGACATCGACCACACGGATGCCGGTGCGCAATGGCGCGTTGACTCTCTGGCGAAGCATGGATGCCGGCGGCGCTCCGGTGACCGGACGCGATACGGTTCCATGCTCCAGGCCCCCGAGTCCATCGACCGGTTCGCCCAAAGCATTGATCGTGCGTCCACACCAGGTGTGATGGGGTGACAGACGAAACGCCCCCTGACGCCAGACCCGCTCGCCGATAGCAGCCTGCGCCGCGCCATCAACGGGGCACGCAATCAATTGGTCCGGGCCGAGGCTCACCACTTCAGCAAGCTTGACCCCATCATCGTGCCGAAAGCTGATGAAGTCACCGATCCGGACATGGCGCGAGAGGCCGGCCACAACACAGTGACCGGGAGATACTTCGGTCACGATGCCGGATACATCATATCCGCCATGGGGGCGTGAAATGCGCCGCACTTCGCGCGCGAGCACAGCCAGGCCCTGGCGCCCGCTCATGACCGGGTCGCCCCGACGGTCAAATTGCCCAAAGGTGTGTCTCCGCCCATAAGGATCATGCCCATTGGGATCACTGGCCGCTGCCAAGCGTGCGGATCGCTTCCTTGAAAACGTCCTCAGTGGCGCGGGTCATGGCCGAGGTGTTTTCGAAGGCACGGGACACCATGATCAGATTGGTCATTTCCAAGATTGGATTGACGTTGGAATCCTCGATATAGCCCTGCAAAAGACCAGTGCCTGCAGTATCAACAACCGCTTCGGGCGGCACGTTTGGAACAACACCAAGCGACCCCTGACGGTAATATCCCTGCGACAGATCTGCCTGGTAGAGGCCAATCGCACCAATGCGTACGCCATCCTGGGTCAGGCCACCATCACGGCCGGCCTTCGGGGGATCACCTGCGGGATTGAGCTGGATTGGCGCGCCACCGGGATCGAGCACCGGATAGCCATCGATGTTGACCAGTTCACCAGCCTGGGTGATGGTGAAGCGTCCGTCCTTGGTCAGCATGTTTCCGGTCGGGGTCTCGACCATGAACCAGGCTTCGCCGCGAATGGCAAAATCAAGCTGGCTGCCGGTTGTGCGAAGCCCACCATTTTCGGTGGACAGATAATCCTCGCCCTGGTTGACGAAGGAGACATTGGCCACGCCTGTGTCGGCCAGCACCTCATTGAACTTGATCTCAGTGGCCCGAAACCCGGTTGTGTTGGCGTTGGCGACATTGTCGGCCAAGGTATTCATGCGCCGCTCCAGTGCGATCTGCGACGACAACGCGACATAGAGCGAACCTTGCATCAGCGGCCTCCAAGCTTGAGATTGTTGATTGAAAGCATCAATTCAGGGGTGATGCCGAAGCCTGACGAGGAACCGAGCAGAAGACTCGAATCCGCAAACCCCTCCGAGGGATTCTGCAGCTCCCAAAGCGCGGTGAAGCGATTGAGGAACTTGTCGAGCTTTTCCGGATCCTTGAAGTCTTCAAGGTCGATACGCGAATTGATCAGGTCGGCCTGCTTGTCGATGTCCGTGGCCGCCAGTTCCGAGGGGAGCCCTAGCGCTGTGCGCACCACGTCGGCGAGCGCATTGTCAGCAAGAATTTCGTAGGCCGAGGTCAACTCAGGAGCATTGCGTTCGAAATAGAGCGCCAGCCGGACGCCCGTGTTGTCGGCACCGGCCTCTTCCTCAAGGGTCAGGCGGTGGTACTTGTCGACAGTGCCCTGCTGGGCACTGGTGAAAATGGTTGCCGTTTCACCGTGGCGGGCAAAATTGAAGGCCTCGGCGAAATCGCGATACCTGGTGTCCGCCAATTGGTTGGCAAAGGCGTTGTCGTCGTCCGTGCCCTCGGTGAGCACCTTGCGCATGAACGCCTTGGCATAAGACATGTCCTCCAAGCCGTGGGCCTTCATGGCATAGTTGAACACGCGCGTGTCAGCCATGAATTCGTCGATCGACTTGATCTCGGAAATCCGCGACAGGTAGTTTTCGCTTTCGCGGGCGACCTGCGGCTGACTGGCAATCCGCTCGATGGACTTCGGGATGTCCTGAGCGATGAGGCGGTAGCTGGTGTAGGTCGAAATCACCGGATTGGCCCTTTTGTGTCCATCGGGTCGATTCGCGGCCGAAATGGCACACTTTTCCCCATGCCTGTTCCGATTTAGGCCAACATGCTTGTGCGAAGCTGAAGGTGTTTACCGCGCACTTACAACAGGGCCAGATTCAGCTTCACACAAGGCTCACACCATAGGACTTGGCATCTTAGGAACCATCGCGGGCGGCTGTCATGAATATGATCATCGGTTTTGTTATCACCCTCGGGTGCGTCCTCGGTGGATACATGGCCATGGGCGGCAAGCTCGGCGTGCTCAACCAACCGTTCGAACTTGTGATCATCGGTGGCGCCGGCATTGGCGGGTTCATCATGTCCAACCCGACAAAGGTCATCAAGGACACGATGAAGGCGCTGGGTGAGGCATTCAAAAACAAGGTACCCAAGGAGCGCGAATATCTCGATACGCTGAGCATCCTCTATGCGCTGATGCGCGACCTGCGGACAAAGAGCCGCAACGAGATTGAAGCCCACATCGACAATCCCGACGAATCCGAACTGTTCCTGCTGGCCCCAACCGTTCTTGAGAACAAGGAACTGACGTCCTTCATCTGCGACTATGTGCGCCTCATCATCATCGGAAACGCCCGTCCGCATGAGATCGAGGCCCTGATGGATGAAGAAATCCAGACCATCTCCACCGACCGCCTCAAGGCCTACAACGCCATGAGCACATTGAGCGACGCCTTCCCGGCCATCGGAATCATCGCCGCCGTTCTCGGCGTGATCAAGGCAATGGGAGCAATCACTGAATCGCCGGAGGTGCTTGGCGGCCTGATCGGTGCAGCGCTTGTGGGGACAATGCTCGGGATCTTTCTCTGCTACTGCGTTGTCAGCCCGGTTGCCACAAATATCAAGATCGTGCGCACCAAGCAGAACCGTCTCTACACCATCGTCAAGCAGACCCTGTTGGCCTACATGAACGGCTCGGTGCCTCAGGTGGCTCTCGAACACGGCCGCAAGACCATCTCCTCTTACGAACGCCCGTCGATCGATGCCGTCGAGCAGGAAATGATGAACCCGGGCGGCGGCGGCCAGGCAGCGTAACGCCATGACAAACAGCGCAAAAGACTCCAAAACCGATACCTACGAGTTCGATCCGGAACTTCTGGACAGGATGATCGGTGCCAAAGGCGATGCCGCTGTCATCGAAGCCAAATGCCACTCGCTTCAAAGCGCAATGTGCGGACCGCTTGAGCGGGCCTTCGAAATGGCCACCAATGTGCATCTCTCAGCCCGTCCCGGAGAAATCCAGCAAGGGTCGCGGCGTCAGTTGCTTTCGGTCTTCGGACAGGATGCGGTGTTTTGCGATACCTGGATCGAGGGCTGGTCGAGGGACATCTCTGCGCTGTGCGGCACCAAGCTGGTCATCGCGATGGTGGAATGCCTGCTGGGCGGCTCGGATCCCGAAGAACTCGATATCGCAGCGCGGCCGCTTTCGGGCATTGAGCTCGACATGTCGCTGGTGGTTTTCGAGCAGCTCAATGATACGCTTCGCGAGGTCGCTTCCAAAGACCCGACGGCAAAAGCCGGCGCGGGCAAGCCAATGCTCGATATCCCCGAGGCGGAAGACGATCCAAAACCCGATTTCCATGCTGCGGCGATCACACTGGAGTTGCAGTTCGGATCGGTTGTTACGCCGCTCACCCTTATCCTGCCGCAATCCATTTTGCTGAAGACAAAACCCATCACCAGCAAGAAAAACGCGCCGAATGCGGTCGACGACGACTGGGCCGAACGGCTGAACGCGCGGGTGTCGCGCTCTCAGATCAATCTGCAGGCGGCGGTGGCGCTGGCGCCATTGCCGGTCGGTGAGATCAGCCGGCTGCAGGTGGGTGATCTGATCGGCTTCGCCCAAACCGGCGATATCGAAGTGACGCTCAGCGCCAATGGCAAGGCACTCTACACCTGCGCTCTGGGGAAATCCGGGGCGCGCTATATGGTCAAGGTCGAAGGCGACGCCGGGCCAGACGAAAACTGGAGATCGGACTTTTCATGAACCTGCATGAAGGAGTCGCTTGGAAGGCTCCGGGCAAGCTTGGGACGGGATAAGAACGGATGGCTGGGGAAAACGCAACAGACGACGATTTCAATCCAGCGCCGCTCGATGACGGCGCCATCGACGACGCTGTCGGCGATCTGCGCGACGTATTGAAGAAAGACGCCGGTGAAGCGCCGGTTCTCAACGATGAAAGCATGGATGGTATGGGGGGCGCTGCTTCTTTGGACTCAGATTTCGGTGCGGATTTCGGAAACGATTCGGCTGCAGCAGCAGATGATCCGTTCAACATTGGCGACGCACCGGAAACAGGCGCTGCCGAATTCGGTGGCGATGATCTGAGCATGGGTGCTCCCGATCTTGGGGCGACAGATTTTGGCGGGACTGCTGATTTCGGCGGCACCGATTTCGGCGGCGACACCGATTTCGGCGGCGGTGCTGATTTCGGCGGTGCTGCAGGGCAGGACTTCGGCGCAGCGGCAGCAGCCGCTCCGGGGCCGACGCTGGGCGCGACCGGGGCAAACACCCGTGTTGACCTGGTCATGGGCATTCCTGTTGATGTGCAGATCATCCTCGGCTCGAGCCGGATGGCAGTGTCCTCATTGATGGAACTCTCGGAAGGGGCAACAATCGCACTCGACCGCAAGATCGGCGAGCCGGTCGAAATCATGGTCAATGGCAAGATGATCGGCCGTGGGGAAATCACGGTTCTGGATTCGGATGACACAAAGTTCGCCGTCCGAATCATCGAAGTCATCGGTGCTCCACAGAAGAAGACAGACTGATATGGTTGGCTACAACGAGTTCGATACCCCAGGAACCAACGTTGGCACGGCATTGACGCCGACCGAGAAGGCTGCCGCCGTGCTTCTCGCCATGGGCAAACCAGTTGCAGGAAAACTCCTGAAGTTCTTCGAACAGGAAGAATTGCAGGAGATTATTCATTGCGCGCAGAATCTGCGAAGCATCAAGCCGCAGGAGCTGATCGAGCTGGTCAACGAGTTTGAAGAGTTGTTCAGCGAAGGCACAGGCCTGATGGACAATGCCAAAGCCATGGAAGGCATCCTCGAAGAAGGCCTGACGCCTGAAGAGGTTGACGGCCTGCTGGGTCGCCGTACTCAGTTTCAAGCCTTCGAGACGACCGTCTGGGAGCGTTTGCAGGATCTCGATTCGACCCGGGTGGCCAAATTCCTGCAGGAGGAACATCCGCAAACGGCCGCCTATGTCGTCTCGATGCTTCCCACCGCTTTTGCCGGCAAGACCCTGATGAAGCTGCCCGAACAATCCCGCGTCGAAATTGTCCGCCGTGCTGTTGAACTCAAGGCTGTCAATCCCCGCGCCGCCGAGATCATCGAGGCACGGGTGCGCGAGCTGGTCGATGAAATGGAGGCCGAGAAGGCGAACACAGGTTCGGTCAAGGTCGCGGACATCATGAACGAGCTTTCCAAGCCGGATGTTGAATCTCTGTTGGGTGCGCTTGAAACCGTTTCGCAGTCGGCAGTCGAAAAGGTCCGGCCGCGTATCTTCCTGTTCGATGACATCGAGTTCATGCCGCAGCGCAGCCGTGTTACGCTGTTCAACGACATTTCAGGCGACGTCATCACCACCGCGCTGCGCGGTTCCGAAAACGGCGTGCGCGAGGCCGTGCTCTCCGCTATCGGCGCACGGCAACGGCGCATGATCGAATCCGATCTGGCATCAGGAGAAGCCGGGGTCAGCACCAGGGAAATCGCCATAGCACGCCGCACCATCGCCCAGGAGGCGATCCGGCTTGCCGGTCTTGATCAACTGACATTGCGCGAAGACGCTCCGGCGGCAGCCGAAGCCGAAGCGGCCTGAGTCTGAGCCGACATGGCTGAAGGCGAAGACAAAGACAGTAAAACAGAAGAACCCACCGAGAAAAAACTCCGCGATGCCATCGACAAGGGCAATATCCCTTTCAGCCGCGAAGTCCCGATTTTTGCCTCGATCCTGGGCACCTTGTTGTTTCTGGTCTTCTTTCTGCCGTCCGCCGCAAGCCGATTTACAAACTCCCTGCGCGACCTTTTCGAGCAGTCCGACGATTGGCGCCTGGAGACAGGTGGCGATGCGGTGGCGCTGTTTCAGTCCCTGTTCATAGAGGCCGGGGTGGTGATGGTTCCCGCCTTTGCCTTGCTGATGGGGTTCGGTATTGCCGCCTCGGTTCTGCAAAACATGCCAAGTCCCGTGCTTGACCGGATTCAGCCCAAGCTTGAGAGAATATCGATCGTCAAAGGCTTCGGCCGGATCTACGGCATCAAAGGCATGGTGGAATTCGCCAAATCCATGTTCAAGATCATCGCGGTCTCGCTTTTTGTCAGCATCGCCATGAAGGACGAATTCTTCCGGTCGCTTGATTTCATGTTCATGGATCCGACGCTGGTCGTTCCGGACATGGCGCGGATTGCGGCCAAGGTGGTCGCGGTGGTACTGATTTCCACCGCGCTGCTCGCTGTCCTGGATGTGTTGTGGACCCGCTATAGCTGGCACAACGACCAGAAAATGAGCAAGCAGGACATCAAGGATGAACTGAAGCAGTCGGATGGCGATCCGATCGTAAAGGCGCGCCAACGCTCGCTGGCTCGCGACCGCGCCCGGCGCCGGATGATTGCCGAGGTTCCACGCGCGACCATGGTGATCGCCAATCCAACACACTTTGCGGTGGCTCTGCGCTATGTTCGCGAAGAGGGTGGCGCCCCGGTGGTGATTGCGAAGGGCCAGGACCTGATCGCGCTCAAAATCCGCGAAGTTGCCGAGGCTCACGGGATCCCGGTTTTTGAAGATCCGCCGCTCGCCCGCTCCATGTTTGCACAAGTCTCGGTCGATAATTTCATCCCAGCAGTGTTCTACAAGGCTGTGGCAGAGCTCGTACATCGGATCTACACAGACAAATCGAAGCCCCAAACCGCAGGCGCCCAATCATGAAACAGTGTGCATACTCATCCGAACGGGAACGTATAATTGCGGATGCCATCTGCCCCGTTGCCAGTGAGTTGCGGATGATTGACGTGGCGGATCTGGTTTCCATGCTGCGTTTCGAGCGCAACGGCGACCTTGCAGATCTTGTGGCTTCAGCAGCCGAATTGTTTTTTCTGCCGGGAACAATCACACTTGGGATTGGCGGCGACTACTATCTCGACTGGAGCGGGGAGCCACGGGTTGTCCTCGATCTGGAGATCCGGCCCAAGGGTGTGACGGTTTATGCCCGTCTGACGCTCGAGCATGATTGCGGCGGGGTCGAAATCAACCACATTTCCTTCGAGGACCCGAGCGACAATCCACAGCACAACACCGCGTTTCTTGAGGAACGCCTGCTTGCTGCGGCCTACCGTCCGTTCATACCGGCAATCCAGGTTTCACGGCCGGCTGCCTGACTGGCAGGCTTTGGCTGCGTGTATCTTGGTTTTGAACTTGTCTGGCGACTCGCCTGATTCCTGCGTGACACGAACGGGCGATCACCTGCCGATGATCAAGCGATGATGCCGAGCCGGATCGACTTGGCGATCGCCTGAATGCGATTGACCGCGTCGAGTTTGGTTGTGGCCGAGCCCAGATATGCATTGACCGTGTGAACCGACAAATTCAACCTTTCGCCGATGGCTTCGCTCTTCATGCCATTGCCGACAAGCTGCAGGCACTCGATTTCACGTTCATTGAGCTTGTCCGCCACCGGCGCCGCTCCGAATGCCAGCCGCAGGGTTTCACGCATCATGGCCAGGGATTTGCGGTGCAGGTCGATCAACAGTTCACTGTCGATGGCGCCATCAACCCCGAAGAAACCGATGTAACCGTTGCCCATCGCCCCAAGACTGACGGGAAACAGAAGGTCGGTACGGCCTTCTTCTGTCTGCATGAGAGGCAGCGCCGGCGGTGGGCTGGGCACCGCATCACTGTTTGCAGCATAAAGAATTGGCCGCGGAGAGCTGTCGAGATGCCTCAGCAGGAACCCCATCTGCGATTTCAGCAAGGGACCGGCCATTGCATCGCATCCAGGGCTTTTCATGGTGATGTCAAGATTGCCGGCCGCCAGCAAGGTTTGCTCGCGAGCCGACATCACAGCAAAACCAGCCGCCGCGCATTGCCGTTGCATCGCCACCAATTTGGGGAACAGATCAGCGGTCGAACCTGCCATAGCGTCCCCTCCATTGAATATCTTATGAAAGGACCGGTCTTCCAAGCCATTCCGGTTTTGCACGGTTGCAATGTCCATGGATTCGTCCCCCTCCATCATATGATGCGCTGGCGAACTGCAAAAGCAACCGCCTCCGACCGGGTTTTTGCTCCAGTCTTGTTCATGATGCTGGTAATGTAGTTGTTGACCGTATTGCGCGAGATGCCAATGATCAGCGCGATCTCGTCGCTGGTCTTGCCTTCGCCAATCCAGGAAAGACATTCAACTTCGCGGTCGGTAAGATCGGACAGACTGTCACTCGTCGTGGTTATCTCGGTGAAATGCACGGCATGATAGGAAGCGGCCAAAGCCGCATCTCTGATACGGTCGTGGGATACGAACGCATCCTTTTCAAACAACAAGGCCATCAGGAGGCGAACCTTGCCGACATTGTAGGGCACCAGACAGACCCGTGGAGACAGGTTTTCGGGCAGATTGACCGCAACGCCGTCCACATCCTGAAACAACGGCTCGAAAGCGTGCAGACAGCGGCTGACTTCACTGGTGCGCGCCTGTGCATCAACAAGTCCCGCACCCAGATTGCGGACAAGATCAAAAGGCCAGTTTGATGTCAGGACAAAATCATGATGGCGATCGGAATAGTGATCGTATCTCGCAACCAGATAGCATTTTGCCCCTGTGTAGTCTGATATCAGATCAAACCCGTTTGCAATGCTCCCGCATATCGTCCTGTCTTCAATCTGCTGGATAAACGCCGCCCGCGCGATCATCACTGCCCCTTTGTCAAATCAAGCATTCCCGATCCGAACACCATTGAAACCATCGAACAGACTCTTCAAAGCCCGCTTCCGCGGCCTGGTGAATAGGGTCTGCTTGCCCCCCCTGTTTCTGCTTCTGCTACTCGGGAAACTAGAAAACACCGAATCGTCCGTCGAATATAGATATATATTGCATCAGCCCTTCCCAATTTAATATTGCCCTGTTCTAGGACTTTACAGGAAGATTCATCTGTGGGTCTGCCAGACTAGCTGATTCGCCTCAAAAAGCTGCCTGCAAAATGATAAGCGGGCTCATTATCGCGATCTCTCTCACAATCCTGAGAATTAGGGTGCTTCTTTTCACTAATGCATGTCGCACTCAATTGGATTCAATTGAGTGAAAACGTACATGCATCAAATCAAAGTGTTAGAGCGACCTTTGTGCGTCCAATTGGACGCACGGCGCTCTAGGTCTTGCAGGGGCATTTGGCCAAAGATCTCCTTACCCACTGCGGGCGCGGGACAGGGCTCGAGACCAAAGCTGGGCCGGGGCTGGGGCTGGGGCTGTTTCGAGATTGCGGGTTGCTTGTCATTGCAAACAACCTTCTAAGGCCAGCAGAGACCTGTCAGTGGGGCTGAGGAGCATGGTCGGCGCGGCTGCCCGAGGCGGCCAATCGCCCGGGAAATTCCATCAGGCCGCTTCGCCTGAAGACCACTGCCTGAGAATCTTGGCGGCGCGCTCTTCGTTGATCTCGACCATGCGGGCGAGACGACGCTCCGGCCCTTCCTTGACGCGACGGTTGAAGGATCCGGACTCCTCCATCTCCAATTCGGAATCGCCATCCTCACCAAATCCAAAGTCGGCACCGAAGCCTTCCATCGGCATAGCCCCAGGTCCACCCATAGCCGCAGGGGAGAAGTCGGGCAGTTCAAGGCCGATATCGTCGACAGCGTCTTCAGCTTGCTCGGCAGTCTTGCCTGCCCCGAGCAGAGGACGGAAGCCGAACATGATCAGCAACACGGCAACTGTGATGAAGGCGATGGCATTGATGATGGTCCCGATATGGGTTTTCAGAGTGTCACCGAACCCGCCCTGCGCTGCATCTGCGGTGAGCAATTCACTGGCCATGAAGTCCATGACGGTGATGTTGGCACGATCCCCACGCTCATCGTCGACGCCTGCCGCCAAATTGACCAGTGTCTGGACTTCAGCGAGGAAGGCGGCGGTTTGCTCTTCCGTCGGTGCGCCACCATACATATCGGCGATCCGCGCCCGATTGACCACAACAGCGACCGACAGACCCTCGACTGTGTAACTGTTGCGCACGGTCGAAATCACCTTGGAATTGATTTCGTAGTTGGTCTGCTCTTCCTTGCGCTCGGCCAGTTCGCTTGACTGCGGCCCGGCTGCGCCCCCGGCGGCAGGCCCCTGATCGGGAATGTTCTGCTCGACCGTTGCAGGGGTATCCGTCGCCGACTGGTTGGACGTCTGGTTTTCGCGCGTCACCCGGGTCGACCGCTCCACGCGGGATTCGGGATCAAAGATGGTTTCCTGGACTTGCTGGCTGTCCGTATTGACCGTTGCCGTAACACTTGCACGGAAATTTTCTATGCCGAGAAATGGCGCCAGTGCCTTTTCGATGTTCGTTTCGACCTCGTTTTGAACCAGTTGCACGATCGACAGCGAGCGGTTGAGATTTGAGTTCGAAAAATCATCACCGGTGGCGAGCAGTTGGCCAGTCGCATCAAGCACAGTGACTTCATCAACATTCAGGCCGGGCACAGAGGAAGCAACCAAGTGCCGGATCGAATTTGCAGTGCGTGGCGCCAGGTTTGTTCCGGTGCGGACCATGACGGATGCCGATGGCTGCTGTTCGCCACGACGGAAATTGCCCCGGTCAGCCATAACGAGGTGAACCCGCGCGGCAGATATTCCATTGATCGACTGAATTGTGCGGGCGATCTCGCCCTCCAGCGCGCGGACCCGCGTAACCTCCTGCATGAAGCTCGTCAGGCCCAACGACCCGACCTTGTCAAACAGCTCGTAACCGGCAGTGTTGGAGGATGGCAGGCCACGCTCTGCCAGCAACATCCGTGCCCGGCTGGTCATGCCGGCTGGCACGGTGATCGAGTTTCCGTCGAGGCCTGAAGCAAAATCGATGTTGGATTCAGCAAGCACCAGGCTGATCTGGGTCATGTCCTCGCCAGAAAGGCCGATGTAGAGCGTTTCACGCGCCGGCTTGTTCAGGAACAGCGCTGCTGCAATGATAAGCGCCACAGACGCTGCGCCAACCCCACCGAGAGTAAGCATCCTGGCCTGGCCAAGGGATGCAAGGTTTTTTCCGATCTGGGATAGCTGGTTCAACAGACTCATTCTGCATCCGCGCTCAACAAGGTAAACCGGTCAGGATAACCGGTCCACTCAGGTTAGGCGGTGAAACTTGTGCGAAGGTGGTCTGGCACAATTGACGATCCGGGAACCACACGGACCCCTGGACACGTCATCAAATGGGCGATTGTCAGGATCAGAAAAAATCCAGATCGCCAGAGGCTTTCTGATAGATCTCGGCAGACGGCGCTTCATGGATCGATGAACGCAAGCGCCGCTTCATGTCCTCGAGCGTGATCAGGTTCAGCGCAGTCGAGATATCGACAAGCTGATCCGGTTCAAGCCGTTCCCCGATCCCTTCGATGAACTCGGCAAGACCACGGGACTTTTGCACTGCAAGATCAATGCCCTGCATGACCCGCATGTGATCGGGCGATGCTAAAAACTCGGTCGAGCGGCCATTCGACAGAAGCGGCTCAAGCCGCTCGATCAGTTCCGCGACATCAACGAGTTCTTCGCTGATGCGCTCAAGAACATCATTAAGAGGCTCACTCGGGCTCCCGCCGGGATCGTGAAGTGAATCGGACATTTGGCGGTACTCCCTAGAAAAACTCGATCGATTCTTCGGCTGCTGGCTTCGGTGCAATAACTCTTGGCGGCGCTTTCTCCAGCGCCACGGTCTTCTGTGTTTCAGCACCGGTGAGAGGATATTGCCTGGCTCGACCACTTACCGGAAAATATTCCAGTTTGCGTCCGACGTCTCCGCCGACATTGCTGCCGACGACGCGAATGCCTTCATCGCCGAGGAACTGATGCGCAAACTCCGCATTCTTCTCGCCAACGTTGGAAAAGCCGGCGATGGTTTTCGCGCCGCCGATGATCTTGGCTTCGATGCGTTCGCGGCGAGCACCCTTCTTGAGCAGGCCGTTGATCAGCAGCTCCATCAGATGCACGCCATAGCGTGTGGCTTCACCACCAGATCCGTTGCCATCGCCAGGCAGAAGAAAATGGTTCATGCCACCAACGCCAGCCACCGGGTCACGCATGCATGCTGCAACACATGACCCAAGAATGGTGGAAAGGACAACGTTGGGGTCATCCGAGACCTTGAACTCGCCCTGAATGACGTGAACTCTTTTTACTGGTGCTTCCAGCGTCACTTTAGAGCTCCAAACACGGCCTCGATGGCCGCTTTCATTTTTTCAATCGTGAACGGCTTTGCAAGCACGTTGTTTGCACCCAGCGCTGCAGCTTTCTGAACAAGCGCCCGGTCGCCCTGAGCGGTCAGCATGATAAATGCCGCCCGTTTGGTCGCCGGATTGCTCCGAACCGCCTGCAGCAAACCGAGACCATCCATCTTGGGCATGTTGAAATCGGAGATAACAAGATGGTGTGGCTGCTGAGTCATGATTTTTGCACCTTGCTCACCATCTCCGGCCACCGTAATCTGGGTGAATCCGAGTTGCTGAAGTGCGTCGCCGAGAAGCAACCGGCTGGTTACTTGGTCATCAACGATAAGTACCTTGATTTTTTGTGCAATAGACATCACGCGACCCTATCTTTGCGAGAGGTTGTTGTAGTTAAACTGAGAATTTCCTCACCAATCGAATTGAGAGGGACCTCGTGGCAGACACCGCCAAGTTCCTTCGCCACCCGGGGCATGCCATAAACCACGCAGGTCTTCTCGTTTTGACCGATGGTTTCGGCGCCAGCCTGGCGCATTCTAAGGAGCCCTGCCGCGCCGTCGCGGCCCATGCCTGTGAGGATTACACCGACAGCTTTCTTACCGGCCACCTTGACGACGGAATCAAACAGGACATCGACTGACGGACGGTGACCGTTGACGGGCCCACCCTCAGACAGCAGGCAGCGTGGCGCCATGGTGTTGGCAACCTCCATATGGCGCTCGCCACCGGGGGCGAGATAGATCTGCCCGATCTGGAGCCGGTCACCATCCTCGGCTTCCTTGACCTTGGGCGCACATAGGCGATCAAGACGTTCAGCAAAACTCTTGGTGAAGGTCGATGGCATGTGCTGGGTGATGACGGTCGGCGGGCAGTTCGCCGGAAATTTGGTAAGTACCGCGATCAGGGCTTCAACGCCTCCGGTGGAGGCCCCGATTGCAATGATCTTGCGCGAAGGCTGGTAATCGCTGGGCGCCGAATGGGTATGCGCCGCTTGCCCCGAAGCCGCAGTATCGGGGAGATGGCGCTGTGAGCGCGCTGCCGCTTTGACGATTTCGGCGAGTTGACCGAAAGGTGTCGGATCGCCCGGCACCGGCTTGCCGACGCAATCGAACGCCCCGATCTCGAGAGCAGCCAATGTTGCTTCCGCGCCGCGGTGGGTCAGGGTCGAAACCATGATCACCGGCATCGGACGGAGCTTCATGATCTTTTCCAAGAACTCCAGGCCGTTCATGTCCGGCATTTCGATGTCGAGCGTGATGACATCGGGATTAAGCTGCTTGATGGCGGCGCGCGCCTCCATGGCATCACCAGCTTCCCCCACAACATCGATACCGGGATCGCTTCGAAGCACGGCCTTGATCAGGCCACGCATCGTTGGGGAATCATCAACAACAAGTACACGTGCTTTTGGGGTCATGAGCGTCCGGTGCCCCCCTTGTGGCGATAGGTGGTGATGTTTGTGTTCTCAAAACGGTCCTTGCCATCGCCCGACAGACGTTCGGAATGGCCGATGTAGAGGTGGCCGCCTGGAGGCAGAAGGTCGGCGTAGCGGATCCAGATCCGTGCCTGTGTCGGTTCATCGAAGTAGATTACGACGTTGCGGCAGAAGATGACATCAAAGGGGCCGCGGAACGGCCATTGCGCCATCAGATTGAGTTCGCGGAAGGTGATCAGCTGCTTGACCTGGTCATTGACCTGATACCGTCTCTCGTCGACCTTTGTGAACCATTGCTTGCGCATGGCGGGAGTGACCGTCTCAATCGACTGCTCGTCATAGATACCGGCCTTGGCCTGGGCAATGATCTTCGGATCGATATCCGTCGCAAGGATCCGGATGTCGTAGGTTGTAGCATTGGGAACCATGCCCAGCACTGTCAGGGCGATCGAGTATGGCTCCTGGCCATCCGAACAACCTGCAGACCAGATCCGCACCCGACCGCCAGACTTCGCACGGGCCACAAGGCCAGGCAGCACTTCATCGCGCAGATGCTCGAAATGGTGGTTTTCGCGGAAAAAACGGGTGAAATTGGTGGTGAGAAAGCTGAGCATTTCCCGCCGCTCGTCAGCCCCCTGAGCGGAGCCGACCAGTTCGCAATACTCCCTGAAGCTGCGAAGACCGATCTGCCGCAGACGCTTTGACAGCCGCGAATACACCAAGGAGGCCTTGGTTTCGTTCAGCGCAATGCCTGCATCGGAATAGATCATTGCGGCAATATCCGACAGATCCTTGCGGGTCAGCGGATATTCGCCATTGACGAGACAATCGCCTGGCTTGCCAGACTGTAAAATTGCGGCGGCGCTCATGCGGCCTCACTTCCATATGCGCCAAACATGGCGTCGGGTTTTACTACACAGACCATTCGGTCTTCGATGTTTGCAATGCCGCTGATGGCGCGGCTCTTGCCGTTGTCTGAGGCTCCGGCAACCTGCTGAATCCGGTCTGCGCGAACCGAAACCCGGCCGGAGACTGAATCAACCAGAAGCGCAGCACGTCTGCTTCCGTTCACAACCACAATGACAGCGTGGCGTTTGACAGGGTCTGTCTGGCCCAAGCCAAGACTGTCCGACATATCCATTAGCGGCACAGTCATGCCACCCACCGTGATTACGTTGTGGAGGTGGCGGGGTGAATGCGGCAGCGGCGGTGCCGGAGCCCAGTCACGGATCTCGTGTACAACTTGGCCACTGATGCAGAACTCACGTTCTCCAATCATAAAGACGACCAGATCGCACATCATGCCGCTACCGCCAGTCCTCATTCCACTCCGAGCTCCCTAGCCTGTCGCCGCCAACGTCATTTCCGGGCTGAGTTGTTGCCCGCGCGATGCCGTCACCACCGCATCGACATCGAGGATCAAGGCGACGCGGCCGTCTCCGAGAATAGTCGCGGCTGCGATGCCGGGAACGTTGGTGTAGTTGGCTTCCAGGCTCTTGATGACCACCTGACGCTGGCCCTGAATGCCGTCGACCATGAGCGCACGCTGGCCGCCACCTTCCGATTCCACCAGAAGCGCAACCCCATTGATCGGATCGGCAAGATCTGCGCGGAAATTGAGGATGTGACCCACATCGACCAGCGGACAGAAGGTGTCGCGGATGGCGATGAGGCGCTGGTTTGCACCAAACGAGTGGATGTCGGCTTTTTCCGGCTGCAGTGTTTCGACAATCGCCGTCAACGGGACGACCAGCGTCTGGTCCGCGACCGAGACCACCATACCGTCGAGCACAGCCAGAGTGAGCGGCAAGCTCATGGTGAACACGGAGCCCTGTCCCGGCTTGGATGTGATCGAGATCCGGCCACCAAGTTGCTGGATGGACCGTTTGACCACGTCCATTCCGACGCCACGACCGGAAATGTCCGACAGTTTCTCCGCTGTCGAGAATCCGGGATGGAAAATCAGGTTGTCGATTTCCTCATCGCTCATGTTGGTGTCTGCAGTAATCAAGCCGTTTTCGATGGCCTTGTTGCGAACCCGCTCGCGGTTGATACCGGCGCCGTCGTCGGCGATCTCGATCACGATGCGGCCCGAACGGTGCTTTGCTGTCAGACGCAGGATACCCTCGGCATTCTTGCCGATGGAGGTGCGTTTTTCCGGCGTTTCGAGCCCGTGGTCCACCGCGTTGCGGATCATGTGGGTCAATGGTTCGGCGAGTTTGTCGATCACCGTCTTGTCGACTTCGGTGTTTTCACCTTCCGTAACCAGGCGAACGCTCTTGCCGGTCATGTCAGCAATCTCGCGGACAATACGGCCCATGCGCTGGAACACAGGCTTGACCGGCTGGGCGCGGATGGCCATGACGCTGTCCTGGATTTCCCGGGTCAGCTGCTGCAGCTCCTCGAGGCCGAGATTGATTGAGGAGGTGCCGCCGGATTCGTTTTCGACGACGCTTTGTGCCAGCATCGCCTGGTTGATGACGAGCTCGCCAACCAGGTTGATGAGGCGGTCGACGCGGTCGAGATCGACGCGAATGGTCTGAGGAGCGGCCGGCACGGCGGCCACTGCCGCTTCCTTCTTTTCAGCCTCTGCCGCTATCGCCTTTGCAGCGCGTGGCATGCTTGGCGGCGCAACCGGGGCTTCCGCAGCAGGTGCAGCCGCGGCCGGTGCGGCTGCGGCAGCCGGTGCGGCGGCAACTTCCGCCTCAGGCTGTGCTTTCGCAGGATCGAGGCTCGGCGCCTCACTGAGCAGCGAAAGATCGAATGGCACAGGCGCCATCGGCTGATCTTCACCTGATGCAGACGTGGCGGCGAACGCCTCTTCATCCGCTCCAGCGGTGATTTCAAGGGCGCAATCCCACTCGGCAAACTCAAACACATGGCGAACCGCGTCTTCACCCTTGTCGGTTTCAACCCGGATCAGCCAAGAAAAGTAAGCGCCTTCTGGATCAAGCTGGTCAATGCTTGGCAGATCCTCGTGCTCACAACGAACAAGAATCGTGCCAACCTCGGCCAGATCCCTAAGCAGCAGAACAGCTTCATTGCCCTTGGCATAAAGATCGGAACGGGGACGGAAACGGACGGTGAAGACTTCGCCAGAAGGGCTGTCGTCATCGGATGCCGCGTCTTCCTCGTCGCCGAACTCTGAGAAATTGAAAGGAACTGGTTCAAATCCGCTTTCATCAGTGGGAGCCGGAGCATCAGCGGTAGCCGGCGCGGCTTCTGCTGCAGGAGCAGCTTCAGGCTCGACTGCAGGGGCAGGCTCAGGTTCCGCAGCAGCTGCAGGCGCAGCACTGGCCGAAGGCAGCGGTTGCCCCTTTGCGAAGGCTTCCAACTCAGCGACAAGGCCCTTGGTGCGTGACGGATCGAGGCTGCCGCCATCCCGAGCGGCCGCAGTCAGGTCCGCCAGCACATCGGCAGACTTGAGCATGACCTTAAGCAGTTCGGGAGACGTTTCAATCTTGTCGGATCGAACGCAATCAAGTGTCGTCTCAAACACGTGAGCAAACGCGACCAGGTCATCAAGACCGAAAGCGCCAGCGCCGCCCTTGATTGAGTGGACCGCACGAAAGACAGCGTTGACTGTTTCCAGATCGTTGTCGCCGTCGTTGATGGCGAGTAGACCAGATTCCAGTTCGGCGAGTTGTTCCTCGCATTCCTGGAAAAAGATCTCCTTGATTTCATTCATATCCATTGGGCAGATCCTGTCAGGCGGTTACACGCTCGATCGCTGCGATGAGCTTGGATGGGTCGAAGGGCTTGACGATCCAGCCGGTCGCTCCCGCTTCACGCGCACGGTTCTTTTTTTCCTGGTCGCTTTCGGTGGTCAAAACCAGAATTGGAATGGCCCGGTAGCGCTCGTTCTGGCGGACGCCTTCGATGAAGCCGAAGCCATCCAGCCGTGGCATGTTGATGTCAGTCACAATGACATCGGGTTCGCTTTCCTCGAGGACTTCCAGACCTTCCACGCCGTCTTCGGCCTGAACGGTTTCGAAGCCGGCGTTGTTGAGCGTCATAAGCAACATATTGCGGATGGTCCGCGAATCGTCGACCGTGAGAACCTTTTTCTTCATCTCAGTATCTCCTTGGGCAGCAGGGATTCATCCGAAATTCCCAGCAGTTGCAGTGTTTTGATGTAAGCGTCGGAGGCTTGCGCGACCTTGAAACTCTGATCGTCGGCCTGCCAGCTCTGAACCGCAGAGAGCAGGACCTGAACACATTGAGCGCCGAGGCGGCTCACATCCGAGGCATCAACGTCAATACTCTCACCCTTATGGGCGAGAACCTGTTCGTGCAGCCGGCTTGCAGCATTGAGGTCGAGGACCTCCGGCAGCTTCAGGATTTTCAGTGCGGCGTCAGCTGACGACATTTAGATGTTCCTCACTTGTTTTTGAGATGCGGGGGCATGCAACAGCCTTGTTCTTGATCTGATGCATTATCCGGACCTCAACATGGAAGACGGTGCTGAAACATCCGGCGCCCATGACTGAGCGCCGGAGATTTCGACGGTTTCAAATCCGGCACCGCGATGATGCCGATGCAATCTGATCTGCTCGCCAAGTTCGGTGATGACGAGGTGCAGGTCTGCGCCGGTTTCCGCGAGGCCGAAGAACTGCGATCCACCGGAGGCGACCTGCTGCGCGGCTTGGCCCAGAGCCGAGACCGAAGCGGCAATCCGGATCGCTTCGGCGTCAGACCGCGTGCTTACGCCCGCAACAGATTTCGAAATCTCGCCCACCTGCTCGACCAGGCCGGAAATTGCCGAGCGGGTTTTGCCGACAAGTTCCACGCCACGGCCAACCTGGGTCTTTGCGTCTGAAACGAGGTCCTTGATCTCGCTTGCCGCACCGGCAGAACGCTGCGCCAGGGCGCGGACTTCGGTGGCGACAACGGCAAAGCCGCGGCCGGCTTCGCCTGCACGTGCGGCTTCGATGCCGGCATTGAGTGCAAGGAGATTGGTCTGGAATGCAATCTCGTCGATCACGGATATGATCTTGCCGATCTGCTCGGCGGACTGTTCCACCCCGGCCATGGCGCCAATGGCGCTTTCGACAATCCGGTCCCCGTCTTCCGCGCTTTGCCGCGCCTGGGAAATCAGGGCTTCGGCCTCACGCGCGGTTTCCGCGCTGGCGCGGATGCGGTTTGCAACGTCGTCAAGATCGCTGTGCTGCTCGCCCAGTGCTGCGCCTTGCCGCTCGATGTCGGAGCGCACCGTTTCGAGATCGTCCGCCATGCGCCGGGCAAGTTTTTCAGCCCGCGAGAGGCGTTCCGTGGAGGTCTTGACCAGATCCTCGAAACCGCTGACTGCGCGGTTGAAGTGTTCTGCAGTCTGGCGGTGTGCGTCGATGCTGTCGGGATCGACACGAACGCTGAGATCGCCTTCGGCAAGCTGCGCAAGCGCCGCGCCAAGAGTGCTCTCAACCAGTTCGCGTGCCTGGGCGGCCTCGTCCTCATGGCGCTGTTCGAATGTTCGCGACTGTTCACGCAGGCGATGGGAGACCTGCATATCAATGTCGATCAGTGCTGCCTTGACGACATCGACCAACCGGTCAGCCAGCAAGTTGCGGTCGGCGCGCTTGGAGAAATGCTTGAAGATGCCAGTGCGGCTTTCCTCTACCAGGCGGCGGATCACCCGCTCAAGAACCAGAGCGTGCCCGCCGATGGACCATCCCGCATCGAGCCCGATGCGCTGCCGCACTTCGCCGAGAATGACCGAGCGATCAACATAGAGGGTATCGAAACGGCCATCAGAGAGGATCGACCAATGGGCGACCTCGAGATCTTCGAGCCGGTCGACCTGTCGTGCAGAGCTGAACAGGCTGGCGATCTCCGGGGTGTTCTGCAAACGCTCGAAGAACCCCTTGAGCGCCATGCGGGCTTCAGCCTCGATCATCGGGCGAATTTCGCGCAGGCGCTCGCAGCCCTCGGTATCGAGAGCTGTCAGGTCCAGACGAGCGCGCAAGCCGTCAGCCGCTGCCTCATCCCTCACCCTTGCCTGGACATTCCCCACGCGCCTACCCCATTTTGCCGGTGATTGCCCCCCGGCGGTTTGAAACTTTTCCGAGAGCGGCCTTGTGGCTTGACCGAATCCCCATGCCGCTCCGCTCACCGCGAGACTGCACATGCCGGTTCTCAAGCCCGGGCGCCGCCCGGATGAATTCATTTGGAAAGATCCGGCCCTATGTCCGGGTCGTCAAAACGGCGTCATGCCTTTGTGAGCCTTAAATACGCTAGAACGGCTACAATTCGACGAGGGTCAATTTTTACGGTTTAATCCTTGCCCGAAGGTTAACAAAGTGCAACCACTGTTAATCAAATATTGGCCATAAATTTGAGGCACAATTGGTAAGGTTCGCGCAAGCCGACTGTGTGAATTATTTGTCTATCGATGACAATGAAGTCACCAGGAATAGAGACATGACCGTTCTCGGATTTGGCGCAATCGCCATTGCCACTGCAACACTTGCAATCTTCTCAGTGCTTTTGCACAAGACCGACGCTCGTGAGCGTCAGACTCCAGTGTTCTGAAAACCCTGCTTTTCCGGCCTTTAGTCCTTAAACAGTGCGCTGTTGTTTCCGCTTTCTGCTTGAGAGAATTATCGCGCCTTGGAATGATGCATCTGTGTTGTTCAAACGCGGCGTGCATCAGGGGAAGTAAACAGGCTCGTCGCCCAGGCGCCACTGCGGGTACTTTCGCATCACCCTCTCAAAACGGTCAGAGCTGAGAAACCTCGATAGCCAGGTGTGCAGCTTCGGCCAGGGCTGGGCGTCAAACCATTGCTTATCGACAAAGGCGAATTGGCGCACGAAGGGAAGAATGGCGAAATCGGCCAGACTGGGCCGTTCGAAGATCCAGTTGCCGAGTGCCTGATCCAGTTCCTGAAGGAATGCGGCGGCAATGCCGCGCTGCTCCACCGGCTCAGATTCAGGATAGCGCTGCGGATATTTTGTGCGGTCCAGCGCCTGCTTGAAGGGTCCGTCCACACGGGCAATCCAGTCAAATCCCCGATCAGGCATCTCGAGCCAACCTTCCGGGTCATTCTGTTTCATCGCCCAGATCATTACATCCAGGCTTTCATCGATCACCGTCGGGCCGCCCGGCGCGCCCTCACCGGCCATTCCGGCCGTTGCCGGAACCAGGCACGGCACGGTTGCGCTTGGCGAAGCGGATAGGAAAGCTGCCGGCTTGTCGCGCAGAACCACCTCGCGCAACTCAACCTTGACGCCTGATGCGGCAATGGCGATTCGCGCCCGGATGGCATAGGGGCAACGCCGGAATGAATAAAGTATCGGATATGTCACGGCTGGGTCCTGCCAAATCATCGCCAACAGGTTAGCGGGAATTCGCATCGCAGCAAAGCCGGAGACCGAGAGTCCATTCAGCCAGAAAAGCTGGCTGAGCACGGACGCATCTGCGCATGAAACTGTTTCCCTGCCCCTCTTTATCGGCAATCTCGGAGACCTGGAGCATGGAAAAGGACTTCTCTCATTGCCGGATGGCAATGCGCGCCTAAATCAACCGGTTAGGAAAAGCATCGCAAAAGCAAAACCTGTCACCCGGCGCGCAGCTTAGAGAGTCCCCCTTGTCCAATCCCAAAACTGTTTCGCCAAGCCGGTCCGTTCCCAGCAGCCGCATGTCAAGACTGGCGCTGTTTGGCGGCATGGCGTCAGGAGTTCTGGGCGGCATGCTTGTTGATGGCGCCCTGCAGGTGGCACGCGGCAGACGACCTTCGGTAAGCGAGCTGCTGCTGACGCCGGGCAATGCGCTCCGCGTTACGCAGCAGCTCGCGCATCTGCGTGGTGCTGCGATGAAGGTCGGCCAGCTGATCTCGATGGACGCCGGCGAATTGCTGCCCATGGAACTCACCGAAATATTGAGCCGCCTGCGCGAAGACGCGCAACACATGCCGGCAGCGCAGTTGAATGCCACCTTGAAGCAGCAATGGGGCGAAGGCTGGCGCAGCCGGTTCGCACAGTTTTCCGCAACCCCTCTGGCTGCGGCTTCAATCGGTCAGGTTCACCGTGCGAAAACGCCAGACGGACGAGAGCTTGCGATCAAGATCCAGTACCCGGGCGTGCGCGACAGCATCGACAGCGACGTGGACAATGTCGGAGCGCTGCTGCGCCTGTCGGGTCTGCTGCCAAAAGGCCTCGACATTGCCCCCCTGCTCGTGGCCGCAAAACAGCAGCTTCACGAAGAGGCTGACTACGTGCGCGAGGGCGAATGTCTCTTGAATTTCAGACAGTTGCTCAAAGACTCACCGGAGTTTCTGGTACCCGACCTTGCGGCCGACTTTTCCACCGAGCACGTGCTTGCGATGACTTTTGTCAAAGGCGTCCCGATCGAAGCGCTTGCATCACACTCGCAAGAGCTCAGGGACCGGGTCGCTGCCACTCTGATCGAACTTGTCCTGCGCGAGATGTTCGAGTTCCAGCTCATGCAGTCAGATCCGAACTTCGCCAATTACCGCTATGACGTTGCTTCGGGCCGAGTTGTTCTGCTCGACTTTGGCGCAACACGCCAACTCTCAACGAATGTTGCGAGCCAATACAGAAACCTCCTCAAAGCAGGGCTTGCAGGCAACAGGGATGAGGTTCGAACCGCTGCGCTGGCGCTGGGCCTTTTTGGCGAGCACATGCCGCGCCATCATGAGCGAAAGCTTCTGGAGATGGCGGAGCTGATGTTCAGTGCCCTTCGAACAAACCCGGTTTTTGACTTCTCCGACGACACCCTGCTCCCGGCGCTTCGCGAGCACGGAATGATGATGGCCGCGGAACGGGAATTCGGCCACGTTCCGCCGATAGATGTCTTGTTCCTGCAACGCAAAATCGGCGGGATGTACCTGTTGGCAAGCCGTTTGAAAGCGCGCGTCGACATCGCGGGACTTCTGGAACCACACCTTACATCGCCCGCACCGGTTCGTTGCGATTGACGCGAGCACGTCACCACACTTGAGAGACAAGTCGGATTGAGATTTTGAGACCACCTTCAATTGTTCTTATCCTTGGCAGCGGCCCGAGCGCACCCCACGCCCGGCACTGGCCAAAGCCCGACAACCTCACGATTGTCACCATCAACAATGCCTGGCGGGTGCGTCCGGACTGGGATTACCTGATCCATGCCGGGGATTTCCCACAGGATCGCAGGCCGCGCACCCTGTTGCCCGGACAGGAAGTTCACAGCCATGAAAGCTATGTGCCGGCGCAAAACCGGTTCGGCGGCTTCGTCTACGCCGGCGGTACCATGGCGTTTACCGCCGGCTATTGGGCTCTCGATGCGCTGAAGCCCGACATCCTGGCCTATTTCGGCTGCGACATGACCTATTCCGGAACCGTGACCCATTTCTACGGAAAGGGGACTGCCGATCCGCTGCGCCCGGACGTGACACTGCAATCGCTGGAGGCAAAATCAGCCCGGCTGATGGCGCTGGCGCATCGGCAGGGCTGCGCCTGCGTCAACCTGTCGACCGAGCCCAAGAGCCGGCTGGTGTTTCCCCGCGCACGGCTGAACGATCTCAGTTCCAGGCCGTTCACAACAGGGATCGATTCCGCCGCAGCCGAAACCGCGCTGCAGGAAGAAGCCCGGCTCGGCTACATGATCGAGGACGGCGAATACTGGCATCATATCGATGATTTCGACGCAGCTGCGCTGTCTCGGCTTGATGATTTGTGGCTTTCAGCATGCCCCGCAGCGCCAAAAGGCTTGATTGAGGATCGCTCTTCCGAAGCGGACTCAACCGGCACCGCACAAGAGCAAGACACTGCCTGCGGCAGCCGCAAGCGGACCGGATAGGCAAAGAGCGGAAAAAGGCTGCTTGGCGACCTTGAGGCGCGGAGGAGGAGTGTCGTGCCAGCAAACACCGCCAACGGCGCCGGGGCAGAGCCATCCTGAAGACAGCTGAAGACTATCGCTTTTGCTTGAAAAAAAGTGGTGCCCCTCGATAGAGAGACTTCGAACGCTCTGATCGAGGTTTTGGAGGATTGGGGGCACAGGCTCAAGCACTCAGATTTTGAGCAAGTCGTTGCTGTGTGTGACGAGGAGAACCTGGACACAAAAGCAGCGGAAGGCCCTTCTCCGGGAGGGCTGTCATGACTGCTCATGTCAAACCAAAGCGCCCCGCTCCACTGTCGCTGCGTCTGAATAAAGCCGAACGCAAACGACTGGAAAAACTCGCTGGCGACCAGCCGCTAGGCAGCTTCATCAAAGACCGCGTGTTTGCCGACGCACTAATGCCAGGCGCTTCAGAGGTTTTGGATCGCTATCAGATGTTGGTGCGTGTGCTGGCAGCGCTCGGCGAAAATGATGTGTTTGCCAATCTGGATGCTATCGCCAAGGCAATCGAGGCCGGTGATCTCGTCCTGAGTGATGAGCAGGAAGCCCAGATCGCAGCGTCGTGTTTGCTGGTTTTGGAAATGCGTGATGATCTGATCCGTGCTCTGGGGCTGAAACCACCTGCTCAACCGTATGATGGTGATTACTAATGATCCTGCACGGCAATCAGCGCGGCGGTGCCAAAGACCTCGCCCTTCATCTCATGAAGGACGAGAATGAAACCGTTCAGGTCGTCGATGTGCGCGGTTTCATCTCGCGCGATGTTATGGGCGCGCTCACGGAATCCTACGCGATGAGCCGCGCCACCAAGTGCCGTCAGCATTTATTCTCACTGAGCCTGAACCCGCCCAAGGGCGAAAGCGTGAGTGATCAGGATTTTCTGGATGCGGCCGAACTAGCGGAAGAGCGGCTCGGCCTTTCCAAACAGCCGCGCATCATCGTCTTTCACGAAAAGTATGGAAGCGATGGAAAGCTTCGCAAACACGCTCATGCCGTGTGGAGCCGGATTGAAGTTCAGCGCATGAAGGCGGTGCAGCTCTCATATACCAAGCGCAAGCTGGTTGATGTCGGGCGTGAGTTATACATCCGTCATGGCTGGCGCATGCCCCATGGCTTTATCGATCCGACACGGCGCGATCCGAAAAACTTCACGCTTGCGGAATGGCAGCAAGCCAAGCGCCAAGGGCGCGATGCCAAAACCCTCAAGGCGATGTTTCAGGAGCGATGGGCAATCTCGGATAGCATCGGCGGGTTTGCGCATGCGCTCGAAGAACAAGGCTTTATTCTGGCCAAAGGGGATCGGCGCGGCTTTGTCGCTGTCGATTATAAGGGCGAGGTCTACTCAATTTCGCGGTGGGTTGGCGTGAAAACCAAGACTGTTCGCGAGAAGCTCGGAGAACCTGATGCTCTACCCACCGTCCAGCAAGCCCATGCCAAGGCGGCGGCTCAGGTCGCAAAGCGCTTGCGGGAATTGCGCGATCAGCAACATGCGAAAGCCAAACGCTTCAGTGCCGTGTTTGCACAGCGCGCCGCCAATCAAGACAAAACGCTGCATCGAAGCCAAGCCCAACTTGATGCACGGCTAAACAACCGTGCGCAGCAAGAGGAAGCGCAGCGCCAAGCGCGCATCCGCAAGGGCATCTTAGGCTTTATCGACAGGCTGACAGGACACAGGCGCAAAGCGGAACGGCGCAATGCGCTGGAGCGTGAGGCCGCGCAAGTACGTGATCTCGTGGAGACGCAGCGCCTCGCCGCCAGGTTTGAGCGACGGTCACAGCAGCGGGCAAAAGAGCATGAGAAACGCCAACTCGACCTCTCGGCAACCACGCAAGAACTTGGTCAAGACATTGCGTGGCTTGAGCGGCCTTTAGAGTTCGATCAGGCTCAAAGCCATGCCCACATGCGGCCAAGTGCCGACATCGCGCACGCCCGTGATGGTCCAGAGCCAGAGCTTTAGCCTCATGCTATATATAAATATTTTGACAGAGAGTTATCATTAATGATAACATATTCTATGAATTGGAAAGTCACATTCTACAGTGCGAAGGTCGAGAAAGAGGCGCTCAATTTGCCAAAAAGCATCTTGGCCAATTTCTTGCGGATTGTTGATCTGATTGAAGAGTTTGGGCCGGACTTGGGACGTCCGCATACCGCACCGCTGAGTAGCGGCCTCTTCGAAATCAGAGCCAAGGGCAAGGAAGGAATTTCTCGTTCGGTGTTTTGCACGGTGAAAGGTCAAGAGATCGTCATTTTGTTGACGGCGATCAAGAAGAGCAACGCGCTGCCGAAACGGCACATGGAGACGGCGCGCAAACGCATGAAGGAGATACGAGATGAGCAATGAACGCCCAGACATGGCAGGGTTTCGCGAGAAAGCCCTCAAAGACCCTGAAGTCCGCGCTGAATATGATGCGCTGGGCTCTGTGTTTCAGATGAAGCGCCAGATGATCGCACTGCGTAAGCAAGCGGGGCTGACCCAAGAACAGATGGCTGAAAAGCTCGGCACAAAGAAAAGCAACATTTCAAGGCTGGAAAGCCTGAACTCGGATGTCTCTCCACGCTTGGCGACGCTGGAGGACTATGCGCGTGTGCTAGGATATTCCGTGACTGTTGGTTTCGAACCAGAGGTAGATCGGCAACAATAAGCAAACAGTGTTGATGTTTGCTTTTCTACGATGACTTCGCTATATTATTAGCCGATTAGTTGGGGTGCAAACGATATAAACTGCAGAGTTTTGTTATGTGGCTAAATAAATTAAAAATCTTTGTATTATGTATCGTCCTTTGTGGTTGCGTGACATCAAATACATGGAATTCAGTCTCTAAGAGACCCGTTTCTGATGCTGACCTAAAGTATGCAAGAGAAACAACTATAATCTGCACAAATCGAGCTTTTGCAAAATATGGCGACACGAGTTCAGAGAAACGGATTAGAACGACGGCGATAAGAGCCATTTCTGAATGCGAACCAGCGTTCGCTTTTCACGCAAATGAAATGGCTAGCAAAGTCTTGTTTGATCAAAATCAACAAAGATATATTGCACCAATCCCCAAAAGAATAAAAAACAAACTTATGCAAGAAATGCTAGCCGCCCTCCTTGAAGCATATAGCGTCGGAGATAAGATATGAAAAAAGTATTTGTATTTGGCTTTTCTTCATTTCTTTTTCTATCCAATACGCCTGGAGTTTATGCAGGAATCGGAGAGGAAGGCTATGAAGCCGTTGAAAGCGAAAACCAGCCAGTCACAGCTGAAGAATTGAGAAGGCTCGGCCCGGGTGGCGACCTGAATCAGGATGGCCCCAGGAACCCTGCAGAGCAGATAAGGGATTGGGTTAGAGATAGATTTGACGACGATGATGAGCCGGGGGATGTGCCGGATAACAGACCCGTGCCTCAGGAGCCCGAGAACCCGCCGGATTGGTTGGAGCCCTATCAGCCCAACGAGGTGCCCGAAGACTTGTAAGCCTGCATCTCAATGTTATCGGCTCCAGAACACATGAACGCACTCAACGCCGGTCTCGATGACCAGCACATCACTCATCGCCATGTCCCGCGCCATGGCGTCATAATCGATGTAATAGCGCAGAGATTCAGGGATCAAGACAGTTTCCTCTGTCAATTGCTCGGCGTATTCGGCGAGTGAGCGATATTCGCCGCAATAATCGTCCTCCAAGGCCGTTTCTGCCGCGTCGATGTCGCCATAATGCTTGAAGAGTTCTGCGCCCAGTTCGCCATGCTCGGCGATGAATGCCGCCAAAGCGGTAACCTCATCAATGCCTTGATATTCCGAGAGCGAAACACCATCGAAGCCTTCATAGTCGTGAATGGCGTATTCTTCGGCGTCTTCGATGGGTGAGGCTTTGAGCATCGCGGCGATTTCGCTGCGGATGTCGTCGGCGTCCTGATCGGCTTTGATCCAGCGCCCGTGCAAAATGCCGTTGTTATAAGCCGCCAGACAGGCAACATAAATCCGGATGTCGCTGTCATGTGTTGCTGTTTGAAATGCTGCGTGTGCCATGTGTTTTCCTTTCCGCTTAAATTGAAACAGGGGTGCGCATGCATCCCTGCCTCGTGGCGAACAGCGGGTGTGCAAACGGAAGGAAAAATCGACGCTGAGTGGAGCGGGCGCAGGGCGAGAGCCCGAGCCACGGTCAGTGTTCTATTTTTGCTGAAGTGCGCCCAGGGCAGCGCCCTAAGCTCAGGTCATGTGCTCAGCATCAAACGCGCAAGGGATGGACGCCGCATGGCCGAGACAGCGACGCTGGCTCGGTTCACGACAGCCCGGTTCCGCCGCAGGCGGGATGTGGACGAATTACGTTGCTTTACAATATCTGTTCCGGAAAACTGTTCCCTGACCAGCCAGGTAGAACGTTATTCATCAAGTTCGACCGACGCCAACGGCGAGACTTCATTGGAAATTACATTTCTCTTTTAATTTCAACATTGGTGTGTCATTTTTGATGTAAAATGAAAATATGAGAAGCGATGATGATCATGTTCTCTAATTCTTATATATTTAAGAGAATTATAATAAAAAAATGAATTCTGTTGTCACAATTAAATCAAGAGAAGCAATTCTAAAGCGTAAATTACGGCGTCATTTACACAGTATTGGATTTGCAAAAACAAAAAATGGAGAACTTATTTTCCAGGGAGAGGGAAAGGAGACCGTCCGTAATCTACACCGCGTCCAGCGCGAAGATCGTATAAAGGACAATAAAAATTTTCTTGAAGCAAGAGCGCCTAGACTTTTTCATCACTTTGCTGACGGAAAACATGTCGACCCATCTAGGATTTCTCCAGTTATTGAACGCGTCTCAACTGGAACGCAGCAAGGTGACTTGTTTCGTCTTGCATCACTTACTTGGTCTGTGCCGGTTTCAAATGGTTTCGGTAGGCGGCTGCGCTATCTTGTTTGGGATGAGAATAGCGGGAAGTTGATGGGACTGATTGCGATCGGCGATCCTGTTTTCAATCTTGCCGTTCGTGATAGGCTGATCGGCTGGACGTCCAAGGACCGAAGCGCAAGGCTGGTCAACATCATGGACGCCTATGTCCTTGGTGCAATACCTCCTTACAACCAATTGCTTGGCGGCAAGTTGGTGGCGTGTTTACTCCGAAGCCGTGAACTTTATGAAGATTTCAAGGCAGCCTATGGCGACACAACCGGAATAATATCTGGTGAAGGAAAGAAAGCGCGCCTGCTAGCGGTGACGACATCGTCTTCGATGGGTCGATCATCGGTGTATAACCGCGTGAAGCTCGACGGTGTCCAATATCTCGAATCAATTGGCTTCACCGGAGGATGGGGGCATTTTCATATCCCGGATTGCTTATTCGCAGAATTGCGCGATTATCTTCGAGATATTGATCATAGATATGCGGACCAGCACCGATTTGGTCAGGGCCCAAACTGGCGTATGCGGACAACCAGGGCGGCACTTGCGGAACTGGGCTTCAAAGAAGACATGCTTCGCCATGGCATCAAGCGCGAGGTATTCATCAGCCGACTCGCAGCGAACGCAGACGCAATTCTAAAATCAGGAACAGGCAAGCCCAATACAGATGCGCTTTTGTCGACCAAAGAGATTGCAGGGCTAGCAACAGAAAGATGGATGCAGCCGCGAGCGAAGCGACGGTCTGAATATCAAGACTGGACTGTTGAAGACTTAATGGGGCTCTTCGGAAGCCAAAGCCGCCAGATGCTATCCCGCCTTGAGCAACAAGGTTTTCACGAGAATTCCGCTGCGGTGATGTGATCTGATATGGGCGTTCCTCTCGATACATGGCAGGAACAAATGGAGGGCCACTTTTCGGACCTTAAGACAAGGCGCGACCGGACAGGATTTCCGATTTTCGCTTTGGAGCATGGCCTTTCAACAGGGAACCTAGAAGATATCGCCGGGAACTTGCGTCAGAATCTCATCCAAGGCGAGAGGATCGCGCCGCATTGGTTGCTTTGGACCATCTATGCAGCCGAGATGGGCTATTCCTACGAAGGAGGCGAATATTGGCAATCCTTCGAGGACGAGACTCCAGGTTGGGATTCTCGTGATCGCTACAAAATTTCTAGGTGTTTTAGGAAGTTCCAGGATTCGTACAACGGCGTCGCGCCGTCGGGACCGTGGGCTAAACACTTCAGTATCATTGCTTGGCCAATAACTCATGCTGTTCTTCCGCGTTTTCTCCAATGGCAGTTTGCGAGAACACTCTATGATCTACGTCATCGCCTTGCCCGACTAAGCGAAGTCGATCCTGGCACAATTGGTCGGCTCATAGCGTCCAATGCCTACCATGCCTCGACGCGGTTAGAGCAATTTCTCCAGCAGGAAGAGTTGGTCGGTCGTATTGTCCTTGCCCTTCTGCATCAAGACCAGGTTGAAGGAGAAAAACCACTTCTTCCTGCTACGTTGGACCGCATCGTCAGCGACCTTGAGCAGGCTGGGGACGCAAGAGCTTGGATCAAAGAAGCCAGCCGTGTCGTTTCGGATCGTTTCAAAGGTCTTGGTCGCGGAACTGACTCTCGAAATACAATTGCGAAAGGCGGGGCTACGCAGAGCGCCCCTCTGGATGTCCGCCCGATTATCCGCCCTGATCTTCGATTGCAGTATAAGGGAAAAGGAAGTTGGGATCTTCAGGTCGATATCCCGAGTTTCAGGGACGTTGGAGCACTCAATTCCGAGGTGCGCCAGTTTCTAAAACAGACGCGCTGCACCGTGAACGGGAGCCCAGGAAAAAAACCGCGAGGCTGGCTTCTTTCAGGACGTCGTCAGGCAGTGCTTCGAGATTGGCCTGATACTGACAAACCGATGGTCGCATTCGAAGCGAGTAATGGCACCGTCGATCACCTGCTCAGCAGCGAATGCCGCGTTAGTCCCGGCCCGGTTTGGCTCTTCCGGATCGGCAAGGATGGCCTGGCCAGAGAGATTGCAGGCCGCACCGTGCGGCCCGCTCATGATTATGTGATCGTGTCCAGAGAACCACTCGATTTTCCGTTCCCGGTCGAACAAAATTGCACAATCAACTGCGCCGGAATCCATGCCATTCATCTCAGTATTCCAGAGGCAATTCCTGAAGGATTGGCTCAAAAGCTATCGGCTTGGAAACTGGAAGTTGCGCGAACCATTCGGGTTTGGCCCGTGGGACTACCCGGTCGAAGATGGGACGGAGAAGGCCGCGGCGAATGGCTGACGACCGAAAGGCCCTGCCTCGGCATCGCTCCAGATCATAAGGTTGAGTCATTCGAGATTAGTCTAGACGGCATGCAAGCGCAAATAATTCAAGCCAGTGAACCTGGTCAGCCGAGTTTCATACAACTTCCGGAACTAACTTCCGGAACTCACTTTCTGAAAGTCAGTGCCCAAACAAAGAACAAGGAGGGAGCGGGTATCGCCTCGCATGAAGGATTTCTGGAGATCAGTGTTCGTGAACCCGAGCCCTGGGTCTCCGGCACTGCTCTTCATGCCGGACTGATTGTGACGCGCAATCCCTACGATGCAACGCTTGACGAGTTCTGGCAAAATGAGTTTGACCTCTCGGTGGCAGGACCGGAGGGGCGTCAAGTCACGCCGTATGTGTCGCTACACAACGCAGCCGAAGACGAGATATTCAGGCAGCAGGTGTGTGATGCTATCAATCTGCCCATCACGGCGGATGTCTGGAAGAAGCGTTTCAAAGACTTCATACAGCGCGAGAAATGTGAATGGCGCTATTTGGAAGCAGCATCTGGTATTCTTACATTAGATGGCGGCGAACTTGGTAACTGTGAGGTTCGTTTTGAAAACGAGGTGAAGCCTGTTCGGTGGGTGCTGCGCCACTGGGATGACGGCGTTTTCATTCGTCTTGTCGATGAAACAAATCAGGAAGAAATAGCGCCTGTCTGTAGATTTTTTGAAATGGAACTTCCCCGGAAAGGGCGACGAGTAAATGCAGAGAAGGCTTTGCGTGGCTTCAAAGTAGAGCCGCCCGGCGGATTATTTGCCGCGCAAATTGGAAAATCACGCGATTACGTTATAGTCAGTACAGGCTTATCGGGCTCACAGCTAGCCGGCCTTGGCGTCCAGCCCAGCCATGGCTCCATTTCGAGTGATCCAAAAGAGATTGTTAAACTGCTACGTGTCTTGAGATACTGGAAGAATGCTCGTGTTGCAGGTGATCTCGGCAACGCTCACCGATATCAAGTGATCAACACGTTGATGCAAGGTATCGTCGGCATCGTTGCAGGCTTTGATTGGGCGCGGGCGGAAGCCCGCTTAGTCGGAGCGCGTGAACCTCATGAAGCTCTTTCGCGACTTAGATCGCTAGTTAATCACAAGAGTGGCATGGCAAGCGTCATCATTAGAGATGCCTCCACGCAGACGGAAGGCCGAAAACAACTTATTGCTTGGTTTTCTAATTTGGCGAAGCGCTACCAGATCGCGGCCAACGATGACTCCTGTCAGTTTGCGATGGAGTTCGCTGGCCGACCTCATTCCCTTCCAACGCTCTATCCCACAGGTCTAGAAAATCATATCAGGGATGCAAAAACGAGCCAGACCCTCGTTCGAGCGGCAAGACTTGCGATCCTCTGCAATAGTTTAGCCGATGGCGGGGCCGGAAGACTTCTTAGGGAGACCGAGTCATGATCTCAGTCGTCACCCCTAAAAATATTTTGTGCTATTGTCGCTCGCTTCTGGAATTGCGGGGTGAAGACCACGGTATCAATGACAACTTTTTGGCAGCCATGCTCAGACGTACTGCCGGGTCTCTTTGTCCATGTTCGCGTGCTGTACTTCGCGCTGTTCTGGTAGAGAGTCTGGGCCATTTGGATGATGAGCCATCTACGCTGCCGACGCGAATTGAAGCACTTATTGATGACCTGATAGTCGTAGGCGATTTGCTCGAACTGACCGAGGTGACGACTGGAGAAGACGAAGCAAAGGGAACATGGGTTTTTGCAGCGCCGCCCTCTTTTGTTGAACGAAAGAGCGGCAACATCTTCCTGACCGGAATTGTTCCTGACCAAGATCGATGGCTGCCTGAAAACATCCGAAGTCGTATCTTCCTGTCGCGTGGAATACGATCCATCAGGCCGGACGATGGGGAAGACCTCGCCGTGAGGCTAGCTGGCGAAGGTCTCAGAAGATTACCGGAAAAAACGTGGCTCCGAGCGCCCAAGACGCTTCCATCGGAAAAAGCGCTCTCCAAAGCAAGTCAACAACTTGCCAAAAAACAACAATGCGCTCCGGTGCACGGGCTTGATATAATCGACCCGAAAACGAAACCGACTTATTACAAAGGGCGATGGACCTCCCTTAAGAATCACTCTGGTTTATTTGTCGCGCGACGTCCACAGGAGTTCGGTGCCCCCCTGTGGTGTTTGGTCGAAGCGGAGTCCGGCATGCTCAAGCGTGTCCTTGATCTGCCTTTCCGCGGGTATCGTTGGCGTGCGTGCGATGCTGCATGGCATCTGCAAATGGCAATAGACTGTGAACGCGGAGTGCCGCAGCGATATAAAGTCGATCATTGCGAAGATGGCATGTGTCGGCTGAGCTTTTACTCCCCAATTCCGCTTTGGGCGGAACGAAGACTTATGATCTTCGGCAGTAAATGCCGGGTCGAGAAAACGTTATTTTCCTATGAAATTCCGGTTGATGAAGCAGTCCAGGAAGAGGAGTTCTTGCAAGAGAACCTTTGGATTGTTCCCATTGATACTAATTCTGATATGATGAGCGCCTAATGCAAACAATCAAAAAAACTGTAGAAAGCCTACATGCTTCTCTCAAGGAATACATCGAGGCCACCTACCATATCAGCGCGCCATCCCTCATTGCGCAACGTCAATCGTTGTTAGATAAAGACGGCGTCATTCACCGCGTCCCTTTTCTTGAATCAACACCGAAATACCAATCGGGAAACAAATTCTCGGCAATGGCCGGGTTGCCAACCGCTGCACTAGAGTTGTTGGAGCGTCTGAGTACGCCAGAGAAGGATTTGCAGCGCCTTGTTTATGATCCGCCCTACATGCACCAAGGCGACTCACTGAAAGAATGCCTGATCAACGGTAAGAGCATTGTCATCATGACTGGAACGGGTTCGGGTAAGACTGAATCCTTCCTTCTGCCGATCCTCGGAAAATTTGCAAGAGAAGCTGAGGCGTATCCCAAAGTGTTCGCAGAACAAGCGGCAATGCGAGCGCTTGTCATGTATCCGATGAACGCACTCGTGAACGACCAACTTGGCCGACTACGGGCGATGCTGGGCGATCCGAGGCTGGTTGAGACCTTCAAGGGTTGGTGCGGAAGGCCGCCGAGATTTGCCCGGTACACAAGCCGGACGCCCTATGCCGGGGTTCGTACGGCGAGTAAGGATGGGCAGCGACTTAGTTCCTTTGGTGACTTCTATGTCGATGTGCTTCAGAGTGCTAAGAGTTCCGATCTTGAGAAGAGCAAGGAGGCAGGTGCACTTCTCACGGCACTCAAAGAAAGAGGAAAATGGCCAGCCAAACCAGACCTTGAGGCTTGGTTCGGTCAAAAAGGTAGCCGATGGGAAAGCAAGGGTAGTTTTGCTCGGGCTGTCACACTGCCAGACGACTCCGAACTCCTTACACGCCATGAAGTGCAGATTGCTCCGCCTGACCTTTTGGTCACGAACTACTCAATGCTCGAATACATGCTTATGCGGCCAATTGAGAGGCCAATCTTCGACAAAACTAAAGAGTGGCTTGAGAAGAACCCTGGCGAGACCTTCCTAGTCGTGCTTGATGAGGCTCACCTCTATCGTGGTGCTGCGGGTGCCGAAGTCGGGCTCTTGCTGAGAAGACTGCGGGACCGTCTTGGCATACCTGAGGAGCGACTTCAGGTCATTTGTGCGACTGCAAGTTTCGATGATCCGACTTATGCTCTCGAATTTGGCGCGCAACTCTCGGGTGTCCCTGCGAGTACCTTTGTTGCCGTAACAGGAACGCTCGACCTCAAATCAGATCATGATGCAGGGACGGATGCCGATGCGACCGCTCTCGCTGCAATTGACCTAAGAGCCTTCTATGAAGCGGAGACCGACGAAGCACGTCTGAGAAGTGTTGCATCACTTCTCGCATATCGTGGAGTTGATACTGAAGAACAGACGGAAAAGGCTCTTTATCAAGCACTTCGTGACTTCGGGCCTTTGGGAAGGCTTGTTAACGCAACCATGAAGGAGGCCATCCCGATAGCTGAACTTGGCGCGCTTATCTTCCCGGAAGGTGTTTCGGCAGATGTCACGGATCAGGCTGTCACAACCCTTCTGGCGCTAGGTAGTGTTGCAAGACCATCTTCGGGCCTTCCGGGGCTGTTGCCTTGCCGGGTTCATAACTTCTTTCGTGGATTGCCTGGCCTCTGGGTTTGTATGGACCCTGATTGCACCGAACTCGCAAATGAAGAACGCGGCGGCATCTGCGGGAAAATGTACTCCCAGCCTATGGACACCTGCGACTGCGGTGCGCGCGTCCTGGAACTATTCACATGCAGAAATTGCGGTACCGCGTATGGGCGGGCCTATACTGACGACATCGATGAGCCGCACGACCTTTGGTCAGAGCCGGGTAAGCCACAACGGATGGCAAGTGGAGAGAGCGCGCCGCTTGAGCCTATCGATTTGCTTCTAGAAGAATCCGCTCGTGAGGATGTCGCTGAGCCAGCGGATTACGACCTTGAGACAGGACAACTCAACCCAAATACAATTGGGCCGCGCACCAGAACAGTCTTCATCCGGCAAGGGCGCTTGGTTGACGCGGCAAGTAATGACGATGATGGCGGAAGCGCGCCGGAACCGCCCGGAAAGTTTGTTCCTTGCGCCGTTTGTGGCAAGACCGCTCGTTTTGGTCGAAGCTATGTTCAGGATCACCAGACCAAGGGCGATCAACCTTTCCAGGCGTTGCTGACACGTCAAATCCAGATTCAGCCACCTGGCCCCCAAGAGGCCACTCGTTTCGCACCTCTGCGTGGGCGCAAGGTACTTGCGTTCAGTGACTCCCGGCAAGTTGCGGCACGGCTGGCGCCCAACATTCAAATGTACTCGGAGCGAGACTCTCTTCGGCCACTGATCATCAGCGGATTCAAATGGCTACAGGACCAGGAATTATTGCGCCGACGTCTTGGGCTTGATGACCTATTTCTTGGTGTGCTTTTGGCATCGCAAAGGCTTAATGTTCGACTTCGGCCCGAGTTGCATGGGCACGAAAACTTTGATGCAGAGGATATCGTCGCGAAAGCAATCAATGAGGGCAATCTAGACGATCCAGTCGCTCTTTTGGACCTACTCGACGATGTGCATGCCAATAGTGCGCCTGAGGCTCTTTTGGGAAGTATGCTCACAACCCTTTCAGACCGCTTTTATGGGATGGAAGCGCTCGCACTGGCGTCGCTTTGCGAGAAGGACCGCCATCGCAAGAAGATCCTTGATCTACCACCTATTTCAAACCTCGCAGAGACTGACGAAGCGAAACTCGCCTTAGCAAGATTCTGGCTTCGTTGCTGGAACGGATTCAGCCTAGCAAAAATGCCAGGAACTTGGATCGACCGACCGGCCTCCGACGGCTACCGTGTGAGGTCGCGCAAAGAGAAGGCCAAGATCGAAGCTATCAATACCGTAATCACGGAGAAAGCTGCCCGGAAGCTATTCTGGGATCAATGGCATCCCGAACTCATCTCCACGTTCACAAAGTCCAAGGAAGGCGGGAACAGGTATCTCAACGGAAGCGAACTATCGTTACAGTTTGAGGGAGACTGGGTACATTGCACGAGTTGCAAGTCGGTCCATAGGCCAATACCCGGACATGATCGTTGCCTGGACTGTGGTAACCTTTCCGTGGACGCACTTGATCCAGATAGCGATCGCGTTTTCCTTGCCCGAAAAGGGTTTTACCGCAAACCTGTCACCGAGGCACTGCAAGAGCCGCCGCGACAACCAATGGCGCTGATCGCGGCGGAGCATACCGCGCAACTTAATGCTCCGCAGAACGAAGATGTGTTCTCTAAAGCAGAAGAACATGAACTGCTCTTTCAGGATATCGCGCTCGTGGGCAGCAGCCTCAGGTCTCGCTCTACAGCTATCGATATTCTCTCTAGTACAACGACGATGGAGGTTGGTATTGACCTTGGCGCTCTGACAGGCGTGGCGCTGAGGAACATGCCCCCTGGTCGTGCCAATTACCAGCAGCGTGCTGGACGTGCTGGTCGTCGTGGTAACGCCGTTGCGACGGTCTTGGCTTTTGGCAGCGCAGATAGCCATGACGAACATTATTTCTCGCGGCCAGATGAAATGATCCGCGGCAAAGTAATTGACCCGAAGCTGACACTGGATAACCCGGAGATTGCTCGGCGGCACATCCGTGCCTACCTTCTGCAAGGCTACCATCAGGATCGGTTGCCGACGGTTGACGCTAGCCAACCGCATGATCTTTTCTCTGTTCTTGGGAGCGTCTCGGCCTTCCGTATGCCGGACTCGGTGCTAAACCGCGATGATTTCGCGTCTTGGCTGATGGAGAATGAAGAATCGCTTCGCGGGCGGATTGCCTCTTGGCTGCCGACCGAACTCTCAGATGCAGATCGGACTGAATTACTCGGAGAATTTGTGGCGGACTGCCTGAAGGCTGTCGATGATGCGATTTCGTCGGACGCGACAAATGATGACGATAAAGATGGCGAAGGCGATGGGGGAGATGAGGAAGCTCCGGAGGAAGGGGAAGAGCGTCCGCAACAGGCCTCACAGCCCAATAAGCTTCTGGACCGTCTCCTCTATTGTGGGAAGCTGCCCCGCTACGCATTTCCTACGGACGTCGCGACATTCCACGTCTTTGACCGCGACCGTTCCTCACCCTTCCGCCACATCATGAAGTTTGCGCCATCACAGGGCTTGCCGATTGCGCTTTCGCAGTATGCTCCTGGCAAGCAGGTCTGGATTGCTGGCAAGTGCTATACCTCAGGTGCGATCTATTCTGTGATGAAGAATGATCTCGACGAGGCCTGGCAAGCCCGCAAGCTCTACATGCAATGCTCTGAGTGCGGGTACGCAAAGACCTACAAGCAAGGAGAGGTCGTTCGCCGTGATACATCGGACTGCGAAGCATGCGGCGAACCCTGCAGCTTCGGACCCGCGCGCTATTGGCTTCGGCCACTAGGTTTTGCTCATCCCGTCTTTGAAGAGGAAGTTACCTCACCTGATGAGATTCCGGAGACGAGCTATGCGACCCGAGCCAAGCTCACGATGGGGACGCCGCCGCGCGATGCAGCGGGATGGGTGCATGCCAATGACCGGATTCGCGGCCTGAGCACACGAGAACACCTTATGGTGTCTAACACCGGCCCTGAAGACGAAGGCTATACCTACTGCGTCAAATGTGGGCGTATCGAGTCCAGCACGACACCGAACCCCAGTCTTGCTGGTCCGCACCGCAAGCCTTTTCCGACCAAGGATGACGATCTGACGTGCAATGGTCTCAGTCCGACACGCCATCTTTTCCTCGGCACGGACTTTATCACAGATATTGGTCTCTTCTCGATGCGAGTGGAGAAACCCATCGAACTTCGGCCAGCGCATGACTCCACTAAAGTCGCACTTCGGACGGTTAGTGAGGCACTTGCGAAGGCGGCCTGTCAGTTGCTTGAAATCGAGCCTGGCGAACTAATGGCTGAGTTTCGACCTGCACTGACGACCAAGGGGAAGTCCGGAAAAGAAGTTGAAATTTTTCTTTACGACACACTGCCGGGCGGCGCTGGCTTCGCAAGCCAGATGGCGGAGCGTGGGCTTGAATTGTTCCAGAAGGCGCTGTCCATTCTCAAACACTGCCCTGAGAATTGCGATGGCTCGTGCTACCGATGCCTCCGCAGCTTTAAGAACAGGCTCGAACACAGGCTTCTTGACCGTCATGTCGGCGTCGAGCTTCTTGAGTACCTCTTGTCAGGCCAACAACCTGGCTTCAATCCACATCGGTTGAAGGCCTCCACTACGCTCTTGCTGAACGATCTCAAAAGACGCTGCGACGATGATATCTCCTTCGAGGCTGGAGCGAGCGTCACCTACGGCGAGGGCAAGACCATCGAAGTTCCTATTCTGGCTCAATCGGCAGGAAAATCGTTTGTTGTCGCTTTGTCAGGACCTCTGACGAGTGGCCACCCAACTGACGCAAACCTTGCTGACCTCAGAGATAACAGCACGAAATACCGCGTCATCGTCGAGAACGAGCTTGAAGTGCGCGGCAATCTTCCTTGGGTCAGTCGCAAAGTACTACAGCAGATTAGATCGTGAGAATTAAGATGGTCAGTCCTTTGCATTCTCGCTGTCATTCTCAAGAACGCCCGCCGGGCGCATTCGATTGCGTAGGTGCCGATGATTGAGATTGTTGGAGCAAACGAAGGACAGGAATATGAGGCGGCGGTTCACCTCCGAAAACTCATCCTCGCTGTATGGCCTGATCTGAGCCAAAATCCAGATGACCACGTCAAGCTCTTCGTGGGCCTAAAGCTCTATGGTCAAAAATACGAAGACATAGATGTCTTTGTTGTCGGCCATCTCTCAGAGCCCCGTGAGTTCGATGTGGAGATGAAATTCTACCCTCGGGATAACGATCCGGTACTCCCACGCAGAGCATTTGTTCGCAATTTCGCTTTGGCAGTTGAGGTAAAATCGCATGATGCCAGCGGAGTCCGCTTCGACGACAAACTTTTGTCAGTAAAGTATCCGCGCGGCTGGGAGTGTGTCACCGAGAAAGCCTTCAAGCAGGTGTTCGAACTCAAGAGCTATCTTGGGCGCGCAGGACTACCAAGCCCTTACGTGAAGGATTTGATCTTCATGACGGGCCTGCGCGAGTCCGACGTTCCAGAGCGTCCTCACAACGTTTTTGGAGTTGACGCCAGCTTCGAAACGATCCTGAACATTGTCGGACAGGTGGCGCAGCCCAAGGTGAGGGACCGGATCGCGAGAATTAGCTTTGGCCCGGACGAGAATTTTCTCGCGATTTTATCACCCGAAGCGACAGTTCTAAAGACAATTGAGCCTACTTCTATTGATCGCAGAAGAATGGACCGCATCGTCAAATCCGCTCTTCCCGATGAATGGCTTGAAGACCTTACCAACAAGCAGATAGTGCTCCGCGGACGCGGCGGCGTTGGGAAAACTGTCATCTTGCTACAGATGGCATATCGCGCTTTCGACAACGCTGGAATGCGCTCACTTGTTCTCACCTACAATAAGGCGCTTGTCGCTGACATGCGACGCACGATGGCGCTACTTGGTGTACCCCGTAATCTTGCGAGGGGCGGAATTGGGGTCGAGACCGTCCATTCCTTTATCGCGAGGCTGATGGGGGAACTTGGCATTATCGGCAACGATGACGACTTCCTAGACAACTATGAGAAGCACAAGCAGAGCCTCATCGATTATCTCCGCAGCGGTGCTGTATCCTCGGCCGATCTCAAGAGTCTGATAGAAGAGAATGCCGACGACTTCGCGTGGGACGTCATCTTTGTGGATGAAGGTCAGGATTGGCCTTCAGATGAGATCGAAACCTTGCGCACTGTTTTCACACCTGAGCAAATTGTGGTCGCGGATGGCGTCGATCAGTATGTGCGTGACTCCGTTGCCGATTGGGATGCTGGTCTTTCTCGCGAACTTCTCCGGCCCCGCCGACTGAGACGGTGTCTGCGGATGAAGGCTAATTTGGCACACTTTGTTGCTGATTGCGCCGACGCGCTTGGACTTGAGAATTGGGATTTGGAGGCGAACCCGGATGCGAATGGCGGGCGCATCATCATCCTCGAAGGCGATATCTCGCGTGATACCGCGATTTTCAAAAAGCTCAAAGCGGAGGCCGCGGAACTCGGCAACTATCCGGTCGATCTCCTTGCTTGCGTTCCACCCGCGCTTGTCGCCAGCGAAGAAGATGAGTCCCACTCAATTCCTGGCCGGGCAATTCAGCAAGACGGGGGCCTCGTCTGGGACGCGTGTTCAACGGATGTTAGAGAGAATTATCCAACGGACCGGGATGCCTTGCGCATTGTTCAGTATGATTCTTGTCGCGGTTTGGAAGGTTGGACAGTCATCAATTATGCCTTTGATGATTTTTACGATTACAAGAGAAGACAATTCTTGTCGTCGCCGCCAGACTTGGGGGGATTGTTTGACAGTGCGGAAGACCTGGCAGCCGCTTATGCCGCACAGTGGGCTATGATCCCAATCACGCGAGCCATGGACACACTAGTGATCAATGTTTCGAAAAAGCCCTCCCGCTTGAAGGACGCGTTGAGAGGGATTTTTGAGAAGCGGAGTGACTTCGTAGAGTGGCAAGTAGTTGCCGATCTTTAGATCAATAAAACAGCTTTATGATAGTCCGGTAGCTTTACCCTTAGACCTGTTTCGTCACACGGCAATAGCCGATGGGGATGCAACGGGGAACGGGAACGGTTCCCCTTGCCGAATGAAGCCCCAGCGCAATGAGCCAAAATGCGCGGCGGTAGTACCGCCGCGCACATCTTGCGTGTAACGCAGACACCCCAGGGTCAAAGACACGCCTACACCTTGGATGCGTTGGGAGTGCACGACACTCAAAACATAGCTATAGGTATGGACCTTTTTAATCGTGGCAATCATATCTAATTGATGACCAATAATTCGATGTTGAAATTAAACGATGCCTCAACGAAACGTTATCTGCGAAATACATTACGCAGCCAACCTTGTACTTTTCTGCTTGGGTCAGGTATTTCTCTCTTCAGCCCATCGAATTTACCGTCTGGTCAATCTCTCGTAGATGAAGTGAGTGACCTCTTAACCGAGTCAGAGAAGGGTCAGGCAACCTATCATCAGCTACGCGAATTCGTGCGATCATGTGTGTTTGAACATATCTTTGAGCACTACCCCGCCGTTGATAGAATCAAAAAGGAATACTTTTCTCAGTATTTCCTAAGAGGTGGATGCAACCCAATTCATGAAAGTATTGCGCGCATTAGCGCTCGCTGTAGAATACCGATCATCACAACGAACTATGACATGATGATAGAAAGGGCCTTTGATAAGCTGGCCCTGAAGAACGCATATCGTTCAATTGTTAGCTCATCGGCGCTACCCTTGGGTCAGCATATCCCGATATTTAAAGTGCACGGCTGTGCTTCAAATCCAGTCAGCATAGTTTTGCGAATGTCTGAAGAAGGTTTGCTTTCTGGTTGGAAAGGTGAATTATTCGAAAATCTTGTCGCGGGACGAACACTCATCGTGGTCGGTTACTCCGGTCTTGATTTGGAAATCTGTCCTGCCATCGAGGAGGCGCGGCCGGCATCCATATTTTGGAATGTTCTCCGTGAAAATGACATTTCACAGAATGCCCGTCATCTGGAAAATAACGCCGTACTGTCGAGGAATTTCACCTTCTTAGAAGGAGATATGAGGCATATTTTTCAAGTCAAAAAACAAATTGTGTCCGAGAAAACTCCACCGATAAAACCAGTCATTCACAGTCAAATCAGCCAACAAGAGATCGAAAATTGGCGTTTTGATTTCTTCAATTCTCTTGGAGCAGCACGATCGGCGCACAATACACTTCTGAGGACATATGGGCCTATCAGCCCCAAAAAAATTTCAGCAGTGTACTATCGCTACGGGCGCTATGTTTCGTCGCACCTAGAATTCACCAAATCAGTTCCGAACGGCGCATATGCGGAGCTCAGTATTTTGCTGAACCGGTGTACGCACCATCGAAATGCAGGAAAATTTTTTTCGCCGAGAATTTCCCTTCTTATGGCCATGAGACTCTGGTCAAAACTATCTTTTTCACACAAGCGTAAGCACTTTGATTTGTTTCAGTGGTGCATCATTTTATTGTATCCATTGAGAAAATCAGATGTTTATAAACGCAGTGCGCAGAGGCTTGCTAGATACTATTTAAAAAATGGTATTTGGGGAGGATTTTACAATCTTCAAATTGAGTTGAAAGAGCAAGGTAATATTGATTTTCTTCCGCCCCCCATGCAGGCGCACAAAAACGCGCTTGAAGGCTATGAGCAAATTGGAAACATATCGGCCTACATTGATGAATTTTCGAGAAATTCATATAGAGGCGTGAAATCTAAATCAGAATTTTATGAGCGAATGAAAATTGCCGAAATATTTGGGCTTTATCCGAATATTTATAAGATATGCTACGCGGCTTTATGTGCAAGAAAAACGTTTTTCTTATATGAGAGGTATGTTTTATATGGAAAATTCATTCATTCAATGAGCAAATGCGAATATTCGTTGGTTTGCCGGCTCATGTTAATCGCGCGCGGAACGCTCGCGCTCTTGCACTTAAGGCGCAAAAAAATCACATAGCTGGCTGCTCAAAGGCCAAGAACGCGACGCAGATCGTAAAAATCTGAAATCTATTCATGCCACTGCACGATGTAACGTCATCCTAGACACGCCGAAACGGCTGGCAATCTGCGCTCTGGAATAGCGGTTACCTTTGATCATCCGTTTTGCCTCGATGATCTGCTGGTCCGTCATTGCACGCGGACGGCCAAGACGTTTTCCGGCCTTTCGTGCGGCTTCCAAACCGCTGCGGGTGTTCTCGGCAATCACCTCGCGCTGCATCTCGGCAATCGCGGCCAGAATGTTGAACACCAGCTTGCCGCTCGGCGTGCTGGTGTCGATGCCTTCGGTGAGGGAGATAAAGCCGATACCGTGCCGCTCAAAGTGCCGGAGTAGTTCGGCCAGATTCAAGACACTGCGCCCCATGCGGTCGAGCCGAAAGGTGATCACCGTGTCGCCTGGCTTCAGGATTGAGATCATCTGATCCAGCCCCTTACGGCTGGCCTTTGCCCCGCTCGCCTTGTCTTCGAAAATCCTGTCAACGCCTATGGCTTTCAGCGCATCGCGTTGGGCGCGTAGGCGCTGGTCTTTCGTGGACACGCGCGCATAGCCATAGATGCACCCCGTCCTGCTTTCTAATGGGTTGATCAACATCGCCGCCCTCCAAATCGATCCCGTTTGGTGGTCGCAATAACGATCCTTTTCGTGACGGCGTGTTTGAAGCGGTGAAACTTGATTTCAGACCGCCAAAAGGGCGGAAATGAGTCAGAACATGCGGTTTTTGATGTATCCATCGTGTTTTGCCTTTCTTGTAACAGAATTGATCGACAATGTTACAAGTAAAGACGCTAGCGCTGGCAAGCCTGATCGCGCTTTCTGCCACACAAGGGTATGCACAAAGCCAGCCTGAACCGTCCCCGCAAATGGCAGAGTTTTTCGCGTTTGATCGGGAAGCACAGGAGGCTTTCATCGGCAACGGGATCAATATGATTGGCGTAGTCGCGTCTCAGACTGCGTCGGACATCGCGCGCTGCATGAACTCTTGGTACTCGGCTGATTCTGAATCGCAGCGTGAGAAACACGCTGAAATCATCGATGCGATGAGGCGATTGCCCCAATACCAGCCTGCCGCCATCGTTCTGGCGGTTGTCGAGAAACACTGTGGAAAGTTTGAGCGCGACGAATAGCGTCTAAACTTCCGGCACGGCGATAGCTGTTGGATCAACGCTGAGCGGGACCTCACTTGGGATGCTGGCACTGTTTAGAAGCGCATAATCGCTCTCGGTTTGCGCAACGATGCCGTCGATTTCGTCTTCCAGCTCGTGCACGCGCTCGCGGCTCGGCTGATCGGACAGTTCTTCGCGAATATCGCCTAAGCGAATTTCGTTTGTGCGGGCGCGATCCAAAACATCAAGAGCGGCATCGGTTCGCTCTTCCTGCGCTCTGATGGTTTCAAGGTCCGGCTCATCGCCGCGCCAGATGATCGTCGCGGCGTCTTCGTCTGAGATGCGGCGTCCGCTTTCGATGGCATAGATATGTCCGTCTTCTGCGCGAGCCACCCGCGTACCATCAGGCAATTGCGCCGCCTGGGCTTCAAGCTCATCAAGTCTCGCCTGTTCGGCCTCAAAGCGCTCGGTGGCCAGCGTTATCAAGTCTTCAACGGCGGCTTCTGCTTCGCCCAAGCGCCCATAGGTGCGCGACAGCAGTTCTTCGTAGGAAACCGTGGTGAGAATGATGTCTAGGGCATCACTGCCCGCATCCTTCCCGCGCTTGTTGATTGGAAGAGCATCGGAGCCAAGGGCAGCAAGCTGGCTCGCATTGCGGCCATTGTCGAAACCAGAGCGCGCGGCGTTCAGACCGTCAAGCTCAATCGCCTGACGTTCACCGGCGAGATCGCGTGATCTGTCATTAAAATCAGCAAGATAGCTGCGCATACACCCTCATTGTTTTGATACTCCATTGTACCAAATTTTGAGGGCGCAGTGCAAATTCTCTCGCAATGAACTCAATTCAACGTTCAAACCTATATGTATTTTATTAAGTTATTTTTCATTGCCAGGCTTTTTGAGATAGGACTGAGCTCGTCAACCACAATATTCGTATCGATAATCATCTGATGGCTTTCCAGAAACAAGACGCTGGCATAAAGCCACATCTCTAGAAATTCGGGCATAGGCACATCAAGAAACTTCGAAACGCTCACAATCCATTGATGCAGCATCTCTTCATCTCGCTGAGAACGTGGCATTGCCCTACCTGAGCGGAAGTCTAGTTTTCCATCCAATCCCCACGCGAAAACAAATGCCAATACATGTGAACCAGCGTCATTGTTCAGGAGGATGTGCTCGGATGTTCGATTTCCGACACCCGCTTCGAAATCGAAAATCTCGATAATGCTAAAAACGTCCCACAAAACGCCTTCGATCAGGTGGAAGGTTTGACCAAGGGGCTCACCAAATCGCGCGAGTTCAGCAATTACTCCAAGCGACTCTTCGAAATCGTAATGCTGCAGGCCGTGGAGGTAATCCTCCGAGGCTCGGACTGTCTCTTTGCATAGCTGGGCAAGGCGCAACTTGGCGGAAGGATGTTCATCGGATGCACCTCGGACCATGTGCTCCCTGTCAAGCAACGAGATCGCCATCCCAATCGAAGACGAGATGAGCCTCAATCGCCAGATGTGACTGTTTGCAAGGTCAGGATGTAAAAAGGGAAGAGGGGCGTTCTGGTCAAGAAAGATCGTTAACACCCTTTTGCACGCTGATCGGTCGGCTTGCCACTCCATCGCAATGCAATGCTCACCTCGCCAATCATCAGTGACATTGTCTGACAGATGCCCTAAACGCAGATGAGCCTCTTCGTGGCAAAACATCCAAGTCAGCGCGATGTTCACCATCGCCTGAGCGAGCGCCAACCGATCTTCAGACATTGGGAGTTTCCGGTAGAAGAGCGCGAGGTTGTCGGGTTCTATTCCATGAGCACGGGCGTATTCGAGATACTCCAGCGTGTCAGGCGTCTTGTTTTCTCGTGGATTATAATCAAAGTAACGATGTCTCGGAACCCAAGGAGCCTCCGGCTCATAGCAAAAAAACCTAGAGATTGCTGCGTGCTGTCGATGGTCGTAAGGTCGGACATTGAAGAAATTTTCTGAGCTCGCTGCTCGCCAAGCCAAGTCTTGCAAAGCATGTATCGTACCGATTGAAATTTCTATCTCAGCATGGCCGTCGTCTGCATTTGCATAAGCGAAGAAGTCCAGATCACCCGTCACTTTCCATGAAAGACTAATTGGGTCGTCGACATCTCCCGGTGTGCGCGTTTGGATAAATATCTTGTCGAGTTGATGTTCATAGTAAGCCTTAGTCAGTCGTTGATACTCATCTAAATCAAGCAGCGATTCACCATGTTCAATTTGGCCTTTTGCATCTAAGGATAGCAATAAATAGGGTGGCAGGAATTTTTGAAATTCACCTGCATTCGCGACAAATTTCTGCTTTGAACGCATTCCCAAATCTCGTAGAAACGCATTGTATTTCTCGATTTCGGCGATTTCTTCTGGGGTTGGCTCTTTCATGCGCGCCTCATAGTTCGTACGGTTTGGTGATGCATCCTCTTTCTTAGGGATAATTCGCCGCTCCGACAAACCGGTGCATCGCGTATGTGCGGATTGTGTTAAGAGCCTACGCTGAGACCGCGCGGGGACTTTGCATTTTCATGACCGATGCCGAAAAGATTATTGCGACGCTTGCAAGCAAGCCGGAATTGGCAGATCGGCACGCGGATATTTTGGTTCGGCTTCTTCAACAAAGACCAGAGACCAAAGCGTCGGGACGAGGGCGCGGTATGGGGCTGTCGCGAAATCGGCCTGTGAGCCAAGACCTAGACACCGGAGCTGGCGGTAGCATTGCTTTTCAAAGTCACGACATCAAAAGAATTATTTCATTTCTTCTCGATTTTGATATAATATATAGTATTGAAATGAAAGATGAGTTGTCTCTTGAGACGTATCGATCATTTGTTTCAAACAAAATAAAATCAGTTTTTAAATTTGAAGTAGATACTCCATTACTCAGAAACGCTCTTAGGGACATTTCAGATCAACTTATTAAAGTGGCGCGCCCCACAGCGCCTCAGCCTATGCCTTCGGGCAAACCACCGGCAAAGCCGGACACTACACAGACAATTTTTTCCGTTGCCGCCGATCCGAAGGAAATTGGCGCAAAGCTCAAGGCTGCGCGATTGGAAGCTGGGGTTACGCAAGCCGTTGTTGCCGAAGCCATGGGAACCAAAGAAAATGCGATCCGGCGTCTTGAGCGCGGCGAACACAGCCCTTCAATTGATACCATTAGAAAATACGCAGAAGCTATCGGTTACGATGTAGGGTTGAGTTTCTCCCCTTTCGACTCATAACCAAACAAATTTGTTGTCCCCCATTGACCGAACAAATTTGTTTGGCTATACTCTGCTTAACATCATATCCCTGATGTCCTGAACCCGCCGATCTGACGGCCACGCTGCGATCCTTGCGATTCTGCGAACCCTTCCGTTCGGCCTCAATCCTGACCCGGCCTTGATACGGCGAGTCAGACGACAATGGAGTTGCGTCCAATGACCAGACATCCTTCCGGCGACGACTTTCACAAGGCTGCTATGGCCGGTGATGTGAAGCTGTTTGTTGCGCAGCGTGTCCAAGAGGCTGCCGAGTTTTTCAGTCAAGAGATTGCGGAGTATCAAAGCGATTGCGCTGAACTCAAGGGACGTGCTGACCATTCAATTCCCGATGTGATGTCCCTCAGCGATCTTGCATGCGCCGAGTTGCAGGCTGAAGCCAACCTTCAGGCCGCAACGATTACTGCGCTGGATACGGCAACCGAAAAAGCTGACTGCGACCTTCGAGCCTTTCAGTATGAGCACGGGATCACGCGCGCACCTGTTGAGGCCGACCGCACACTCGCATTTGCGTTGTTGCTGCTGTTTCTCTTCATCGAGGGAGCCATCAACACGGTCTTTTTCTACGGCGCGGGGTTTGCCCCTGGGATCGCGCCTGCCGCTGCGCTTGGCTTTTCGATAGCGGGTGTTACGACTTTGCTCTCTGCCGGTCTGGGCGGCGGGTTCTTCGGGCGGTTCTGGAATTACGGCATCCATGCGCCTGCGGAAACGCCAGACATGCGAAAAGCGCGCCGTTTTGGCCGCTTCGGGTCGCTCCTAACAGGCACGGCTATTGCCCTTGTGTTGAGCATCGCTGCGCTTGTTCGCACCACGGGGCAACCTGACACTCTTCAAATCTCGCCTGACGTGTTCGCTGCTGCGCTTACCAACATGCACAGTATCATGCTGATGCTTTCGGGCACGGCCTTTGCCATCTTGTCATGGCGCACGGCACTCTCGGCCTTTGAAGACCCCTATCCGGGTTTCTCCCGTGCGAGCGCAAAGAGCGCCAGCGCTGCGGCTGATCGTAAGGCTGCGAGTGACACAGCGTTTGACACAGTCAAAGCAATTCAGATCAAAGCCATGGATGACCTGGCCGATTGCGCCGATCCAATTGCCGATGCCCGCCGTGAACCGGATGAAGATTTCGAAGCGCTGAGCGATGAATATCATCGCCTACATGGCCTGATTGATCAGCGCGAAGCTGAAATCCGTGAGCAGGCTGCATCCTTCCTGCAAGCCCAGCATATCATCGCCAAGACCACATCAGAGTTTTCGGTTGAAGGCATCAAGCTGGATGATCTGCGCGCAAAAATCTCCCCGCCGGTGCGCCCTGTCTTTGGTGACCTGGGTGAGTTTCGCAGCAAATACAAACCGGCTGTGAACGCGCTCACTGTTGCCTATAGCGCCGCTCTCGCGCGTCTTGATCTTGCCGAACCGGCTCCATCCAAGCCTTCCCCATCGTCTCAAGCCTGAAAGGAACATGGCCATGGCTTTTTCGATTTCAATTGGCGGCTCCGCATCGGACTCGCGTGCTGATCGCCGAAACCGTAACTCTCGGCACGGTGGTCGCTCCGGATCACGTTCCGGTAAACCCAAAGCACAGAAATCATCCCTTCTGCTTGTGTTGTCGATTGCAGGTGGTCTGATCCTCGCATCATCCAGTCTTGGCTATCTCGTCTGGCAGGACATGAATGCGCTCAAACCCGATGAGCATGCCTGCTATCCGCAAAGCGATCAGGCGCAAACCGTGATGTTTGTCGATAGCTCGAACCCGCGTGCGGATACGCAGCAAGCCCGTGACATCTGGACGTTTGTTTCAGACCACTATTTCAGGCGCGCCGAAGCCAATGAGCGGATCAGGCTTTACAACACGGAGGTTGATCAAATCGGCTCTATTCCCGATGCTGTGGTCGAGACCTGCGTTCCGGCCTCAACCAATTCTGAATTGGAAGCGCTTGGCGCGCCGAGCGTCAATCCGGCTTATCTCGCCACGCAGAAGCAACGCATTTTCGATCAAGAGATTGCGCCTGCACTGACGACGATCACGGATCCTGCGCCTGCAAACCCGCAAGCCTTCGAAAGCCCGATCCTGGAGCAGCTTCAAGGGCTATCCCGCTTGCCAGAGTTTCAGAACGGCGAGGGGCGCAAATCCTTGATCGTGGTCTCGGATTTGATCCAATCCACTTTGGAAATCCGTGCCTGCCGTGAGCCCGGTCACTTACCGCGCTTTGAGAACTTCAAAGGCGGTGAGCATTGGGCGCGGGTTCGCCCCGCTTCTCTGGCTGGCGTGGATGTCACCATCTTGATGCTGATCCGCCCTGAATATGGACCGCACTGCTCGGGCGAGGATGAACTTATCCGCTGGTGGGAAAGCTACTTCGAAGAGGCAGGCGCTCAAAGCGTGCAGATCACCCGTCTGCGCTTCGATGTCTCTGGCGGGCGCTAATAGCGCCCGCATACCCTGCACGCCTTGGCCAGAAAAGGACAAACCACATGTCTGATTCAAGCTCCCGCACAGCGGCGCATGGCGGTCTGTTTGGCCGCGCGCCGCAACTCATCATCCTCATGGGCTTGTGCGCCTATGCGATCAGTGAATTCGGGCCGGTGTTTTACGGGGCTGCATTTGCCTCCGATCCCAACTGGCCATCCTTTATCGCAGCCAGCCTCGCCGTTGCTGCGGGCATGACCCTTCTGGGAGATACCTGCCGCTGGATTGCCGGCCAATATGAACTGAGCGCCAGCCGCACGCCTGCCGGTCACAAGGGCAAAGCCCGCTTTGCGGAAGTGTTTGAGATTGAGCATGAGCTGACCACCGACGGCTGGGGGCCGTATTGGGGATCGGTCGATGGGCGCGCCATCACAAGCGAATTTGCTTCCAATGCCCTTGTGATCGGGCCTCCCAACTCTTTTAAGACGGTTGGCACCATTGTTCCCACGATTTTGAGCATTCGCGGCCCCAAGGTCGTCAAAGACTTCAAATCAGAGTTGGCGTGTGTCCTCGCAAAGCCTCTTCAGGATCGCGGGGAGAAAGTCGTGATCCTGAACATCGCGGACATCAATGCTGATCTGCTTGGGGCTTCCGCGACATACAACCCACTGAACCTGATTGCGGATAATTTCTTTCGCAGCGGCGGCCTGCGCGATGTCAGCAATGATGTCAGCCAGTTCTCGCACCAAATATGCCCAGAGCCGGTGGGCGGGGGTGGCGACAATCGCTTCTTTGATTTTGGCTCACGTGATCTGGCCGCCTACACGTTCCTGACATCGGTACTAATTGACGGCCATGGCGCAACCCTCGGCGATGTAACCAGCCTGCTCGATGACCGGCAGCGCTTGCTGCTGTCATGCGCTGTGGGGCTGTGGGCGCTTGCCCAATGACGTGTCTGAGACCGGCTTTTCTCAAATGAATTTCGAGGCCAGCCCGTGGTTCTCCCTTCACGCCGAGTCAGATCGCAATGACTTCATCGCCTACTTCAGAGGCGTCTCCATGCAAGTCTCGGATTTGCTCTCTCAAACCGAAAGCAAGTCTGCGGAGTCTTTTCTGACCGGAGCGCGGCAACATTTGGAGCGTTTCAACCGCTCAACGCGGGCCTTCAATGTTACGCGCTCAAGCAGCTTCCGGTTCTCCGATCTCAAAGACAGCAAGCAGCCCATCACAGTGTTCATCATTGCCGATCCGGCGCGCATGAAAGCGCAAGAGAAGGTTCTGAGCCTCATCGATTCCTGCATGTACTCAGAGTTTCTGCGCCACCCAAATGCCCATGCCCGCGTTTATGTGATTTCCGATGAAACCTCCAACTTCAAGATCGAAGGCCTGATCTAGGCCAGAGCGAAAGGAGCCCCGCAATGGGACATATTTCATATTCAAGGGGGTACGGCGTTGCCAATATCTTCGTGCTACAAAACGATACCGCGTTTGAGAAGACCTACGGCAAAGGCTCATTCGAAACCCTCTGGAATAATTGTGAGATCGTGTTGGCGTTGCCGGGGCAACGCGGCTCTTCGGTCCTGAGCCTTCTGGAGAAGTTCGCCGGTCGCACCTCCTATGTCGCGGAAAACAAAAGCGGCAACACGGCCTATGCTGAGGATGGGTTCTCACGCGCAAGTTTTTCAGAAGACGGCAAACCGGTCTTTGATGCCGATGAAATACGCCGTACGAAAAAGGGGCTCCTGTTTTTAAGGGGCAACTTTCCCCTACAGGTGGATGTGGCAGCATACGCGGCAATTGATCCGATCCGCGATGTCGCGGAAATCAATCCCTTTCACGGCAAGCCTTTTCTCCAACCCGTACAGACCTGGTTCAAGGCCAGTCCGAATTGGCCGCTGAAACGCATTGCCTTAACACTCAAGCGGTTTTGGAAACGAACGTTCCATCGCCATTTGTGCGTTGATCCGGCCATACGCAAACGCCGTCTGGAGCGCCGCGCCATGATCTTCAAGGCGCTGGCTGCGCTCTGCTCCCTGTGGTGGATTTTCGCGCTCGGCTATCTCTATCTCTACACCAACATCCTGCATCGGCTTGCTGGTTCGCTCGTGGGAGGTCTGTGATGGGTAAACCAGTTCCACATAATTCCGGCAGTGTAGCGCAGCATTACGATGGGCCTTGGATGTCTGCCGATGTGCTTGCGGCATTGCCCCAGTTGAAGCGCGATTATCAGCGTGAGGCTGATCCTGAGCGCGAGGAAATGCGCCTTCATCTGCAAAAGCCCGAAGCACAGCGCAGGCAAGAAAGCGTGCAGCATGAGGCGCAGCTTAAATCGCAAGCGCCTCGACATCCCGACAAGCCTGCTCATGGTGAGCGTGATCAAACAGAACAAGGCTCTGGCGAGCAGAGTTCAGGAGAGCGCAGTGAGGGACGTGGCTCGGCCATGGTTGGAAAAGACCAACCCAAACCCGCCTTGCGTCCACCAGAGCGTATCGCTCGCCCGGTCAATGAAACCACCTTCAAAACCGCATGGCTGGCAGAGCAGCGTGACGCCGCGATGGCACAAGCAAGATCTTATCAGCCAGATCACACGCATGAGCGCCAGATGAACGAACCGGAACGGTAAATACAATCGCATGCAGAACTCTCGTTCTAAATCAACACACTATAGGTTTTTGTTCCTATTTTGTTCTTTTTGTGATATCGTCTTCCCCTTTTGCCAACTCTAACAGAAAAGGAAAACATCATGGCAAACACACCCCAAGACCATCAAACAGGTGGCAGCGGCAACGCCCCAGTTGAGCGTTTCAATGACGGCGCTGTTAAAGCATCCATCTTCCGCAATGTCAGCAAAGAAGGCCGTCCCTTCTACAATGTGACCTTCGCGCGCATCTATACCGATCCGCAGACAGGCCAGATTGCAGAGACGCAATCCTTCTCGGGCACGGATATATTGAAAGTCCGACGTTTGGCTGATCAAGCCTATCACGCCGTAGATCGCCTGAGAAAACAGGAGCGTTCGCAGAACAGCGATCCGCAAAACGGGCACAAGGGCTCTCAAAGCCTGTCCGAACAGCGCGACATGCTGATGAACGACACGGCGCAAAACCGTCAAGGTTCTGCACAAAGTCCGCAGCATGGCCAAGATCAAAGCCAGCCGGAACTCGAACAATAACCTTCAAGGTTATCCACGCTTTGGGCGCGCGGAAAACCACGAAAGCTTTGAATGAGGATAAGCGGTTTTGCTATTCTGGGATCATCTCAGACATGCAGCAAAAACCGCCCCTCACTCAAGGAAAGGAGAGATGAGCCCATGGATTCAAGCTGACAATTAAAAACGGAAAGATACCCAAACCATGACACAAAGGACACCACCGCACACAGACATCGCCGACACCTTTGCGGCGGCAAACGAAACACAAAAGACCAGCGTAGCTCCTGCGCCCGCAAAGCCGAGCCTCGGCATTGATGCCGAGTACTATCAGAGCTTTCTGGATGACTATGACATCCCGGAGGCTCAAAAGCGCGAATTGATCGAAGCACTTTGGGCGATTATCGTTCAATTCATCGATCTGGGTTTTGGGGTTCACCCCATCACCAGCGTTCAGGATAATCGCCGCACTGACGATACGCTCCGCGCCCTGAAGGCAGTTGCGCGCGATTTTGCTTCTGAAACGTTCGAAAATGATGCCGCTATCGATCCTGTTCTGATCGAAGAACTGATCATTGCCGATCAAGCCGAAGCCACGCCACCCCATACTCAAAATGATACGCAATCGGAAAGGAGCGAGACGTGAATTTCCAAAACAACGATATTGATTACAGCGATGCCAGCGTGACCTATCAAGCGGTTGTTTATACCCGCGTCTCGGATCGCTCCCAGATGATTGGGGCTTCGGGCCTTGATAGCCAGGAAACCAGAGGCCGCGAATATGCGCGGCACTTGGGTATTCCGGTGGTCAAAGTCTTTTCTGATCAGGCGATCTCGGGCAAAATCCTCGACCGCCCGGATGTGCAGGACATGCTGCGCTTTTTACGGCAAGTGCCAAAAGACACCCGCTATGTCGTGATCATTGATGACATTAGCCGCCTCGCGCGCGATGTCCGCGTCTTTTTTGATTTGCGCGATGCCATCCACAAAACCGGCGCGCTGCTCGAAAGCCCGACCATGAAGTTCAAGCACGCCCGTGATGCGGACGGGAACTACTATGAAGGCATTCAGGCGCTTGGCGCTCAGTACTATCGTGAAAAAATCGCAGAAACCACGCGCAATCGCTCATGGGCGCGGCTTATGAAGGGCTATTGGACGTTCCATGCCCCCATCGGCTACAAATATATTCGCAGCAGAACGGAAGGCGGGCTTTTGGTGCGTGACGAACCCGTTGCCTCCATCGTCACTGAAGCGCTTGAAGGGTATGCCTCTGGCCGTTTCGTGATCCAAGCCGAAGTCCAGCGCTTTTTGGAAGACCAGCCTGCCTTCATGCGCCGCAAACCCAACGGCAAAGTCAGGCCGCAGGTGGTTTCGGATTTGCTCAGCCAGCCGCTCTATGCGGGCTATCTGGAATCCAAGATCTGGGATGTGCCGTTTCGCAAAGCCCTTCATGAGCCGCTGATTTCTCTGGAGACGTATGAGAAGATCAAGGCGCGACGGCACTCCGCCGCTTATGCGCCTGCCCGCAAAGACATTCGGGAGGATTTTCCACTGCGCGGGTTTGTAACATGCGGGGATTGTGAGAAGCCGCTCACCTCATGCTGGTCGAAATCCGGCACGGGCAAGCGCTATGCCTATTATCTCTGCCACAACAAGGCCTGTGGCAGCTATGGCAAGTCCATCAAGCGCGATCAGCTTGAAGGGGACTTCGAGGCGCTCCTGTCCTCTATGCGTCCGGCAGCGCCCGTGGTGCGCATGATTGCGGCCATGGTCAAACAAGCCTGGGCAAACCAGAACGCCCGCATGGAAGACATGCGTGCTGAGCTGCGAAAGCAGATCGTATCCATTGAGAAAAAAATTGATGCTGCAACGGATCGCTTTGTGAGTATCGATAGCGACATCACAGCAAAGTCGCTGGAACGGAAAATCGAATCTCTGGAAAAAGAGCGTCTGCAAGCTCAGGATCGGCTGCAAAATGGAGCTAAATCCAAGGCCACCCCACACCAGATTTTAGAACTCGCGCTAACATTCCTCGCAAGCCCTTGTAAAATATGGGAAAGCGGCAATCTTGCCTTGCAAAAATTGACGCTGAGATTGGCGTTTTCGGAAGGTTTGGCATACTGCCGAAATGAGGGGTTTAGAACTCCAAAAACCACCTTACCTTTCAAGGCCTTAAGTGGTTTTGACACCTCAAAGTGTAAAATGGTGCCCGGAGGCGGATTTGAACCACCGACACGCGGATTTTCAATCCGCTGCTCTACCAACTGAGCTATCCGGGCACTGATCCCGAGCGCGCTGCCGCGGCCTCGAGGCGCTTGACCGGCGGGAAATTTCCCGTCGAAAGCGAGCGCGTTATAGCATCTTGAAAGGTCCTGTCCAGCATCCTTTTGACGCTTTTTTGACAGCCGGGCAAAAACTCTGCGCGCGGCTCAGCCGCGGTCGTCGAAATCCTCGTCATGGTTGTCCTCGACCTCGGTGACCGGGATCGCGTAGCTTCCTCCCAGCCAGCGGTTGAGATCGATATTCCTGCACCGCTCGGAACAGAAGGGATAGCTCTCGCGGGTCGAGGGCCGCTTGCACTCGGGGCACGGTTGGGTCTTGCGAAGCGGGGTCACCTTGGCGTCTCCGACCATCTCAGCCCTCCAGCCATTTGAAGTGAACATCATACCCTTCGCCTGTGAGCAGGGCGACGCTCTCGTAAAGCGGCAGGCCAACGACATTGGTGTAGGAGCCGACAAGCTTGACCACGAAGCTGCCCGCCAGGCCCTGAATGGCATAGCCGCCGGCCTTGCCGCGCCATTCGCCTGAAGCCAGATAGCTCTCGATCTCGGTGCTGGAGAGGCGCTTGAAGCGAACCCGGGTCTCGATGATCTTCTGGCGTATGGTGCGGTCGGGCGTGACAAGGCAAACGCCGGTGAACACCCGGTGATTGCGGCCCGAAAGCAGGTAGAGCGCGTTGGACGCCTCGTCGATCAATTCGGCCTTGGGCAGGATACGGCGGCCGACAGCGACCACGGTGTCGGCGGCGAGAATATGGGCGCCGCGCCAGGCAGGGTCGTCACGGGTTGCCGCAAGGGCCGCTTCCGCCTTCTCGCGTGACAGCCTTCTCGCCAGCGAGCGCGGATGTTCGGAGCGCTGCGGGGTCTCGTCGAGGTCCATCGGCATCAGCCGGTCAGGCGTGATGCCGGCCTGGGCAAGCAACTCAAGCCGGCGCGGCGAACCGGAGGCTAGGATCAGTTTTTGCGAGCGGACCATGGGATGGCGTCACACCCTCGCCTACTTGAAGCGATAGGTGATGCGGCCCTTGGTCAGGTCGTAAGGCGTCATCTCGACGAGCACCTTGTCACCGGCCAGCACGCGGATACGGTTCTTGCGCATCCGTCCCGCAGTGTGCGCGATGATTTCATGCTCGTTCTCGAGCTTGACCCTAAAGGTTGCATTCGGCAGCAGTTCAGTGACCACGCCGGGAAATTCAAGGACTTCTTCTTTCGCCATTCAGTGTCTGTCTTTCTTTCAAATAGGGCGGCGCAGAATGCACAGGCCCCGAATTTTGCCGGAACCTACACAAAGACTCCGGATTTGTGAACACAATAGATTGAATGCAGTTCAGCCTGGTCCGGCCAGTCGCTGCCGGATCTTGTTCATGAGCATGTCGCGCACCTCGCGATAGGCGTCAAGTATGCGCTCGCGGGTGCCCGTGGCGACAGTCGGGTCCGGCGTCGGCCAGTAGACCACGTCAACGGCGTTGCTGCGGGTGAGTTCCAACGCCTGGTGATGGGCCTCGGGCGCCAGAGTGACGATCAGGTCGAAGTAATCGTCTTCCAGCTCATCAAGCGTTTGCGGCTGGCGGTTGCCCAGACTCAAACCGATCTCGTCAAGCACGGTGTCGACAAAGGGATCGCGCTCACCGGGCCTGACACCGGCCGAGGCGACATAGGTGCCCGGCGGGAGCAGCGATCGGGCAATGGCTTCGGCCATGGGCGAGCGAATGGCGTTCATGCCGCACACGAACAGCACCGCGCCGGGTGCGCTGTTGCCGGAGACAGAGGCCGGGCCCGCCACGCTCTAGCCGCGCCAGTGCAGCACGCAGACCAGCGTGAACAGCCGCCGCGCGGTGTCGAAATCCATTTTGATCTTTCCCTCCAGCCTGTCCATCAAGGTCTGGGATCCTTCATTGTGGATCCCGCGCCGCCCCATATCGATGGCCTCGATCTGGCTCGGCGTCGAAGAACGGATCGCCTCATAGTAGCTCTCGCAGATCATGAAGTAGTCCTTCACGATGCGCCGGAACGGCGTCAGCGAGAGAATGTGCGTGGCGATTGCCTCGTCACCCTGACTGGAAATAGAGAACACCAGTTTTGAATCAACAAGCGACAGTTTGAGCTTGTAAGGGCCCTTGTCATGACCCACCGGCTCAAAGCTGTTCTCCTCGATCAGGTCGAAGATGGCGACAGCGCGCTCATGCTCCACATCGGGCGTCGCACGCCCGATAGTCTCGTCGAGAACGACGTCCGAGAGCCTTTGCGTGTCCGCCGTGGTCATGCGCCCTGTTAACTCCCCTCCCGGCGATTCATCCGTATCGATACCGAGCGCGCATGGGCATCAAGCCCTTCGGCGCGCGCCAATGTTATGGCAGCCGAACCCAGGGACTGCAACTGCTCCGGCCCGAGCTTGAGCACCGATGTGCGCTTGACATAGTCGAGCACCGAGAGGCCGGAGGAAAACCGCGCCGAGCGTGCGGTGGGAAGCACATGGTTGGATCCGCCGACATAATCGCCGATCACTTCGGGCGTGTGGGCACCGATGAAAATCGCGCCGGCATTGCGAATGCGCCCGGCAAGTTCTTCGGCGTTCAGCGTGGCGATCTCGAGATGTTCGGCAGCGATGCGGTCGGCCAGCGGGATCGAGGTATCCCAGTCCGGGACCAGGATGACCGCGCCGAAATCGGCCCAGCTCTTGCGCGCAGTGTCCGCCCGGCTCAGCGTTGAAAGCTGGCGCTCGACGGCCTCCACGACGGCGTCGCCAAAGGCTTCGTCAGTGGTCATCAGGATCGATTGCGCACCGATGTCGTGCTCCGACTGAGCCAGGAGATCCGCTGCGATCCAGTCCGGGTTGTTGTCCGGATCCGCCATCACAAGAACCTCGGAAGGTCCGGCGATCATGTCGATGCCAACGGTGCCAAAGACCTGGCGCTTTGCAGCGGCCACCCATGCGTTGCCAGGGCCCATGATCTTGGCCACGGGCTTGATGGTTTGAGTGCCATAGGCAAGGGCTGCAATCGCCTGGGCGCCACCGATGCGGTAGATTTCGGTGACACCGGCAATCTTTGCAGCTGCCAGCACCACCGGGTTGAGTGCACCGTCGCGGGCCGGCACCACCATGACGATGCGTTCGACACCGGCCACCTTGGCCGGGACCGCATTCATCAGCACCGAGCTCGGATAGCTGGCGGTGCCTCCGGGCACATAAAGGCCGACCGCCTCGATCGCCGTCCAGCGGGAGCCCAGCTCGACGCCGAGCGCATCGGTGTAGCGGTCATCGCGCGGCATCTGCCTTGCATGGTGGCTTGAGATGCGGTCATGGGCGAGCTGCAGCGCGGCGATCACATCCGGGTCGGTCGCCGAAAAAGCGGCGTCAATCTCTTCGGACCGAACAGCAAGGCCCGTTGCGCGTGTGTCGAGCCCGTCAAAGCGCAGGCTGAACTCGTGCAATGCCTCGTCCCCACGCGCGCGGACCTCCTTGATGATGGCGCGCACATCTGTCTCGACGTCCTCGGAAACCTCGCGCTTGGTGGTCAGGAATGCGGCAAAACGGGTCTCGAAATCCGCCTGCCGGTAATCTAGCCTCAATACCACTGTCCTGCCCCTTCAATTCCGGTCTTGATGGTCTCAGCCGCTGACCGGGTGGCGCGGCCGGAACTTGGTTTCCCACCCGCCGCCGACATCGGCGAGTTGCACTTCGATACAATCAACCTCGAGCTGGATCGCCGCCCCGCCGGACAACACCAGCTCGATCGCGCCCGCCGGTGCTTCCGCTCCCGGGACAAAGCGCACCGCGAGCAGCGAATGCACCGTGTCTGTGTCCTTGAGATCAACCCCGCGTGAGCGGACCGACCCCACCTGCTTCATCACCAGAACCGCGCGCCGCCGCTCGAATGTCTTGCCGGAGCGCTCTTCCCAGACGAAGCGGTTGGCCTCGAGCGTGAAGCTGCGATCCTTGCCATGGAATGCGGTGTCACCGGTTTTGAAAACGGCGTCCTGCAGACAGGCGGAAATGACAGCCAGATCCGTTTCGTCAAGCGCGATCAGTTTAAGACTGTCCATTTTATCCTCGGAATGTGCTGTTTTCGGCCTTCAGGCATCATCGCCTGTTGCATTGCAAAGTAAGTATGGCCGGGCCAATGCGCAATGCGGCGAAAGAGGCAGCTGGCGATTGCTGCCCGATCAGCCGCTGATGCGTTCGACCACCGCGCCGCAATTGGTGAGCTTCTCCTCGAGCCGCTCGAAACCGCGATCGAGGTGATAGACCCGGTTGACGGTGGTTTCGCCTTCCGCCGCAAGCCCGGCGATCACCAGAGACACCGACGCGCGCAGGTCCGTCGCCATCACGGGTGCGCCGTGCAGCGTGGGGACGCCTGTCACCGTTGCCGTCTGACCCGACAGCGATATCCTGGCACCGAGGCGGGCGAGCTCCTGCACATGCATGAAGCGGTTTTCGAAGATCGTTTCAGTGATGTGCGACACACCGTTGGCACGAGTCATCAGACCCATGAATTGCGCCTGCAGATCGGTCGGGAACCCCGGGAACGGATCGGTGGTCACATCGACCGGCAATATATCACCGCCGTTGCGCCTGACGCGGATGCCATCGCCTTCCGGCGAGATCTCGACACCGGCGCGGCTGACTGCCAGCAGCGCATTCTGGAGAAGATCCATCGAGGTGTTTTCCAACAGCACGTCGCCGCCGGTCATGGCCACGGCCATCGCATAGGTTCCGGTCTCGATGCGGTCCGGCAGCACCTTGTGGCGTGCACCGGACAAAGACGCCACGCCGTCAATCACCAGGGTCGACGTCCCCGCGCCCGAGATTTTCGCGCCCATGGCGATCAGGCATTTGGCCAGATCGGCGACCTCGGGCTCCTGTGCGGCATTCTCGATCACGGTCTGGCCCTTGGCGAGCGTCGCGGCCATCATCAAAACATGGGTGGCGCCGACCGAGACCTTGGGAAACACGTAGCGTCCGCCGATCAGACCCCTGGGCGCACGGGCGTTGATGTAGCCGTTCTCGATCTCGATCTCGGCGCCCAGATGTTCAAGCCCGTCGATAAAGAGATCGACCGGGCGGGTGCCGATGGCACAGCCGCCGGGCAATGAAACCCGTGCTTCACCCATGCGGGCAAGCAACGGCCCAATCACCCAGAAGCTGGCGCGCATCTTCGAGACCAGCTCATACGGTGCGGTGGTGTCGACAATGGTGCGGGCAGTGAAATGAACCGTTCTGGCGTAGGCTTCACCCTGGCGTTCGCGCCGGCCGACAACGCTGATGTCCACACCATGATTGCCGAGAATCCGCTGCAGCTGCTCGACATCGGCCAGATGCGGAAGATTTTCCAAAGTCAACGTGTCGTCGGTCAAGAGCGAGGCGATCATCAGCGGCAGAGCCGCGTTTTTCGCGCCGGAAATCGGAATAACGCCATTGAGCGGGTTTCCGCCAACGATCCTGATGCGATCCATGCTGTCCTCTTGGGGTTTTGATCCGGGCCTGCATCGAGGGTGCAGGCAGGTCCTGAGAAATTCCTGCGCGGTGTTTAGACCATCTCAAAGAATGCGGCAACAAGAGGACGCAGGTCCGGTTAATCCGCAGATTTGGGATCATCCGTGACTACCGGCAGGCCATCGGTCTCGTCAGCCTCTCCCTCCCGGCGGGCGCGGTGCTGGGCTTTGCGCCGCTGGAGATTGGCGCGAAGCTGCTCGGCCAGGCGTTGCGCCTTGCGCTCTGCCTGACGTTGGGCTTCGGTTTTCCTGGTCGAGGGCGTGTCACCGGTCATGATGGAAGCGAAATAGCGCAAATGAAGCCGCAGGTGAAGGCCGCCAACAGATCGCCTTGCTGGCCCGTGCCGCGCCAATTTCAAACTCGGTTGAACAATTGCCCGTTTGTGCTTGCACTGATGCAAAACCTATGGCAATAGCGGGCCGCTTCAGCAGTTTGGAGGCCTTCGGCGAGATCGAAAGCGTCCCCCGAACCCCAATCGGCCACCCCAGAGCCGAAAGTGGACTGAAGATCAGGGCTGCCGTAGCTCAGGGGTAGAGCACTCCCTTGGTAAGGGAGAGGTCGAGAGTTCAAATCTCTCCGGCAGCACCACGTTATCCTATTGAAATCATTCAAGGCCTTGCAATAAAAGGCTTTCTGTCCAATCTTCCGTTACAAAGTTCGTTACAAACGGAAGATTGCATATGACTCGTCAGCCCAGATATTTGCTCAACCGCGATGGCCGCTATTTTGCCCGGCTTGTGATCCCGAAAGAGCTTCGACCATTCCTCAACAACAAGACTGAACTCCGTGAAGCGCTCGGTGCTGACCGTCGTGTTGCCCTCGCGAAGCTTCACCCTGCCGTCGCGGTCCTTCAAGGTCAGATCGCGCGAGCTGAACGCGAAGCGCAGATCGCAACCGGCGCACCCGTTGAACCCGGTCGCTACCCCCTTCCCGTCGAACAGATCGCCTATCGTAACTACAACGACCGCCTCGCCTTCGACACCGAACTTCGCAACATGGATAATCGCCATGCCATGGGCTTTGTCGATGACCGGCTAGTCGAACTGTTGCGCGATGGCATCGCAGGACGGCTCTCCGACGATCAGCTTGAAACGCTTATCGGAAAGCGGATTGATCGCTATCGCCGTCTAGGCAACACAAGTGTCGTCAAGGGAAGCGCAGAGTGGCGCACACTGGCCCGAGCCATGTGCGTCTCAGAATTAGAGGCGCTTGCCCGCGTGGCAGAGCGCGACGAAGGCGACTTTAGCGGCCAGCCAAAACACCCCCTGCTTGCGAGCGTCGAACCGGAACAAGAGAAAGAGGAAGCACCGCCGGTTATGGTTCGCGACCTGTTCAAGCGATACATCGCCGAACTCCAGGCCAACGGAAAAGGCACCGCAACAGAGAAACGCTGGCGTCCGGTAATCGAAGACCTGATCGCTTTCACCCGGACAACGAACGCTCGCAAGATCACGAAAAAGACCATCCTTGAATGGAAGGATGCGAAGATGAAAACGCTTTCGCCCCGGACCGTCAAAAACGTTTACCTGGCCGCAGTGAATGCCGTCTTCAATTGGGCCGTGTCGAATGACGAACTGTCCGAGAACCCTGCCAGCGCCGTCAAGCTACGCGTTGCGCAGAAGGTGCAGAACCGACCGAAGGGCTTCACCCGCGAAGAAGCTACCGCGATCTTGAAATTCACTCTCGCCTATGTGCCGAAACAGACCGGCAATCCGCAGACTGAAGAGAAACCGCAGACCAGCGCAGCCAAGAAGTGGGCACCGCTCATATGCGCCCTCACCGGCGCGCGGATTTCAGAAATCACGCAATTGCGAAAAAGCGACGTGAGGATGGAAGGCGACATTCCCGTAATACGGATCACGCCGGACGCCGGGACAGTCAAGACCCGCAAATATCGCGACGTGCCACTGCACAAGCAGATTGTCGAAAAGGGCTTTCTCAATTTCGTTGATGCCTCGCCGGACGGGCCCCTGTTCTACCCGCCGATGAAGGGTAAGCGAACTGCAGACCCCGCGAATACGGTATCGGGACGAATTGCGAAATGGCTGCAGAAAGAGAATCTTGTTCCTGATGAAGTTCAACCGAACCACGGTTGGCGTCACGCCCTTAAAACAACAGGCCGCGAAGTTGAAATCGACACTCGAATCCTCGACGCCATTACCGGCCACGCCGGGCGAACAGCTAGCGACGACTATGGCGACGTGACGGTGATAGCCAAGATGAAGGCTATCGCCAAATTGCCTGACTTTCCGGTTTAGATCGGAACCAAGCAGGTTCACTCCCCCGGCTCTTCTTCTTCCACTTTTTTATCTAGTTCGTAGCCATGACGCCAGTTCGGAGCAGCTTCGACCGCAGCCTTATACCGCCAGCGTTGTTTCGTGCGTGTCCTGACCCAACGGATCGACATGCGCTTCTTCTCTTCGAGAGCCTCCTTTATTGCTTGGTGCTGCTGCGAAGTTGGCTTCCATGGCACCACGTGCAATCCGGAGGTTTCGATCTCCTCCAACATGAAACGCAGTGCTAGGATTAGATCCTTTTCGCCAACGGCTATTCCTCTGTCCGATAGTCCTGTTCGGAACCCTCTCTTTAGAATTCGCCAAAAATCGATGTCGACCTGGGACGCGCCGGACTTGCTTTCTGCGTCACCTTGGATGTGGTTCAGGTTCTGCGCTTCGGGTTCGAGATCGATACAACTTTCTTGCAGCGCGTCTTTATTGCTCTGGTCGCGTGGGTCGCCCTCGCTCGATGTGTTCCGGGCGCTTCTTGCGTCTCCGAAAACTTTTGCAATGTATTGGACCGCGCATTCTGAGCCATACTGGCAGAGAACCACTCCGGTAAAGTTTTCTGGCTCGATCTCAAGAGCTTCTACAATCGGTTCGATCAGTTCGAGCGGAAGGTAATGTCGTCCTGCACACAGGTTCTTCATTTTCGTGCCGTTCACACCAATGCGCCCTGCCAGTTCAGTATATGTCAGACCGGATTCTGATAGATGTTCGAAGATTATCTGCCCGACTCTGGTTGCGGCGTATTGGTTCCTTTCCAATTCCATCTCCTATGAAAGCATCACCGCAAATTAATATACACATTAAATTTTTTCCAAACAATATACTACACAACCTTTTTAATAAATAATAAGTAATCGGTTACTTAATACATAATTATATTTGGATATTGATTAGACCCAAGATATTAACGCTATATTTTGTTTTGTAGATCAAACAAAGAGAGTTGATATGATTGAAGAACATAAGATTGCGGTTTCAGCATTGATTCAAAAGAATCTGGCTGAGTGTCCTTACAGCTTAAACGAAGTCGCCATGCTCTCTGGTTTCCAGAGACCGGAGGTGCTGGAGGGCGTTTTGCGCGGCGACTTCAGGGTTCCTCTGGACAAGGTATTGCCATTGGCCAAGGCACTCGGCTGCGATGAGAAGCTGCTGTTCAAGCTGGTGATGAACAGTTGGTTCGGGGTTGATTTCGTCAAGACGATTGAAGATGTTTTTGGCGGTAACGTCCTCTCGGTGGCAGAGAACGGATGGATTGATTTTCTGCGTGAATTCCACTCCGAGAATGTTCCCGAATTGACCACGCAGATGCGTCGTCGCCTTCGACTGCTGTTAAAGTTGCCTGGTTGATCGCGCCGTCCTTTCACGGCCCATGGTCGCCCAGGTGGGCGCTGGCTCACTGGGCTTCCATCCAACTTGGTAAGGGAGGATAGGACGCCGGAAGCTTGCGGTGACGGAAGGCATCCCCATCGCGAAGACACATAATTTCTAGGACTTCGATGTGTCTGAGCAACCTTCCCTTGACCGACATCACAAGCGACCAAGGAGGCTACCGGTCACCGGATGAAAGCGGACAGAAAGGATCTGCGCACCAGGAGATCGTCCACATGCATCAGCCACTTGGCAGAGGGCAAACAGTCGTGGCTTGTGGGGACAGCCGCCTTCGCTCACAAAGACAGATAGCCCTCTACTCTGACAGACTTTCTCTCTGTGCGACCTCGGCTGGTGCGAATACGTTTTCGACGTTGGCAACCAAGGTGTTCCCACATCGGGGACATCAGGCTGACTTTGAAAAGCTCACGGATGGCAGCTTCATGTTGCAAAGAGTCCCATGAACATCGGGGCGTCCCAACCAATGCAACCTGATCGTGTCCTGAAACGTTTACCCGACAGCGAAAAACGCTGAACTCATGGATTCATGTAAACTTTTGGGAAAGATAGCGACAACGTTGAGGGCATTTCCGCAACGATTTCGGATTTCATGACAAGTTTACGCACAACTTCTAATTGGTATTTGTAAAGGTAGAGTCCATGCAGCCTTTACATAAGCGTCGCCGAAGCGTGCGTTATGTAAACGTCCAACTGCTTAGGCAGCCCTTCGGTTCAGCCAAAGCTGGCCTGGAATGCTGTGGCCATTAGGGTAACGTGCGCTTCCAGCGGCGGTGCGAGTTCGAATGCTTTCGGCTCGCTGGAAAAGTTCCACAGGCGCAGAAGACGCCAGTGTGAGCGGCGCTCCTCGGCAACAGCAAGCTCATTGCGGCTGATGTGGAAGGGGGTGCGTTCCCATCCATTCGTGGTCTTGACCTCTAGGAGCCTTGGCTGGCCGGCCTGGTCAAAACTGGCAATGTCGTAGCCTGCGCCATCGCCGACCTCTTCAGATACCCAGCAAACGTTCTCCGCCAAGTCCGGGCGACCTGATGCCTTCAGCATGGCCTGCTCATGTGCAACAACTAGCTGTTCACCGGCGCGTCCCAGCTTGCGATTGCGTTCATCCCTGCCTGCCACGTCGAATTTGCGGGCGACGTGCAGCATCTGTTCAAGTTCCTGTGGTGGGGGCTGGTTGGACATCGTGGGAGGTGGTCCGATCCAGAGTGTCGCAGGTTCGTGCAGCTGAGATGTCGAAAGTGCGACAGGAACGCGCTCCAGCCATTCATGATTCTGCTTTTGCCAGCGCACGACTGCATCAACCAGCGACATCTGAAATCTGGCGGCTGGTTTGTAGCCGGGTATCCAGTCCTCGCCGAGCGCGATCAATACCGCACTGATATTTTGATACTTGAACTCAATCGAGCCGCGGGAACGACCGATCCGCTGCTGCAGACGTCGGTTGTGATCCGCCTTGACATAGGGGTGGCCTGCCGCGTCGAGCTTCAACATCTGGAAATAGTCTGCAACGATCAGGTCGTTTTCCGCATCTGTCCAGGATCCCTCAGCCATTGCTGAACGTTATAGGCCACGGATTTGGCTGTCATTTCATTTTTTTGGGGGGGGGGGGGGGGGAGCCATATGAACAACATCGGGGTGGGGCAATTTTTCGTATACAAAAGAGTGGCTGTCCACGATGACCAGCGCCAGGACTGAGGCTGCCCGCTCCAAAGTGCTGTTCCTCATACCATTACCCCTACAAACGAAAGATTGCAGTCGACTCTTATTGCGCGCTTCAAAGATGTCCAGCTAAATTGCCCTGGCGCTCTGATTTGATACTGTGGGCGCAAAGCATGGCGAGGAACGCATAACGTGACCACACTCACCCTATCGCAGCTGGAGAGCCATCTCTGGCGTGCGGCGGATATCTTACGCGGATCGATCGATTCCGGCGACTACAAGCACTACATTTTCGGTCTGCTGTTCTTCAAGCGGCTCTCGGATGTCTGGCAGGAGGAGTATGAGGAGCGGCTGGAGCGTTATGGCGACGCCGAGATTGCCGCCGATCCCGAAGAGCATCGCTTCGATATCCCCAAGGGGCATTTCTGGACGGATGTGCGCAAGCACACCACCGATATCGGCACGCATCTGAACGCCGCCTTCCGCGCCATCGAAGACGCGAACATGAAGCTGCGTGGCGTATTTCAGGATGTCGATTTCAACAACAAGGAGCGCTTTCCCGATGCCATGCTGGAAAAGCTGCTGCAGCATTTTGAGACCTATCGCCTGCGCAAGTCCGATGTCGAGCCGGATGTGCTCGGCCAGGCCTATGAATATCTGATCGCGCAGTTTGCTGACGATGCCGGCAAGAAGGGCGGCGAGTTCTACACGCCGAAAATGGTGGTGCGGCTGATCGTCGAGTGCCTGAAGCCGGAGGAGGGGATGTCGATCTACGACCCCACCTGCGGTTCGGGCGGCATGCTGCTGGAAGCCGTGCATCACCTTGAGCGGCAGGGCAAGAACCCGAAGAGCCTGTCGCTGTTCGGCCAGGAGAAGAACCTCAACACCTGGGCCATCTGCCAGATGAACCTGTTCCTGCACGACATCGACGACGCGAAAGTCGCGCGCGGCGATACGCTGCTAGAGCCGAAGCACCTGACGGGCGAGGGCGTGAAGGCGATCCGCACCTTCGACCGGGTGCTCGCCAACCCGCCGTTTTCGCTGAAAAGCTGGGGCCATGATGTCTGGAGCCAGGGCGATGCCTATGGCCGGGACCGCTATGGCTGCCCGCCGAAGAGCTATGGCGACCTGGCCTTCGTGCAGCACATGGTGGCGAGCCTGAAGGAAGACGGCGTTTGCGGCGTGGTGCTGCCGCATGGCGTGCTGTTTCGCGGCGGCGCGGAGGGCCGGATCCGCGAGGGGCTGATCCGTGACGACCTGGTCGAGGCCGTGATCGGTCTTGCGCCCAACCTATTCTACGGCGCGGGCATTCCGGCCTGCATCCTGATCCTGCGCAAACAGAAGCCGGAAGCGCGCAAGGGCAAGATCCTCATCGTCAACGGTGCCGAGCAGAAAGTAGACGGCAAGAACCAGAACCTGCTTTCGGAGACCAATGTCGCAACGCTGGCGAAAGCCTATGACGACTTTGCCGATGCCGAGCGGCTAGCGCGGGTAGTGCCGTTGCGCGAAATCGAAGCGAGTGATTTCAACCTCAATATCAGCCGATATGTGCATCTGGGCGAAGAGGCAGACGAGGTTGATGTCGCGGCAGAAGTGGAAAGGCTGATCGAGCTTCAAGCCGAGCGGGATGCGGCGGAAGCGAGGATGATGGGCTTTCTGCGGGAGCTTGGTTATGTCGCGTGAGGTGGCAGAGGGGTGGAGGCCGACCACTTTCAGCGACATTGCATCCGACGTGTCAGCAAGAAATCGCAGCCGTGATGAGATCCCGGTTCTAAGCGTCACCAAATACGACGGCTTCGTCCCTTCTGAGGAATATTTCAAGAAAAAGGTGTTTAGCGCAGACACCGAGAACTACAAGATCGTTCGAAGGGGACAATTTGCTTACGCGACGATTCACCTCGATGAGGGCTCAATCGATCGTCTCACTCGTTTCGACGTGGGGCTCATCAGCCCCATGTATACAGTGTTTGAGATCGACGAACGTCAGGCGGATCCGGACTTCATTCTTCGTCTTTTCAAATTCTATGCCATGAATGGTCAGTTTGATGCGCTTGGAAATGGTGGCGTTAATCGCCGTAAGTCGATCTCTTTCTCGACTTTAGGAAAGCTCTCAATTCCTCTCCCCCCACTCCACGAACAGCGCCGCATCGCCGAAATCCTGTCCAGCGTCGATGAGGCCATTGCGGCAACGCGGGCGGTGATCGAGCAGACCAGAAAGGTCAAGCAGGGCGTGATGGAACGCCTGCTCACCAAAGGCATCGGCCACACGCGCTTCAAGCAGACCGAGAGCGGGGAGATACCGGAGGGGTGGAAGGTTGCAACGCTTGAGGAGCTCCTTGCCGACATCACAAACCCGATGCGTAGCGGCCCGTTTGGAAGTGCGCTGAAAAGCGAAGAGCTTGTGGATTCTGGCGTTCCGTTCCTCGGGATCGACAACATCCAAGTTGAGCAGTTCGTTTGCAACTACAAGCGCTTCCTTTCTGAAGACAAATTTCGGCAACTACGACGGTTCGCCGTGAATCCGAATGATGTCGTGATCACGATCATGGGAACCGTGGGGCGCTGCTGCGTCATTCCGCCGGATATTGGCGAGGCCGTCTCATCAAAGCATATTTGGGCGATGAGCCTGCACCATGAAAAATACATTCCTGAGCTGGCGTGCTGGCAAATGAACTTCGCGCCATGGATCGTCAGCAAATTTACCACTTCCGCTCAAGGCGGCATCATGAGCGCGATCAACTCAGGCATTTTGAGGAAGCTGGTATTCCCTGTGCCCGGCTTAGAAGAACAGCGTCGGATCCTCCAGGTATGGCAGTCGTTTCAAAGCGAGCTTCAGGTGGAGCAAGCCAAACTGCATAATCTGGAGAGCCTCAAATCCGACCTGATGTCCGACCTCCTTACTGGCCGCAAGCGTGTCGCCGACACCCTTCCCATGGCAGCGGAGTGATCGCATCATGAGCCAGGGCCCTGAATGGCATTTCGCGGAGCGACCGACCATCGAGCATCTGCAAGCCATGGGCTACGGCTTGGTGCCACCGGCGGAGCATGCGGGTTTGCGCGATGGCGAGAACCAGGTTCTATTTCGGCCGCACCTGATCGAGGCGCTGATGCGCATCAACGGGATCAACCGGCCGTCCGCCGAGGCGGCCTATGGCGAGCTTGCCGCGATCAGCGAAAACGAGACCTGGCTCAAGGTGCTGCGCGGCGACTATGCCCGCAAGGTGACCGGCCAGGAGACTTGGCAGACGCTGCGGGTGATCGATTTTCTTGAGCCCGGCAACAACCGGTTTGTCGTCACGCATCAGCTCAGGGTAAAAGCGGAGAACACGCGCCGGCCGGACCTAGTGGTTTATGTCAACGGCATTCCGCTGGTGGTGATCGAGGCTAAGAGCCCGCTCAACATCAAGGACAAGACCGGCGAGGCCTTCGAGCAGATAAGGCAATATGAGCGCGACATTCCGCGGCTGTTCTTCTCCAACGTCTTCAACATCGTCACCGACGGGGCGCTGGTGCTTTATGGCGCCACTGGCGCGAGCTCGAAATATTTCGGCGAATGGCGCGACCCTTGGCCGAAGAGCGATGCCGATTTCCCCGACAGCCTTGCCAAGGGGCTCTGGTGTCTGCTGGAGCCGGGCCGGCTGCTCGATCTCATTGCCCATTACGTGGTGTTCGAGAAGACCGAGGACGGCACGGTCAAGAAGATCTGCCGCTACCAGCAGTTCCGCGCCGTCAACCGGATCGTCGAGCGCGTGCTGGAGGGCAAGCATCGCCAGGGCCTGATCTGGCACACCCAGGGCAGCGGCAAGTCGCTGACCATGGTCTTTGCCGCGTTGAAGCTGAAGACGCACCGGACAATCGTCTCAGAGGCGCTCACCAACCCCAACATCCTGGTGCTGACAGACCGCGTGGACCTGCACACGCAGATCAGCGGCACCTTCGTGGCCTGTGGCCTGCCCAACCCGACGCCAATCGACAGCATCAAGGATCTGCATGCACTGATCCGCAGCGGCAAGGACGGGCACACGGCGCTATCGACCATCTTCAAGTTTCAAGGATCGAAGGAGCCGGTCGAGAATTCCGAGAACTGGATCGTCATGGTGGACGAGGCGCACCGCACCCAGGAAAAGGACCTCGGCGCCTATTTGCGCGCGACACTGCCAAAGGCTCGCTTCTTCGGCTTTACCGGCACGCCGGTGAAAAAGGACGACAAGAACACCTATGCGAACTTCGGCGTGGTCGGTGAAAGCTATCTCGACAAATACGGCATCGACGACGCGGTGGCCGACGGCGCGACCGTGCCGATCTATTATACCGGCCGCAAGACCGATTGGCACATCGATGAAGCCAAGATCGACATTCTTTTCGACACCTGGTTTGCCGAATTTGACGACGACAAGCTGAACGAGATCAAGAAGCGTGGGGTCAGGATCGAAGACCTGGTCAGGCACCCGCGCCGGATCGAACTGATCGCCTATGACATCTGGACCCATTTCAAGGCCTATGCGCAGCCGGATGGCTTCAAGGCGCAGATCGTTGCCATCGATCGCGAGGCAGTGATCCTCTACAGGCAGGCGCTGACACGGGTAATCGCCGAGGATCTGCAAGCCGGGGGACTGGACGTCGCGACGGCGCTGGCGCGCGCCGACGCCATGTCGGCCTGCGTCTATTCCATCAACCAGGAAGACGGCAAGCCGAGCGAGGACGCGCACAGGCAGGCGATCCGGGACGGGCTGAAGGCGCATCATGTCGACGCCGAAGCCGAGAAGCAGGTGAAGCAGGCATTCGGGCGCAAGGGCGAGGATCCGCAGTTCCTCATCGTCTGCGACAAGCTGCTCACCGGCTTCGACTGCCCGATCGAAAGCGTGATGTATCTCGACAAGCCACTAAAGGAGCACGGCCTGCTGCAGGCGATCGCCCGCACCAACCGCGTCTCGGACCGGAAGAAACGCAACGGCCTCATCGTGGATTACATCGGCGTCTCGGCGAACCTGGAGGAGGCGCTGGCGAGCTATCGCGCCGATGACGTGAAGAACGCCATGCGCGACCTCGACGATCTCAGAAACCAGCTGCGCACGGCCCATGCCGTGGTGGCCGTGATGCTGAAGCCGGTCAAACGCAAGGCATTCGACAAGGATGGCCTGAAGGCTGAATTCGACGCCTTCATCAAGGCCCTGGGCAGCGAGGACAAGTGGTTCGAGTTCAAGGCGCGGGCGCGCAGCTTCATTGCGCTCTACGAGACGCTGAGCCCGGATCCAAGCGTTCTGGAGTTCACCGCGGATCTGAAATGGGTGGCGACCTTCCTGCTTTACGGCACCCAGCATTTCGAGAAGCGCCAGGCCTTCGACCAGATGAACTACAGCGAGAAAATCCGCGAGATGCTGAACCAGCATCTGGAGGCGACCGGCTTAAGCGTGACGGTCAAGCTGCGCCACATCACCGATCCGGATTTCTGGGAGGACTTCGAAACCGACGGCAAGACTGACGAAGACCTGATGACGGCCGCGATCCGCAAGACGACGGAGCTCCGAAAGACCGTCAGCGAGCGGATCGATGCCAGCCCGCACCAATACGGCAAGTTCTCTGAACGCCTGCGCCAGCTGCTCGAGAAGCTCGAAAGCGCGCAGCTGAGCTGGTCGGACAAGTTGAAGGCGGCCGAGGAGCTGGCCAGGGATCTCGCCGCGGAAGACGAAGCGTATGTCGATGCCGGTCTCTCGCCCGGCGCTTATGGCATCCTGCAGATCCTCAACGACTTCGATGCCTGCGCGGATGGGGAAGACCTCGCGATCCGCCTGGAGGGCCTCTACACCGACCCGGCGACCGCACCGGCCGGATGGTGGGAGAAGGACGGCCTGCGCAAGAGCCTGCGTCAACAGGTCCGCGCCATGGCGCATCTGGCCGGCCTGACCGAGCTCAGGGAAATCCCTGACCAGGTCGAGGCCTATGCGCTCAAGCACTTCGCGGGGCACTAGCCATGCCGGTGTTCCAGATCGGTGAGCGCGAGATCGAATACACGCTCCGGCGCTCCTCAAAGGCCAGCAAGGCGAGCCTCAGTGTCACGCCGAAGTCATTCGAGCTGCTTGTCCCGGATGCGGCGACCGAGAGCCAGATCGAGGCGGTTCTGCAACGCCGCCGCGCCTGGATCCTTGAGACCGTCACGCACATGCAGGAACGGGCGAAGTCGCAGACTAGGGTCTACCAGTTTGTCACCGGAGCGAAGATCCCCTATCGCGGCCGGATGACCAGGATGAGCATCGAGCCCTTCGACGGCAACCTCGTCGAGGTCGCCTTTCGCAACGGGTTCCAGATCCGCAAGCCGGAAGCGCTCTCGCCTGGCTCTGCCGACGCGTTGATCGAGATGGCGCTGCGCCTGTGGTTGAAGCGCCGCGTGCGGGATGACGCCAGGGCCTTCGTCCGCCGGCATGGCGAACCGAATGGCCTCAAACCTCGCGGCATCCAGATCAAGGAGCAGAAGCACATGTGGGGCAGCTGCGGCCAGGACAGGCAGATCAATCTTAACTGGCATCTGATCTTCGCACCGAAGCCTGTGCTCGAATACGCCGTCGTCCACGAGATGTGCCACCTAAAGCACCGCAATCACGCACCGGAGTTCTGGAGCATGGTCGGGCAGATTCTGCCGGACTGGGAACAGCGGAAGGCCTGGCTGGACGAGAACGAACACATGCTTGGCTGGGAGAAGGTGGCGCCTTCGCTATGAACGCGGAGCCCAAAAGCCATGGCGTCAACGTCCTTAAGCCCTGCACATTCGATTTGCGCCCGGACGGGAGCCACCTATTCGTCGCACGATGAGTTCGGTCGGGGGCGGATTTGGAAACTTTTTCTGACTAGCCAGCTTACTACAGGCCTTGGATTGTGACGCTGGAACGCCGAAGACAGCTGGATAATGATCAATCAGCGATGTCCCCGACCTAGTAACTTCTATTAGGCGTCTCTCCTCCTCTCCCTCTCTCACTATCACTCTTCCGCTTCCTGGTCCCTCAGGCCTCACGGTCAAACCCGGCGACGACCCGCAGGCCGAGATTGCGCAATGCTGTCCTGGTGCAATCGTTCAGTTCCTCATAGGCTACGAACGAACCCACCAGCCCTCGTCCAGTCCTGTCCGCTCCTGGTAGACGTAGTCCTCGTCGATGAAGATCCCGCAGCGCCTGTCGCTTGATTTCGGTTTTTTGCTCAGCGAGTGCGTCATCCATCGCTTTCAAGCTCAGTCCCCCACTTTTGCTGAACTTGATGGCGCGTTGTCGATCTTGCCAAATGAGGAGTGCTGATTTCCTTCCCGGACCCAGGGCAGCGGCTCCAGTGAAAGTCGGCAGGAAGAACCTAAAATACCGTCCTTGCAGGCGCGTGAAGTTCAGGCGGTTGAGGTCGCTGAGGAGCGTAATGCCGAGGGCCTCCACCTCCGGCCGGTCGAGAGTAACTTCAATCCTGGCACGCTTCTCTGCTTCACCCAGCACGACGCACGTTCCGGCCGAGACATTCTGCCGGTCGATGATCTTGTCCATCACGCGCCAGCTCACGTTCGCTTCCTTCGCACCAATCTCAAGCGTCCCATCCGTGAACGGCGCTCGGTCTCGTTCAGTCTCTATTAGGAAGCGCTTGTTTCCCTCTGCGGTAAGGTGTTTCGAGTCATAGATGAGTCGGGTGACGCTGCTCTGGTCACGACCCCAAACGGTTCTCGGACGATCTCGAATGTTCGTGATCACATCCAGGTCGACCAGGAGATGGTTCATAAGCACGCGTGCGATCTTGGCGCGTTCCACTTCGCTGGAAACCTTCGGCGTGAAGTCGACGCTGATCTCGATGCTCCTCACGATGGGTGGCCTATCCATCCCAAACCGTGCCTCGATTACAGCCATAGCTTTCAGGACAGTTGCCATGTCCGGCTCCTGGAACATTACATCGAAGCCGTTGGAGGAATCGTTAGGCCTGCCGTGCCGGTTCAGCACGAAGGGCGTTCGACCAAGAAGCCCAACAATCTCTGACTGGAGCCACCGGAATTGGGTGTTTTTTTTCAGGGATATGCCAACGGCAAGCCAATCGATAACTGCGCGGGTCTTGAACTTCCTGAGGTCGATGTCTGGGCAAAGGGCGTATCGTCCGGCCAGGCGCTTCTGTCCGTTGGGAAGTTCAACGCGTGAATAGGCAAGGTGCCCAACGATCGCCGGCACTTTCCTGGCGAACAGTGGAATGGACAGCAACGGCTGAGGTGCGGTCATTTTTTCTCTCTTGGGCTTGAGCGCAATCTTCCGGTGAGGGCCATCTCAATGGCACCCGGGCGTGTGGCTAAATCTTCTGGATGGTCGGTTCACGGCTCAAGCCTCAGGAGGCCCGTAGAGCGGCGTCAACAGCGCCGGCTCCAACGCGCTGCTCAGGCCTGTGACAAGCGTCAGTGGTCTTCCCTGGCGGGTTCTGGGCACAGATAGCTGAGAAGAGGCTACCCAAACGGAGATTGGTGCTTCAACGGAACAATATCCAGCAACTGGATACCGCGAGACGCGGCATCTGATGTTTTTTTGCGAAGGACAGGACTACCCGCTGAGACTATCGGCGGGTAGCAATGTTGCCTTGCCCCGTCCGGCTCATCAGTCTTGAAGGGCCTTCCTCAACGCTGAGTAATCGGTCTCCAGAATGGCGTCACGCAGCGGCAAGAACTTGATGCCGAACTTCTCCTTGAGGTCGTCGACGACCTTCTTGGCGCGAAGCTCATGTGATTGAGCCACAGGAGGCACCGGAGCGTCATATTCATCGCGGCTCTCGTTCGCCGGCACTTCGATTGCTGAAGTTTTATCCAGTGATGCCAAAGCCTCATCCAGCGACGCTAAAACCTCATCCTGCTTTGAGATTTCTGGAGACTTCACGGGATTGGCAGTGTGAGTGTTCTCGTCCGAACTCTCCTTCTGTCGAGCTTCGGTCTTGATCTTGGCAATCCGCTTCTCGATCTGCTTGGGGTCAGGTGTCTCACCACGCGTAATTTCGTCAATCACCAACTGCCTGAGGGTGTCCGGCGTTTTCTTTGCTGCAAGCTTGTAAATCGTTGACAGGGGCAGAAGATCGATGACCTGCGGTGTTGATCCGAACGCGGTTGCCGAGTTCATGTAATTCTGCGCAGTCCGCTCTGTCCAACCGAAGTGGAATTCCAGCCACTTGCCGAACTTGCCGTGCTCTAGCTTCTTCTTGATGATTAAGAGCTCACTGCCGATGGCGATGGTGTGCGCCGAAAGACGATTCCGAATTCGCCAGGCGGTTGCTTCCGCTTCCTTCGCCACTGCCGCCGAGATACCGGAGTAGTCAAACGCATGGACCTGGGTAGTTCCACGCTTCTTCTTGGGGAGCGCCAGGAGGTTGTTGGCAAGCTCAACCCGCTGCTCCGCAGGTGCCTCAATGGAGGGTGTGAGGTCGAGTTCTTTAAGTTCCATGCCGTTCGAATAAGAAAGTTCAGACATCAAATTTTTCCTTGGAATTGATTTTCAACGCAAAACCGAAATCATTGCGGTTTTGCCACTTCGGTTAAATGACGAGGGTCGCGGATCAGCTCGCGGCCCTGGTTTGAGGCAGGGTTCGCCTGACGCGCTTGCTCAGTTTGTGGCGCATCCTCTTGAGGCTCTCCAGCTCATCCAATGCCGCCTTTGAATTCGGCCCGGTCAGGCCTGACTTCTGGACCTCGTTGATCCGAGCTTCGATTTCATTCCGTTTGAAGTCAGAGATGTCGCGCGCAAGTGTCTCGACAACGTCCTCCAGCACGCTCAGAACAAGCTCGGCTTTGCCGAGAGAGTTAAAGGCCGCGGCCTTATCGTCTTCGTCGATCTCCGATGGATCGAGCGGCTCGATGCCGTCATCCTGGCTAAAGTCCCACCATTTCCTGCCGAGGATCAGGTAGTGGACCGCAAAGCCTGTCCGATTATCCTGTTCGAAGAAATCAGAAAACGTTCTCCGAAAGACCGATGTGTTCAGTTTTCGCTCTTGCGCAGATACTCGGTCTTTTTCTCGTTTCCGTGCTTCTCTTTTGTATTCAGCCCAACTCTTTCGCATGTCCGTCTCCTTTCGTTGGACGGACAATGTCCAAGTTCGTTGGACATTACAAGTCCAATATCATGTCCAATGGGTGATGGCTGAGATCGTGCCAGGCCTCGTCCGTAGTTTGGGGGAGTAAGTTGAGCATGCGAAACAGGCCGCGGGTAATTTAGGGCCGTGATTAGGAATCATGGGGCTGAGCAGCGACTCAGCACTGTGTTGCCAGTTCACGTCAGACTCCGCCGGCGGATCCCTAGGATTGCTGCCATTCCTCGCCTCGGCTCCCTTTGCTAAGCTCAGCGGTGTTTCACAGGAGGCGCCCGATGACGGTCCAGGAAGGCACGGTGCACTCGCCTGTGGCGTCAATAGTCATTCAAGCCTTTTTTTTCGGAACCACTCACCGGGCTTCCCTTTCCAATGCCCTGCGCACCAGATTGCATCGCGTCTCGATGACCTGCCTGACCCCCTTCAGGATCGGATGAAAGGCACCGCTGTCCGCCACCTCTTCGAACAATGCTTCCGCTTCGGTCGCGACGGCATCGGCCATGGCCATCAGTTCGCCGGCCAGCATTCGTCTCGAAGCCCTGGTTGACGGCACCAGTGATGCCCAGTGCTCCAACAGGATCGTGTCCGGCAACGATCTGCCCCCCATCGCCATCGCGAGCTTCTGAGAAATGCGCGGATAGGCAGCCGTGCAGACTGCATCGTAGACCGGGGCCAGGTCCGGCACCTTCCCGCGGTAGAGCAGGGCGTAGTTCTTTGCATGGGCGTCGGCATTGCCGATCAGGTAGTGGAAGATCAACATCCGCTGAAAGCGAAGGATCTCGGCCGCAGGTCGACCGGTCGTCCGTCGGATGAGGTCCTGGCACTGGCTGATACCCGGCCCGCCTTCCTCTTCGTATTTGAGCTCGGGAGGCACGCTCAGCGCCTGGCAGAAGTCTTCCTGGTGTATGCGTTCGATCCGGCCATCGCCGTGCGTGATGCGGTCGTAGCGTTCCACCAGGAAGTAGTCGCTCTTTCCGGCGACGCCTTTTGACACAAGGGGAACATCGAGGCCGAGGCGGCGCGCGAGGCTCATGCAGAAAACTTCGTTCTCGACTATGCCATCAAGTTCCACGTTGAACGGCTTGAGGATGTGGGTCGTCGGCCGTCCGGCCTTGGGAAGCGTGATCTGGCCATCGATAATGGCGACGGCGAGCTTGTCCTGAGCCCCAGCCAAGGAGAGGCGCACGTCCTCTTCCCCGCCAAGCAGCGGCCGCTGTCTCAGCAGAGCCAGGATCTCCTCCAGCCGCTTGTCATCGAGAAGCTCGACGTCGTCTGATGTCGGAGCCGGTGGACTCTGATCTGACGGAAGGAGCGACAAAGCGCCCGCGCATTCTCCTCCGATGATCTCGAGCAGGCCGAACGCGTTTCCCGAGGAGACACCGAGCGCAGCGGCCAGGCGACGTCTCGCTTTTTCATCCGGCAGGAGACCCGAAAAGAAAGGGCGAGCGATGCGATCGCCGAAGGGTTCATCTTGTAGCGGCAAGGAAACCGACAGCGCGGCGGGGTCAGTGGCAAGATAGTCGCTATCATAGGTGAAGGTGAGCGACCCCTCATCGCCCTGCATGAGTTCACCCGCCTTCCGGTCCTTCAGATAGACGTCCAGTGAGCGGCTCATGAATTCGCTCCACGAGCCGCGACGCTCACCGTCAAGCCGAGTGTCTGAAGCACGGCCAGAGCCAGCCCGAGGCGACAGCTCTCCTTGCCGCTCTCAAGCTCACGCACGAACCGGACACCGACGCCTGCGACGGCTGCGAGCTGTTCCTGGGTCAGTTGTTGACGCTTTCGTTCAGAGCGAATGAGTTGACCGAGTGCCAGGCTATCTGAGATTGTCAGCATATGAATCATCCCTTTCGGGACGATTTAAGCACATTCACAGCCGAATTACACCAAAAAGAACCGATCGGGACTTTTTCAGCTCGATTGTCGGTGATCATCACGTAATGACACCGATCGGGACTCTAGGCAACCATTTGCGTGCAACGCAGACGATTACATCAGTTGACCGGCTCGTTGACGAGGAGGCATACTACCTCACGTATCTGCCATCGACGAGATCTCGACTGCAACCCCGATATCAAACGACCAAAAAGCCGTCCGTCACAACGTTACAATCGCCCCTCTATCTTATTGATATCATTAACACTACCAAGATTTCAAATCTCTCCGGCAGCACCAGTTTACTCGTCTATAAACGCTCTTCTGGCACGACTTAAGCAAGCATCGGCTGGCCAATGTCGGCGATGTTTCTCGAGGATGCTATTTCTCATCAAACCGCAAGAGTCCCAGCCTTGCAGCCTTTGCGATTGCAGCCACCCCGATTTGGGCAATTGAGCTTGATGACTGCCGTTGAGATGATGGAAGACACTTCAGCAGGGCTGAGTTCGCACTCAAGCCCTACCTCCAGCTCCGATTTTGCTTCCGCAACGCCGCGAAGGCAATTCAGCTCAATTGTTGTCAGGAGATTGAAACCGACAGATTTTTCCATGGCCAGATACTTCCAACAGCGGGATCGGAATAACCCCATCGCTGGAGACTAGACATGAAAACTAAGTCTTCTTTGATTTGGATCACATTTTTTGAATATATAAAAACCAAGCTTTCAGTTTTTTGAAAACGAAGGGTGCAGCAATCCGATACTCTCCGGCCGCATGCATCTAAATCCTGTCGCCCGTGTTTGATCTGACCGCCACTATGGCGGATCCCGCATTATCCGTGGTTCTTGCGCCGCAGATAATCTTCCCAGGCCAGCGCGCTGGACACGATCTCGTCGAGGTCGTTATGTCGGGGTTCCCAGCTGAGAGCTTCACGGGCGCGGGTGGAATTGGCTACCGAGGTGATGATGTCGCCGGTCCGGCGCGGGGCATGGCGCACCTCGAAATCCCGGCCGCTCACCCGCCTGACCGATTCCAAAACCTCGTTGACGGTATAACCGCGTCCATAGCCGCAATTGGCGACCAGGCTCTGACCTCCCTTTCGGAGATAGCCAAGCGCATCGACATGGGCCGCGACGAGATCTGTGACATGAATGAAATCACGCACGCAGGTGCCGTCGCGCGTGGGGTAATCGGTGCCGAACACCTCCATCGCATCGCGCTTGCCCATCGCGGTTTCAGTGGCAACCTTGATCAGATTGACTGCACCGCGGGTCGATTGCCCGGTCCGGCCCTTGGGGTCTGCACCCGAAACGTTGAAATAGCGCAGTGCCACATAGCGGAAGTCATGCACGACCGCCGCATCGGCCAGCATGGTTTCGGTCATCAGCTTCGACGTCCCGTAGGGCGACTGCGGACGGGTGGGCGCAGTTTCGGTTATGGGATGGTCATTGTCCGGCGTGCCATAGACTGCAGCCGTTGAGGAAAAGACGAAGTTGCGAACACCGGTCTCGATTGCGGCGCGCACGAGTCCAAAGGAGTTGACGGTGTTGTTCTGGTAGTAGGCCAGGGGATCAGCGAGCGATTCCGGCACGGAAATCGAGCCTGCAAAGTGAATGATCGAATCAACGCTGTGGGTCCTGATGATATCGGCGACCGCTGCGGTGTCACCAATATCGGCCTGGATAAGCTTTGCCTCAGGCGCAACCGCCCAGGCGAAACCGGTGGACAGCCGGTCGACAACGACCACGTCCTCATTGGCGTCAACCAGCGCCCAAACCATATGGCTGCCGATGTATCCCGCTCCGCCGGTGACCAGAACCGTCATGCCTTTACCTCTACCGCGTGTCCAGGCCCACATTATGAGCCTGAAGTTTCAAGAAAGGCTGAACGGCGGCGCCACACTATGGGTGAGGTCCGGGGGCGGGGCGCTTCAGGTTCTGGTTTGCATCGCCTGGTCCGAAGCTAGAGAGCGGAAATGTAGCTCGCCAGGCGGTTTGCGGCTTCTTCGATATGGTCGAGCCGGCGCAGGAAGCAGGCGCGCAGAAAGCTCTCGCCACCGCGGTCAAACGCGGTGCCCGGCGCAAGTCCGACACCGGCGCGATCCACGATGTCGATTGCCGCGGCTTTTGTGTCGCTGACCCCGTCGATGCGGAAGAATGCATAGAAAGCGCCATCGGGCTTTTGTGTCACCACGCGGTTGGTGCTGGTCAGGGCGTCGCAAAACAGATCGCGCGCGCTTGCAGCCTTTGCAACCTGCGCATCGACATAGTCATCGCCCGACTGAAGGGCAGCGAGTGCGCCCTTTTGCATGAATTGGGCCACGCCGGAGGTCTGGTATTGTACGGAGTTCTCCAGCACCTGGATGATCGACGGCGGCGCCATGATCCAGCCGACTCGCCAACCGGTCATCGACCAGTTCTTGGAGAAGGTGTTGACGAACAGGATCCGGTCATTGTCGTCCATGACATCGAGGAAGGACGGTGCCCGTCCGGCGGCGTAGAAAAACCGCGTGTAGATCTCGTCGGCGATGATCCAAAGGCCGTGCTTGCGGGCGAGTTCGAGGATCGCGACCAGATCCTCCCGCGTCGCGGTCCAGCCGGTCGGATTGGACGGGGAGTTGATGAACAGCGCTCTTGTGCGCGGCGTGATCACCGAAGCGATGCGGCCCGGATCAAGGCTCCAACGTCCATCGATGTAATCGAGTTCGGCTGCCACCGGCACGCCACCTGACAACCTCAGCGCAGCGGCGAAATTGGGCCAGGCGGGCGTGAGTTGAACCACCTCGTCGCCCGGGTCCACCACAGCCTCTATGGCGATCTTGATCGCCTGCATGCCCGAGCCGGTGACGCAAAAGGAATCGAGCGGCAACTGGCGGCCAAAATGGCGGGAATGATAGTCAACGAGCGCCTGGCGCAACTCGGGAATGCCGCGCTGCCAGGTATAGAAGGTTTCGCCCGAGAGCAGTGCATCAGCGGCGGGCCGGGCGATGAAGTCGGGGGTGGACTGGTCGCCTTCTCCTGCCCAAAGCGGAATCAGCCCTGGCTTGAGACGTCCATGATTGACCACGGCAACGATGCCGCTCTCAGGGGCTTCAAAGGCGCGGCGGCTAAGACTGTCGAACTGATTCATGAATTTACTCCGTGCGCCAGTTGTACCGGAAATTTCCGCTGCCACCATCCATGTGGGCCTGATCGATCCATCGATAATGCTGATGGGTAGAACCCTGGCATGTGTCAGCATCCGTTCCGACGCAAGATCCCGGCCTGTTGGCCGGGATCAAGAGAAGTCTGAAGACTTTGAAACCAAACCTCGCCGGTGTTTAACCGGCAAGGTGCACATGTCACTTCTTCAGCAGATCGCGAATTTCGGTCAGCAACGCCACATCCGCAGGCGGCGCGGCGGGTGCTGCGGGCGCCTCTTCTTCCTTCTTGCGCATGGAGTTCACTGCCCTGACCATCAGGAAAATGATCCAGGCGAGGATCAGGAAGTTGATCAGAACCGTCAGGAAGTTGCCGTAGGCCAGAACAGCACCCTGCTCGCGGGCCGCGTCCAGGGTGGTGGCGGAGACGCCTGCGGCAAGCGGAATGAAAAAGTTGGAAAAATCCAAACCGCCAAAAATCGCACCGACAATCGGCATGATGATGTCATCAACCAGCGAACTCACGATAAGGCCGAAAGCGCCGCCGATAATCACCCCGACAGCCAGGTCCATGACATTGCCCTTGGCGATAAACGCCTTGAACTCGTTCAACATCTTACTTTGCTCCATTGGACGCGGCGTTTCTCATTGGTCCCCCTCGGCGCGCGCCTCGCCCGGCAGGTAGGTGCTAACTATCACATTTGAGGGGTTTATCGACAGATAGAAAATCCTGATCTTCACCCAGGCGCGATCCCAACCAAAGGCTGTCTTGTGCAACGCCATTCACACACTATGCTGCACTCCCGGAGGATTTGAGGGGAGCAGTCAAATATGATGCCCGGCTGGCTGGTGTTCGGATCAGCTCTTTTCTATTTGTTGCTGCTGTTCGCCATTGCAACCTATGGCGACCGCTCGACCCGGCAAAGGCTGCGGCGGACCGCGGGCCGGCCGATCATCTATTCGCTCAGCCTGGCGATCTACTGCACCTCATGGACCTATTTCGGCGGCGTCGGCCTGGCTGCCTCGCGCGGGCTTGAGTTCACGGCGATCTACATCGGCCCGATCCTGATGTTCACGCTGGGAATGCCAATCCTCACACGCATCGTGAACCTGGCCAAGGCGGAAAAGCTGACCTCGATTGCCGATTTCATGGCGGCTCGCTATGGCAAAAGCCCGATGGTTGCAGCCATGGTCGCATTGATCGCCGTGATCGGAACCATTCCCTATATCGCGCTGCAGCTCAAAGCCGTCTCGTCATCGGTCGCGGTGATGGTCGATGCGGAACAATTGAGCCGGGTGACCGAAACCTTCTTTCTTTCTGACATCTCCTTTTTCGTGACACTGGTGCTGGCCGCGTTCGCCGCCATTTTCGGCACCCGTCACACCGATGCGACGGAACACCAGGACGGCCTCATTCTCGCCATTGCGATGGAATCCGTGGTCAAGCTGCTGGCCTTCACACTGATCGGATTGTCGGTCGTTTTCGTAATGTTTGACGGTCCCTGGGAATTGCTCAACGCGGCCAGCGAAAACGCCAGCGTGATGGCGGCGCTCAGTCATGAAACCCCTTTGCAACGCTGGGTGCTACTGGTCGTTCTGTCAGCCTTCGCAATCATCATGCTGCCGCGCCAGTTTCACGTCACCGTGGTGGAAAACAGGACACCGGGAGAGCTTAAGCTCGCGGGATGGCTGCTGCCACTGTATCTGGTCGCGATCAATATCTTCGTGCTGCCGGTGGCTGTCGCCGGGCTGCTGCAATTCGGGTCGGGAGAAGCCAGCGATCTATTCGTTCTGACGCTTCCCATGGCCAACAATATGCCGATGGTCACCCTGATCACCTTCATCGGGGGCTTCTCGGCCGCAACGGCGATGGTGATCGTGGCGTCGGTTGCCGTTGCGATCATGGTCTCCAACGACATCATCGTGCCCGTGGTGCTCAGACGGCGCAACCGGCGCGGCCAAAGCGGCGATTTTGCCGGGCTGATCCTGTTTATCCGGCGGACCGCGATTGTCGGGATCCTGTTGCTCGGCTTCGCCTATTACCGCGCCGCCGATATCAATGCCGGTCTCGCCTCCATCGGGCTGTTGTCATTTGCGGCAATCGCCCAACTGGCACCCGCCTTCTTTGGCGGCCTGTTCTGGCGGCAGGCCAATGCGCGCGGCGCGATCGCGGGCCTCTCGGGAGGGATCGCGATCTGGGCCTATATGCTCCTGGTTCCGAGCCTGGGCGGCCCCGACAACAGCATTGTTGCACTCACCATTCTCGAATTCATCATCCCTGGAACCCAGAGCTTCTCCGGCCCCGGCGCGGATCCGCTGTTCAATGCGGTGGTTCTCAGCCTGATCGTGAACTGTGCCCTCTATGTCATTGGCTCACTATCACGGCGGCCCAAATCGATTGAGCGGATCCAGTCGGCGGTGTTCATTCCCCACAGCCGGCGGCTGACCACATCGGGGCGCAGTTGGAAAACCAAGGTCACCGTTGCCGATCTCAAGCAGACCATCAGCCGCTATCTTGGAAAGGAGCGGACCGAGCGTTCGTTTCATTCCCATGAGCGGGCCATCGGACGCTGGATCAATGATGATGACCCGGCCGATATGGGGCTGTTGCGGTTTGCCGAGCAACTGCTTGGCAGCGCCATCGGCTCGGCCTCGGCGCGGCTTGTGCTTTCGCTGCTGTTCGAACGTGCCGATGACATGCCCGGCGATACGGCGCGGCTGCTCGACGAAGCCTCGGAAGCGCTGCAGTACAACCGGGATCTGCTGCAGACAGCTTTGGGCCAGATGGATCAGGGCATCACCGTGTTTGACAGCTCCAACCGGCTGACGGTTTGGAACAAGCGGTTTCGCGGTCTGCTGGAACTCCCTGAAAATGTCGGCCAGGTCGGGTTTCCACTGGAAAGCATCATTGCCATCCTCGTGGCCCGTGGCGACATCGAGGCCGGTCAGGAACAGGCTGCACTGGCCAGGTTCCTGGTGATGGATGAAACCTTCTCGCTGACCATTGGGCCCGACCGCCGGATCATCGAAATCCGCTCCAATCCGATGCCTGACAGCGGGATCGTGACGACCTATGCCGACATCACCGAGCGCGTTGCGGCTGATATGGCGCTCAAACAGGCCAATGAAACGCTGGAACAACGGGTGAGCGAACGCACCGCCGAACTCACCCGGGTCAACCAGGAACTGGAGAAGGCACAACTGACCGCCGAAGAAGCCAATATCGGCAAGACCCGCTTTCTCGCTGCTGCCGGGCACGACATCCTGCAACCTCTCAACGCCGCGCGGCTCTATTCCTCAACGCTGGTCGAGCGGCTGGGCGATTCCGACAATCAGAAACTCGTGCAGAACATCGATTCCTCGCTCGAATCGGTCGAGACCATTCTCGGTGCGGTGCTCGACATCTCAAGACTCGATACCGGCGCCATGAAGCCGCAACTGGCGAGCTTCCCGCTCAATGACCTGCTGACGCGGGTTATGACCGATTTTGCTCCCGTGGCACGCGAGAACAACCTGCGCTTCACCGTGATGCCGACGAGCGTCTATGTCCGTTCTGATCCCAACCTCTTGCGCCGGCTGATCCAGAACCTGGTCTCAAACGCCATCAAGTACACACGCCATGGCCGGGTTCTGGTCGGGGTGCGCCGGGCCGGCGACAAGGTTTCCATCCATGTGCTGGACACCGGGATCGGCATCCCGTCGACCAAGTTCCGCACCGTGTTCAGGGAGTTTGCGCGGCTCGAGGAAGGTGCGCGCACCGCTTCAGGCCTTGGTCTCGGCCTGTCGATTGTCGACCGCATCGCACGGGTTCTCAATCACTCGGTGGACATCGCCTCACAAGCCGGCAAGGGCACGCGCTTCCGCGTCGAGGTGCCGATTGAAACCAATGTAAAGCGCATGAAGTCCGCTCCGAAACGTGGCGTTGTCGACAACAACGGCTTGAACCTGAACGGTTTGCGGGTGCTGTGCATCGACAATGAGCCCAAGATTCTCGAAGGCATGACGCTTCTGCTGACGGGATGGGGCTGCGAAGTGCTGGCGGCGGCATCAATGAAGGCAAGCAAGGATCTTGCTGGAACCGAGAAAGCCCCGGACGTGATCTTCGCCGATTATCACCTGGATGACGGCACCGGCATCGACACCATCGTTGAGATCCGCAAGCTGTGGGACAAGGAAATACCCGCCCTTCTTGTCACCGCTGACCGGACGCCGGAGGTCCGGGCGCGCGCCGATTCAGAACGGATCGCGGTTCAGAACAAGCCGATCAAGCCGGCAGCGCTCAGGGCATTTCTCAATCAGGTCTCGATCAGCCGCCGCAGCGCGGCCGAGTAGGATTTGTCCCACCCGCATGCCGCAACCGTCTTCGCTGCGACAGGCGCAGTCAGGATGCGGATCCCTCGTTCTGATTGAGCACTTCGGCTCCGATTTTGGAGAGTTGAATGACCGCCTGGGTGCGGCTGTCGACACCGAGTTTCTGCAAAACGGCGGAGACATGCGCCTTGATGGTCGCCTCGGAAACGCTGAGCTCATAGGCGATCTGCTTGTTCAGCAAACCCTCAGCCAACATTCCGAGCACCCGGCCCTGTTGCGGTGTCAGGGTTTGAAGGCGGCCGATCAGATCCGCAATCTCGGCGTCATGTTCGGATCCGAGATCGATATCGGGCGGGGTCCAGATGCCGCCATCCAGTACGGTTCGCACGCCCTCACGAATTTCTTCGATGCTTGCGGATTTGGAAATGAAACCTGAAGCACCGAGTTCAAGCGCGCGGCGCATGGTTTGCGGGTCATCGCTGGCTGACACCACCACGACAGGCAGGCTGGAGAACTCAGCGCGAAAGGCGATCAGGCCGGAAAGACCGGATACGCCCGGCATGGTCAGATCCAGCAGGATGAGATCCGCATCGGGGTTGGCCTGGGCTTCCCGGCGCGCGCCCTCCAGATCGCCGGCCTCCAGGATTTCGATGCTCGCATCAATCCCCGACAAAGCCTGCCGCATCGCTCCCCGAAACAACGGATGATCGTCTGCGATGATGAATTTCAATTGCGTCATGCATTCTTCCCCCTCCCGGTCGCAGGGATGTGGCTGTTGCTCACATCAACGCGACTGGCTGGAAGCACTTTAGCGGCGCGTCAACCGTTCGCGCAAGAGCGGCAGGCGGAGGATGAACCAAATCGCAGTCCAGACATTTCCAAGAAAGGGGATGGGCAATATCCAGAAAAGGGCCACCGCAAGCCGACGCTCAAACCACCAGATAACCAGCGCAGACAAAACAAAGCCGAAATAAAGGTCGGCAAGTGTCACCTGTCCCCAGGGTTGGGAAATCAGCCAGGAGCCTGCCTGTGAGAATGACCCGTCGGCGATCGCGTAGACGATCATCCCGGCAAATCCCAAAGCCAGAACAGCCAGCAAAAGTTGAAGCGCCCGCATGATCCTATCCCCTTCCTGAACCGGCCAGCCAGATGGCTCCCGCACCGGTAGCATGTCCCGATGTCCTGTTCCCATTCATACGCTGCGGTGCGCAAACAGATGTGTCCGGCCCATCAATGGAGATCGAAAGCCAACAGGGCACAGCGATCGGCGGCTGGGCCGTGCAGCCACTCAAGTCTGATCAGGGACAGGTTCAGATGGAACACCAGGTTCCTTTGCGCCCTCATCAAACTCCTTGCGCAGGTCTTCCACCATGCCGAAGAAACCGCGCATCATCTTGTTCATGGCGTCGAGTGCCCGGTCGAGCTCGGCTTCATCGGGAATGGCATCCTGACTGTTGCCCGGCAGGCTCCCCGGCGCTTCAAGTTCGAGCCTTTGCTCCAGCGCCGCAACCCGGTCCGACAGGTCCGACAGGGTTTCCTCAAAGGCGCGGCGCTCATCAGCGGCCAATCTGCAAACCAGTTGACCCGCCTTTTCGGAGCAGATTGACATCTCGCCAGTCCGGGTATCCATGCGGATAAAGCCGTTTTCTGTCTTTTCCAGGGTGAAGCGGTTTGCTATCGGCTCCTGAGCAAACGCCGGACCGGCGCCAGACAGAACCACGGCGACAAGGGAATAAACGGCAAAACGGATCATGACGGCATCCTCCTGTTTGATCTCCGGCAAGGAAATGTCATGACATGCAATTGCGACGTAAGCGAGAACGGATCGCTGTGGCCAGTCTCAGGCCCGGCATGCTCTCGAACCATTGAGACACAGACATAGCGGGAATTGAACCATGCATGCCACTGTTTACAAGATTGCACCGGAAGCCCTCTGGCGTACGGCCGAGGCGGAAGGCCGGTTTGACGGCGCACCGATCGACCATGCCGATGGCTTCATTCACTTTTCGACCCGCGAACAGGCGATCGAGACCGCAAAGCGTCACTTTGCCGGCCAGACGGGACTGCTGTTGATCGCGGTTGACGCCGGCCAGCTCGGCGAAAAGCTGGTGTTCGAGCCCTCACGGGGCGGGGCACTGTTTCCGCATCTCTATGGCCCGATGGCGCTCTCAGCGGTCAAATGGGTCAAGCCGCTGCCCTTGGACGATGATGGCCTGCATCAGTTTCCGGACATGGAGCCATGAGCGAATTTCTCAGCACTCTGGCGCGCAACGCGCTGTTCACGCTGGATCCCGAAGCCGCGCACGGGCTGTCAATCAGGGCGCTGAAAAGCGGGCTGGTTCCGGGCTGCAGCGGCGACCGCGACGATCGACTCGCTGTCGAGATCGCCGGGCTGAAGTTTCCCAATCCGCTGGGAATGGCGGCAGGCTATGACAAGAACGCCGAGGTGGCTGCAGCACTGGCAAAGCTCGGCTTCGGTTTTGTCGAAGTGGGAACGCTGACACCCAGGGCACAGGACGGCAACCCGAAGCCACGGATCTTTCGCCTGCCCTCCGACCGGGCGGTGATCAATCGTCTTGGCTTCAACAATCGCGGCCATGCAGCCGCACTTGAGAACCTGGCGGGCCAAGGGCGCTCGGGCATTCTCGGCATCAATATCGGCGCCAACAAGGAGGCCGAAGACCGGGTCGGTGATTATGTGGCTGGCATTGCGGCATTTGCAGATATCGCCAGCTACTTCACCGTCAATGTGTCCTCGCCCAACACACCGGGCCTGCGCAATCTGCAGACACGCGAAGCGTTGTCAGAGCTGTTGACACGGGTTCTGGCGGAGCGCGACCGGTGTGCCGGCAACATCCCGGTTTTCCTCAAGATTGCACCGGATCTGAGCGAACCGGACCTGGACGATATTGCGGCGGAATGCCTGGCACAGAAGCTCGACGGGCTGATTGTGTCCAACACCACGCTCTCGCGCGAAGGTCTTGGCAATGATGCCAGCAAGAGCGAGGCGGGCGGGCTTTCCGGGCGACTCGTGTTTGAACGCTCGACAATCGTCCTCGCCAAGATGCGTGAGCGGCTGGGGCCCGACATGCCGCTGATCGGCGTTGGCGGGATCGACAGTGCGGAAACCGCGGCAGAGAAGATGCGGGCCGGGGCCGATCTGGTGCAGATCTATACCGGCTTCATCTATGGAGGACCGCTGTTGCCAGGCCGGATCCTGCGCGGCTTGTCAAAGATCTGCGATCGGGAGAAGCTGACGCGGCTGCATGATCTGCGCGACAGCAGGACTGCGCACTACGCATCCTTGCCAATTCCGGCCTGAACCGGCCTAAAGGCCTGATCAATGCGCCGTGGCAAAAGCGCAAGCAGGGTGAAACCGCGCGCGGCGAGAAAGATGTTGAAGGCAATCCAGAGACCGAGATTGCCCCAACGCTCTGACAGGACAACCGAAAGCCCGATGAACAGCGCCAATGAAATCAGCATCATGTTGCGCATGTCGCGCGACCAGGTGGCGCCGATATAGACGCCGTCCATCTGAAAGGCGAGCGCACCGGACAGGGCCGTCAATGCCGCCCAGAAAAGATAGTCTCCAGCTTCGACCCGCACCGCTTTAAGCGTGGTCATGAGCGCCACCATCTCGTTTCCGAAGAAGAGGAAGAACGCGGTGGTGAAACCAGCCAGACCGAACCCCCAAAGGCTCGTCAGCTTCACTGCCTTGATCAGCGCCGGGCGATGACGGGCACCAACCGCCCGCCCCGCGATCTGCTCGGCTGCGGTGGCAAAGCCATCGAGATAATAGCCCGCGACCATGAAGAAATTCATCAGGATCGCATTGGCCGCCAGTGTTGTCTCACCAAAGCCTGTGCCAAGGCGGGTGAACCAGGCAAAGCCTGCAATGAGTGCGAAAGAGCGGATCATGATGTCGCCATTGAGCGCCATCAGCTTCCCAATCGACACGCGGTCGATGATCTGTGCCCAGAACGGCTTGAACGCAGGATCAAAGCGCGCCCGTATGATCAGGAAGCCCGCTGCGCAACCGGCCACTTCCGCGGTTACAGTCGCCCAGGCTACACCCTCAAGTCCGAGGTCAAGGCCGAGAGCAAACCAGATCGAGAGCGCGATGTTCGTGCCATTGATCAGGATCTGCACCAGAAGCCCGGTCTTGCCCATGCCGCGCCCCAAAATGTAGCCAAGGATGGCGTAGTTGGCGAGCGCAACGGGGGCAGACAGCGCCCGGATCGAAAGATACACGCCGGCCGCCTCGGCCAGTTCGCCCTCGGCGCCCATGAACCGCAGGCCCAGCACCAGCAAGAGTGGCGTGGCGGCGATGATCGCGACGCCTGCGACAGCGGAAATCATCAGCGAGCGCCAGAACACCGCCTGTTCCTCTGCCGGATCCTCCCGGCCCATGGCTTGCGCAACAAGTCCGGTGGTCGCCGACCTCAAGAAATTGAATGAGGCAAAGACAAGATCGAACAGGATGGCGGCAATGGCCAGCCCGCCCAGAAGCGCTGCATCGCCCAGACGGCCGACAACAGCAGTGTCGACCAGCCCCAGAAGCGGTGTGGTCAGAAACGCGAACGTCATCGGCACCGCAATTCCGAGCACCATGGAATTGTTGACCTCAAAGGCCCTTGTCTGCGGCGGACTTGCCGCCTTTTCCGAATACATGGGGTTGTCCGTTGGCTGGCGATGATTCGCACCGTTGTTGGGGCCAAACTAGACCAGGTCCCGGTGATAGCGCATCAAATAATGCTTCGCCCGAATATGGACGAAATGGCATTCATGCCCCACATGATCTGCGATGTCAGACCTACCGATTGTCCATGCCCCCGCCTATGATGCCGGATTTGCCCCGGGTCACCGCTTCCCGATGGGGAAATACTCTCGGCTCATGGAGCTGATTGCCGAGAGCGGGCTGAGTGCACGCGCAAGCTTCCATATGCCGGTCCCTGCCTCGGCGGAATGGTTGGCACTGGCTCACAGCCGAAGCTACGTGGATCAGGTGATCGCAAGCCGGGTTCCTGCCCCCATCGAAAGGGAGATCGGATTTGCGGTTGATGAGCGGGTGAGCCTGCGTGCGAGGTTGGCGACGGCGGGCACCGTGATGGCCGCAAGGCTGGCGCTGTCAGAAGGCATCGCCTGCAATACGGCCGGTGGCAGTCATCACGCCCGGCGCGATCAGGGTGCAGGATTTTGCACCTTCAACGACGTCGCGGTGGCTTCGCTTGTGCTGCTTGCCGATGGCGAGGCCCGGAATATCCTCGTTGTTGACCTGGATGTTCATCAGGGTGATGGCACCGCCGAGATCTGCGGGGCGAATGCGGCGGTTCGCACCGTGTCTGTGCATGGCGAAAAGAACTATCCAGTGCGAAAGCAGACTTCCGACATTGATGTGGCGCTGCCAGACGGGGTGCGCGACGAGGCTTACCTGGAAACGATAGATTGGCTGCTGCCGCAAACCATCGACCGCTTCGATCCGGATCTGGTGTTCTTCAATGCGGGCGTCGATCCGCATGAGGCTGACCGGCTTGGCCGGTTGTCGCTGACCGACGACGGCCTGCGCGAGCGCGACCGGCGGGTGTTTTCGTTTTTCAGGGCGCGTAACATCCCGATCGCCGCTGTGATCGGCGGCGGCTATAGCCAGGACATCAACGCGCTCGCCCGGCGGCACCTGGGCACCTTCGAGGCAGCGGCAGAGTTTGTTTGAAACGGATGCTATTTGCGCATGTTGAGAAGGCGCAGGACGATGAAGATCGGGATCACCACACCCGCACCAAGTGCGAGATAGGTACCGAAGCGGCCAAGGGCTGCCCAACCGTTCTCCCACAGCGTGACGACGAAATCGCGGATCCAGTAATAGATATCAACGGGATACCAGTTGAAGGCCGCCATGACCACGCCGACGACAAAGGAGGCGACGAGCAGCTTCAATGCGGTTCGCCCGGGCGTATCGCCCAGAAAACGTGTCAGACCGTTGCTCATGATATCCTGTCCCGCGTTGGCTTCGCGTTTTCACATAAGCATCGCAGAGCCCTCGGGCAAGTCTGTCAGCGCGGCGTGTCGATCATCCGCTCCAGCGTTTCAAGTCGGTCGGCTTCCGCGGGCGGCTTGTCCCAGCGCAAGCGGCTGATGCGGGGAAACCGCATTGCGACGCCGGATTTGTGCCGCGACGAGCGGTTGATCCCCTCGAAGGCCACTTCAAAAACCAACCCCTGATCCAGGCCGGCGCGCACCGAACGGACCGGGCCGAACCGCTCGATGGTGTTGTTGCGGACATATTTGTCGATCTGTGCCAGCTCCTCATCGGTGAAGCCGAAATAGGCCTTGCCGACAGGCACCAGTTCGCCGGTGTCCCGCCAGACCCCGAAGGTGTAGTCCGAATAAAAACCGGAGCGCTTGCCATGGCCGCGCTGGGCGTACATCAGCACCACATCGATGAGGAAGGGATCGCGCTTCCATTTGAACCACTCGCCTTTCGGCCGCCCGGGAAGATAAGGCGCCTCCTTGCGTTTGATCATCACCCCCTCGATCACCGCAGACGGTGGCGTGGCGCGAAGGGCTGCAAGCTCATCCCAGGTGGAGAAGGAGAGCATATCTGAGCAGTCGAACCGGTCGGGGTCGAGCCCCTTGACGAAACGCTCAAGCCGCTCGCGGCGGGCATGGAACGGCAGGCCGCGCAAATCGGCTTCGCCATCCTGGAGCAGGTCATAGGCTCTGAGAAATGCCGGGTAATCGCGCAGCTGTTTGGCGCTGACTTTCTTGCGGTTGAGGCGTTGCTGCAGATCGGAAAAGCTGCCGGTCTCCACCTCCGTGCCCTGTGGCCGTGCCACCAGAAGCTCGCCGTCGATTGCGCCATCGAAGGCAAAGGCGTCGAGGAGATCGGGGAAGGCGTGGGAGATGTCGTCGCCGGTGCGCGAGTAGAGCCTGTGCACCCCGCGTTCGGATGTCGCCTGCACGCGGATGCCATCCCATTTCCACTCCGCGACAAAATCCGCCGGTTCGAGCTTGTCAAAATCGGCCTCATCGATGGCGTGGGAGAGCATCACCGGGCGGAAGGGGGCGGCGGCGGCATTGACCGGCTTGTCGCCGGTGCCTTCGAGCCAGGCAAAGAGCTCGAGATAGGGCGGTGCCAGGCCATGCCACAGCTCTTCGATCTCGTTGACATTGACGCCGCCAAAGCCCGCGAGCGCCTGCTTGATCAGGCGGCCCGAGATCCCCATGCGGAAGCCGCCAGTGACCAGCTTGAGCAGCGCGTAACGGCCAGCCGCATCAAGCCGGTCGAGCCAATCCTCGATCAGCGCCGGCCCCTTCGCACGGGAGGAAGCGATCAGGGTCTCGACCACTTCGGTGAGACCGGGCGCATCATTGCGGCCTGTTGCGACCGGGGTCTTTTCAGGCCAGGCCAGCGCGATGGTTTCCGCCAGGTCGCCGACATAGTCATAGGAATAGGCGAAGAGCTCCGCATCCATTCGCGTGGCGATCAGCTCTCGCAGCTGCGCAGGCTTTACCGAGGGAATGTCGAGATCGCGGGCAAGAGCTGCAAGCGCATAGCCGCGCTCGGGATCGGGAACCGCGCGGAAATGCTCCTGCAGCAAGGCGAGCTTGGCGTTGCGCGAGGGCGTGAAGGCCAGCATGTCGAGAAGGTCTGCAAAGCGGTTCATGGCTCAGTCCCCCTCGTCTTCATAGCCGACCAGATTGAGCGGTTTGGCGCGGATGCCCTCAAGCTCGCACCAGCGCACAAGCGCCTCTTCGCGGCCGTGGGTCACCCAGACCTCGCCGGGCGCAACGGTCTTGATCGTATCGATCAACTCGCCCCAATCGGCATGGTCGGAGATCACCAGCGGCAGTTCGACGCCACGCTGGCGGGCGCGGGCGCGAACCTGCATCCAGCCCGAGGCAAAGGTGATCAGCGGATCGGGAAAGCGCCGTGCCCATTTGTCGCCAAAGGCCGAGGGTGGGCCGAGCACGATGGCGCCGGCGAAATCGCCCTTGGCCCCGGCCGCCACGGTGGCAGGCAGCAATTCGCCCAGATCCACACCTTGGCTCTGATAATAGTCGCAGAGCTTTTGCAGCGCGCCGTGAATGTAGAGCGGCCTCATGTAACCCGCGTCACGGATCAGACGGATGACGCGCTGCGCCTTGCCCAGCGAATAGACCCCGACCAGATGGGCCCGGTCAGGATTGCGGGCCAGCGACTTGAGCAGTTTGGCAATCTCGTCCTGCGCGTCGGGATGGCGAAACACCGGAAGGGCAAATGTGGCCTCGGTGATGAAGACATCACAATTGACCGGCTCGAAGGCGGCACAGGTTGGGTCAGGCCTCGGCTTGTAATCGCCTGAGGCTACAATGCGCAGCCCGCCGGCCTCGACTTCAATCTGTGCAGACCCCAGCACGTGGCCCGCGGGGTGGAACCGCACCGTTACATCCTTGACGCGGATCTCTTCACCCAGCATCGCAGCCTGGGTCGCACCGGCGTGGTCTGCACCATAGCGGATCGCCATGATGTCGAGCGTTTGTGGTGTTGCCAACACATGGCCATGACCGGCACGGGCGTGATCCGCATGGCCATGGGTGATCAACGCCCGGTCGACGCCGCGCACCGGATCGATGAAGAAATCGCCGGGCGGGCAGTAAAGCCCTTCGGGGCGGGGAAGGAGCAGCATTTCGGGACGCATCGGCATATGCTCAAACTAGGGCGGAGCAGCCGTGAGCGAAAGGGCTTGCGTTTTGGCCGGTGCGGGCTCATAGGCGGGATCTGCACAATTGTGACGGCTCGGACATGATCCATCTCGAATTTTCCTCCGGTGATCTCAATGCGGATCGCCGCGCCCATTACGCCCGTCTCTATGCGGAAAGCGGAGATTTCGCTGCGGCTGCGGATGTGCAGGCGCAGGCGCTCGAGCTAGCGCCTGAATGGGCGGCCGGGTTTTACGAGCTTGGCAACTACCTTGAGAAAGCCGGTCTCCTGGCAGATGCGGCAAAGGCCTGGCGCAATGCACTCGAGCTTGCGCCTGCCGACGTGTTCGGCGCGGGGCTGAAGCTGTCGCTGACCGGCCAGGCCGAGGCACCTCCGGCACCCCCATCGGAATATGTCGAGGCGTTGTTTGACGAATATGCGGACCGGTTCGACAAGGCGCTGGTCGAAAATCTCGAGTACCGAGTGCCGGAACTGTTGAGCGAATTGTTGAGCGAGATTTCCGGAGGCGCGCCGAAATATGCGCGGGTCATCGATCTTGGCTGTGGCACCGGGCTGTTCGGTGAGAGGGTGCGGCATGTGTCCTCCTGGCTCGAAGGCTTTGATCTGTCGCAAGGAATGCTGACAGTGGCGGCGGGCAAGGGTGTCTATGATCAGCTTGAACAGGCCGATATCGGGATCGGGCTTGAGACCGGTCCGTTGGCTCCGACCGGCCAGGCGGATCTGGTCGCGGCTGCGGATGTGTTTGCCTATTTCGGGGATCTTTCGAAAGTGATCGACGTGGCTGCAGGGCTCTTGTGTCCGGGCGGATTGCTCGCCTTCACCTGCGAGGCGGGGCCGGATGAGGTGGACTGGCTTCTTCAGCCTTCGCTTCGCTACTGCCACGGCGCGCAGTATCTCAGGACACTTGTCGAAACTGCGGGGCTCTCCATCGAACGGTTCGAGCGCGAGACAATCCGCCGTGACAAGGGCGAACCGATCCATGGCTACCTGGTGATCGCGGCCAAACAAGCGGCAGCATCAGAAAACCTTGCAGCTGTGACCAGTCGCGTTGCGCCTGTGGATGCCCCGAGCGAGCTTTCAGACCTGGCAGACGAGACGGCAGCAGTTCGCCTCAACTAAGGCGGCCAGCACTGATCCTGACCCGCCATCTTGGTGCAATCCCTGCGCTGCACTAGATTGGTTGTCGTGAAAGCCGATTCCCAGCCCCTCGCCGCTCATCCCGGCTTTGACCTTCCCGAGCCATTCGTCAGCTGGTTTGCCAGCCGCGGATGGCAACCGCGCGCGCATCAGCTGGAGCTGCTGGCGGAAACTGCTGCGGGACGCTCGATGCTGCTGATCGCGCCCACCGGCGCAGGCAAGACGCTGGCCGGGTTCCTGCCAAGCCTGACCGATATGGCCGCGCGCGGCAAATCGAAGCCCGGAGCAGCGGGCGGGCGGTCGCTTCACACGCTTTACATTTCTCCGCTCAAGGCCCTGGCCGTCGACATTGAGCGCAACCTGGCCCGTCCGGTTGCGGAAATGGATCTGCCGATCCGGATCGAGACCCGTACCGGAGACACGCCGCAATCCAAGCGCGCCCGCCAGCGCACCGATCCTCCCGATGTCCTGCTAACAACGCCCGAGCAGGTGTCACTGCTGATCGCAAACCAGCATGCGGAGCGGCTGTTCAAGGATCTGCGCTTTGTCATTTTCGACGAGTTGCATTCGCTATCGGCCTCCAAGCGCGGGCACCTTTTGTCACTGGCGCTGGCGCGGTTGAGACGTCTGGCGCCGGGACTGCAGACGATTGGTCTTTCCGCCACGGTGGCAGACCCCGAAGAGCTGCAGCGCTGGCTGGTACCGCAGGTGGGTGGCAGAGCGAACCATGCCGGGGTGATCAAGGTTGAGGGCGGGGCCAACCCGATCATCACCATTCTTGAAACCAATGACCGGATACCCTGGTCCGGGCATTCGGCGCGTTATGCGATCCCGGATGTGTACGAGACGATCAAGACCCATCGCACCACGCTGATTTTCGTCAACACCAGAAGCCAGGCGGAACTGCTATTCCAGGAGCTCTGGCGGATCAACGAGGACAGTCTGCCGATCGCGCTGCATCACGGCTCGCTCGATGCGGCTCAACGCCGGCGGGTGGAGGCTGCCATGGGACGCAATGAGCTCCGTGCCGTGGTCGCAACCTCGACCCTGGATCTGGGCATCGACTGGGGCGATGTGGATCTGGTTGTACATGTCGGTGCGCCCAAGGGTGCGAGCCGGCTGGCGCAGCGGATCGGGCGCTCGAACCACCGCATGGATGAGCCGAGCCGGGCGATCCTGACACCTTCCAACCGCTTCGAGGTGCTCGAGTGTCAGGCGGCAATCGATGCCAATTATGTTGGTGCGCAGGACACGCCGTCTGCAGGTGCGGGCGCACTTGATGTGCTGGCCCAGCATGTTCTGGGCATGGCGGCGGCGAGTCCGTTCGATGCGGATCACCTGTATGCGGAAGTGACCAGCGCCGAGCCCTACCATTCGCTCGACCGGGCGCGGTTCGAGAAGATCATCGAGTTTGTGGCGACGGGCGGCTACGCTCTCAAGAGCTATGACCGCTACGCGCGCATCCGCAAACGCGCCGACGGGCTGTGGCGGATTTCAAACCCGCAGGTGGCGCAGCAATACCGGCTCAACATCGGCACCATCGTCGAGGCGCCGATGCTCAATGTGCGCATGGTCAGCCGCAAGAACGGCCGGACCGGAGGACGCGGCGGGCCGCCGCTCGGTCAGGTGGAGGAGTATTTTCTCGAAACTCTGACGCAGGGCGACACATTTCTGTTTTCAGGCAAGGTGCTTCGCTTCGAGGGCATTCGCGAAAACGAGTGCCTGGTCTCCCAGGCCTGGAATCAGGACCCGAAGGTGCCTGCCTATGCCGGCGGCAAGTTCCCGCTGTCAACTTATCTGGCCGAGCGGGTCCGGACCATGATTTCAGATCCCGCGCTGTGGCCCGCCCTGCCCGATCAGGTGTCCGACTGGCTCAGGATTCAGCAGGATGTGTCGCAACTGCCCGGCCGCGATGATCTGCTGATTGAAACCTTCCCTCGGGCCGAGCGCTATTTCATGGTGCTGTATCCCTTCGAGGGACGAATGGCGCATCAGACGCTGGGCATGTTGCTGACGCGGCGACTGGAACGGACCGGGGCCCGGCCACTGGGTTTCGTCGCCACGGATTATTCCCTGGCGATCTGGGGCCTTGAGGATATGGGCGCGATGATTGCCAGCGGGCGGCTCGATCCCGCCGCACTGTTTGATGAGGACATGCTCGGCGACGATCTCGATGCCTGGCTGGATGAATCCTGGCTGCTCAAGCGCACGTTTCGCAATTGCGCCGTGATCTCCGGCCTGATCGAACGGCGCCACCCCGGAAAGGAGAAATCCGGACGTCAGGTCACGGTGTCGGCAGACCTGATCTACGACGTTCTCAGAAGCCATGAACCCGACCATATTCTGCTCCAGGCGACGCGTGCGGATGCGGCATCGGGGCTTTTGGACATTCGTCGGCTTGGCGCTATGCTCAAGCGAATCAAGGGTCATATCCGGCATCGGGCACTCGACAGGATCTCACCGCTAGCGGTTCCCATCATGCTTGAAATCGGCCGTGAAACGGTTGTGGGCGAAGCCCATGAGAGCATTCTGGCCGAAGCCGCCGATGATCTTCTTGACGAGGCTCGTGGCGGCAATTGAGGAACGCAGACATGCAGGGCGCAAACGCGGCGCTGACATCCCGGAGCGAGGCGCCCACGCCTGCAACAGTGGAGATCGAGGTCAACGGCACCGCCGTGATCTGCGACTGCGCCGGCGTGATGTTCATGCCCGACAGCAGCGTGCTGGTGGTTTCCGATCTGCATCTGGAAAAAGGCGCGGCCTTTGCCCGCCGGGGCATGATGCTGCCGCCCTATGACACGGTGGCGACACTCAACCGTCTTGCCGGGCTGGTTGCCCGTTACAATCCGCGCATGGTGATCAGCCTGGGCGACAGTTTCCACGACCGGGCCGGCTCGCAGTTCCTGCCGGAGGCCTATCGTGACACGCTCAAGGGGCTGCAGCAGGGGCGCGAGTGGACCTGGATCGAAGGCAATCACGACCCCGACCGCCCGGTCGGGCTTGAGGGCGCCTGGGTTCAGCAGCTGCATCTGGAAACCCTGGTGTTCCGGCATGAGCCGACCTCCGGCGCCTGTTACGGCGAAATCGCCGGGCACCTGCATCCGGCGGCACGGGTGGTGCGGCGCGGCAAGGCGGTACGTCGCGCCTGTTTTGCAAGCGACGGCAAGCGGTTGTTGATGCCGGCCTTCGGCGCGACGACGGGCGGGCTGGAATTGCGCCATCCGGCGATGCGCGGGCTGTTCGAGCCGAGCGAGCTGGTCGCGCATCTGCTCGGACGGGAGCGGATCTATTCCGTTGCCTTCAGCCGCATGAATGGCTGAACCTTACAGATCAGAAAACCAGCACAATCAGAATTGATCCAGCAACGATGGTGCTGATGACCAGACGCAGCTTTCCGAACCATGCCTGCAAGGCACCACTGCGCGCGCTTGCGACATCCCAGGCTCCCTGAAGGCCAAATCCGGCAAGCAGCAGCAGCAGCGACCAGGGCCTGTCGATCAACAGCGCCAACCAGCCTGCCAAAGATGGCGCGACGCTCAGGATCATGGTCTCGGCGGATGTCGGGGCTGCAGATGGCGCAAGTGCCGCGCCCCAGCGCACGCCGCCCATGAATGACAGGATCACCGCGCCATAGCCAAGAAATGCCTGATCGCCGCCCAGATGCGCATTTGCAGAACCGGGCATGATGGCCTGGCCCAGCGCCATCGCGACAAAGGGTACCGCGCCGAGACCTGCCAGGAACCAGGCGGTGGCGATGGCGCGAGTCTGGTGCACGTCTTGTGTCATCAAAACCGCCTGTTCAGTCCTTGCGGAAAATCAAGCTTCCAAGCCATCCCGTCAGGGTGGCGATCAGCACCGCGATCAGACCGTAGATGAAGGAATGGGTATGGGCCAGGTTGAAAATGAACTGCTCCAGACCGGTCTTGACGACCCTAAGCGGGATCATTTTCTCCATGACGAATTCGCCATTTTTGTAGAGCACGGCACGCACCCGGTGCTGGCCGATCGGAATGCTCGCCGGAAGCCGCACGGAGGCCTTGAACAGCGCCTTGGAGATAAATTGGACGCCAGTGGGATCACGCTGGTAGAGGCCGCTGGTTTGCTTGATACGGCGCAACGCATCTCGAAAATCAGTCAGCCGTGATCCATCACCTATATTGCCACTCGGGATGAGGCGCAGATTGGCTATGCCGATGTCGCGCGCCGAGAGCTCCAACAAGTTGGCGATGTCGGCCAAAGGTCTGGTACTCGACATCGAGTAGGATGCAGGGATCGGCTCAAACCGGATCGAATGGCGGTTGATCCAGATTCCGGCAACGCGTTCTTTGCGGCGCACGGTGGTCGATTTGCGCGGCCCCTCAAGCGCCACCACGACATCATAGGCGAAGGTCGACAGCAGCAGCTCGTCGGCCCGATCGATGGCACCGAAAACCGTAATGTCGGCGCCGGAGAAATCTGACGCAATGGCGATCTCGTTGGTGGAAATGCCGATATCAATCCGCTCGACAAATTTGTCGTTGATCGAGACGGTCGGATCGGAAATCTGTGCCGCGGCCGGGCGCGTGCCCGTCAGCAACGCGATCGGCAGCAGCGCAATCGACATCAGCAACAGGGACATTGACAGGAGGGCGCGCATCAGAATCCCGAGCTCCCGCTGACAACCGAATAGATTTCGTCAGGCGGCAGGACAAGCCCGATGCCCAGGCGGATCCCAACCGCGAGAACCAGAAGTGCAAGGCCTGCGCGCAATTGCTCGCCGCGCATTTTCTGGCCGACTCGAACGCCGTATTGCGCCCCGATCACGCCGGCGATCATCAACAGCCAGGCCAGCACGATATCGACCGTATAGTTGGTGGTCGCCTGCACCACCGTCGTAAACGCGGTGACGAATATGATCTGAAACAGCGATGTGCCGATCACGACATTGGTTGGGATGCGCAGCAGATAGATCATCGCCGGAACCATGATGAACCCGCCGCCAACGCCCATCACCGATGTGAGAATGCCGATCGCAAAGCCCAGAGCGATCACAGGGATGATGCTCAGATAGATCTTGGAGCGCTTGAAGCGCATCTTGAAAGGCAGCCGGTGCACCCAGTTGTGCTGGCCGGGCTTGCGCAACGGAACCGGATTGTTGTTGGCCGCGCGGCGCATGGAGTTGACGCTCTCCCACAGCATCAGACCGCCGACAGATCCGAGAAACACCACATAGAGCAGCGAGATGATCAGATCTAGCTGCCCCAGCTGCCGCAACAGGGTGAAGATCTGTATGCCGACGGTTGCGCCGCCCAGACCGCCAATCAGAAGCACAAGGCCAAGCTTGATATCGAGCGAGCCGCGCCTGAAATGCGCAAGAGCTCCCGAAATCGATGAAGCGACGACCTGGTTTGCGCCGGTAGCAACCGCAACGGCGGGGGGAATGTTGTAGAAGATCAAAAGCGGCGTGATCAGAAAGCCGCCGCCAACGCCAAACATACCCGACAGGAATCCAACCGCTGCGCCCATCCCGAGGATGACGAAGACATTCACCGACAGTTCAGCGATCGGCAGGTAGATGGTCACCTTGCGCCCCCGGGCGTCAATGGCTGGGAAATGGGTTCAAGACCGGGATGCACCCGATCAAGACGGTTTTGCGCGTTTCGTTCGTGCAAGTCAAATGACGAGCAGCGCAAAATGCAGCCATTGATGCATTGCCGTTGCGCCTATGCCTCATCTTGCAAAAATGCCAGCGAAAAGCGCATCTTATCTGACGGCGACTGTATCCGTGAACGTGCGTTCAGATCAGATCCACTTTGGTCGGGCAGATATTGCCAGGCCGGACAGCGCCCGACCTGCTTGTCAACCGTTTCGCTCGAGCAATTCCTTGACCAGCCGGTCGTCAATCTCACCGGTCGGCTCCATGCCGATCGAAGACTGGAACGCCTTGATCGCTGCGACCGTTCGCTTGCCCATGACACCATCGGGCGCGCCGGCATCGAAGCCATTGTTGTTGAGGATTGCCTGGATGTTTCGGATCGCCTTGCCCATGTCCACAGAAGCGGTTTCGGTGCTGTCTCCGCCCCATGCCGCAGGGATCTCGACCGCATTGGCTTCGGCGTTGATCGGCTGTGCAGTCCAGTTGGCAACGGCTTCGCGCGCGGCTTCGGCCTGTTCGGGCCGGAGGGCATTGAAGACTTCGTCACGCTTGACGCCTGCATCCTTGTCACCGTCATTGGCGGCAATGGCGAACCACTTGTAGGACTGCACGAGATCACGGGTTACACCGTCACCGCGGGCATAGAGAATGGCGAGGTTGACCTGGCTGTCACGCACACCGATCTCGGCGCCGCGTTCAAACCATTCCGCAGCGTTGGTGAAATCCGGTGCGGGGCCTGCAGTTGCATAGAGCACAGCCAGATTGTGCATGGCGCTGGCATTGCCCAGCTCAGCGGCCATCTGGTACCACTTCTTGGCGATGGAGAGATCGCGCTCGACCCCGCTGCCCTTCTCATAAAGGTTTGCGAGACGGTATTGCGACGGCGCATGGCCCAGATCGGCAGCACGCTGATACCAGCTGGCCGCCCTTTCAAGATCGACGGTCACATCCCGGCCTTCGGTGAAGCGTGCTCCGATTTCATAAAATGCGAGGGGGTTTGACGCAGCCGCTGCAGCCTTGAGCGCGGCCGGGGCCGCCCCCTCAGGAAGCGCATCGAGCTCTGCGATCAGGGCTGATGATTCCTCGCTTTGGGCGGGGATCTCGGTATTCGAAACAGCATCCTGCGCCACTGCCGCAGGGCCAATTGCTGCGGTCTCCTCAAGCGAAGTCACATTTGGCAGATCGTCCGTCTCCGCCCCCTGGGGAGCAGGCTCGATCACCCGGACCTCGGGAAGCCTGGTTTCAGCCACCTCTTGGGATGCCTGAAGGTCGGCCAGACCGGTTTCGTTCGCCACAGGGGCATCGGATGTCTCAACCGGCGCAGCAGGCTCAATGATGGCCGGTTCGGTAACTGCCACATCCTTGCCGCCACCCGACAGGAAGCCAGTGATAAGCGGATAGGACATGACTGCAAGCAGGACCGCACCGGCAGCCATCAGAATCGGGCGGCGGCGCGATTTCAGGACGGACATGAGGCCACCCTTCTTACCGGCCCGGCTTTTGCCAATGGTCTCCACTTCAGCCGCAGCGGCCATTGCCGCACGGCGCGCAGAGGCCAGGAAGTCCGCCTTGTCAGATCCGTCTTCTCCAGCACCGCCGCGTTGACGTTCGGCAGCCTGGGCCTCACGAACCTTTTTCAGGATCCGGTTGATATCCGGTGCGCCTGAACCCGGCTCAAGCGGCATGTTGGCGGTTTCCGGATCAATGTCCATCGCGGGATCGAGCGACGGGGAATCGTTTTCAGCGAATTGCGGCTCGGTGACCGTTTTGGCTGGCTGCTTGCCTGGGCGTATGCGCGCCGCCAAGCCAGAGAGAAAGGATTTCTGGTCGCTGCCTGCCGCGTCATCGTCCTGGGCATCGGCGGCCTCGCTTACGGCGTAGGCAGCAGCAAGAGCGGCAGCTTCGGAGGGCGACTGCTGGGATGGACGCGCAGGCGCTTCGCTGCGGGGCGCAGCATGCTCCACGGGATCCGAATGCCGCTGCATGGCATTCTCTGAGAGGCCGGGCATCGACGCTTCAACGCTCGACCGTGCATCGGCCACAGCCTCACGCATTTCGCCCAGACCTGCTGAACGGACCGATGTCGGAAGCGAATCGAGTTTTTCCAAGCGGCCGGCGATCTTGAGCAGCGTTTCCTGTACCGCTTCGAATGCCCGCATGGTGCGGTCGTCGCTCTTGCGGCTGATCCCCTCAAGCGCCTTGAGGTCGTCTGCCAGAGCGGTGATGACCTCTATGTTGGCGATCGTCTCAGGCGACTGGGCGCTCCCGGGCTGGCCCGAATACGCGCTCACAGCCGCTTCAGCGGCCTGCCGGGCAGCTTCGACGATGAACTCGTCGCTGGTTGCCAAATGCTCCTCGATAGAGGCGAAACGCTCATCGAAGGCGCTGGATGCGGCTGATTGCGGCGCGGAGCTGACAAGCCGGGACAGGTTTGCGATCTGGTCCTCCAGACCACGCAACGCGTCGTCACCAGGCCCTGAATGGCCCGCGCTCGACATATCGAGACGGTTGGCGATGTCAGCAAGGCGTGCCTCGAGGTTTTCGATGCCGGGGATCGCCACTGGTGCAACTTCCATCGACCGGTCAAGGCGCGCGGATATCTCCGCCAACTGTGCCTCAACGTTTTCAAGCCCGCCGGAAGGATGCATGGCATGACCAGCAGCATTGACCTCCGCCTGCTGCAGTCGAGCAGCGATCTCGGCAAGCCTGGCGTCGAGCGTTTCCAGGCCTGGCAGTGGATCGATGTTGCGCGATTCCGATTGCTCGGCGCGACCGATCAACGCCTCAAGGCGACCGATAACGGCGTCCGGCACGCCGGCTGCCTGCGGCTGGCTCAAGGACAGGTTGTCGATCTGGGCAGTCAACTGGTCGAGCCGTGTGAGCAGAGACTGGTCGATGCCGCGCGTGTCAAGCGCCTCGATCTTGCCCGAGATATCGGCGAGGTGGCTCGACAGCTCTGGCATGGCATGGTTTTGCGCGCCGCTTTCCAGCAGGCTCTGAAGACGTTCAATCCGGGCATCGAGGCGGGCGACGGCTTCCTCATCGGCGAGCTGGGCCACACGGGCGGCCAGGCTTTCGATCCGTGCGCCAATATCTGCACCACCGGAGCCGGCCCCCGGCTCAAGCTGGTCGATCTTTTGAGACACCGATGCAAGACGGGCCTCAAGACGGTCGAACGGAGCATTGTCCATTTCTGGCTTCATCGGTGCGGGAATTGCAGCGATGGCACGGGTGATTTCATCAAGACGCATGCCCAGCTGATCGAGCTGGCGCGGAAGCTGGGGATCGCCAACGCCGGTTTGCTGCGACATAGCTTCGATCGCGGCGGCCAGTTCGCTGATCTTGTTTTCGATGGCCTGAACCTGGGCCGTTTCCGGCCGCGTGGACAGCGCTGCCCGAATGTCATCTACGCGGTAGGCGAGATTGACCAGTTCCTCGCGAAAGCCACCGACATCGAGCGCGGAAACCTGATCCTCCATCGTCTGCCAGCGGTTCTCCAGCGCCTGGACGCTTTCTTCGCGGGCAAGCCGGTCAATCATCGAACGCATGGAATCGAGCTCAAGCCGCAGCGAATCGGTGCCTGAAGCCTGCGAGCCCAGAGCATCGATCGAAGCTGAAATTCCTGCGAGATCCCGGCGCAAGTCGTCCGGAAAGGCCTGATCGCGGGCGTCTTTGCGCAAGCCGGTCATTTCATTGCGCAGAGCGACCATTTCACGAAGCAAGGTCTCGCTGAGTTCGGAGGTGGGCGCGGGACGCGGTGCAGATGCTGATTGCTGAACGGGGCCGCGCTGCGCAGCGGCCTGAGAAGCCTGGCGGCCATTGCCGCGCGGAACATCCTGGAGCGCGCGCTGACGTGCGCGAATGCCATCGATCAGGCCAGATCCGGCGCCGTAGGCAGGGTTAGCTCCGGATTGGTGAGCAGTTCCCGCACCCGCGCCGCGACCAAGCATGCCTTCAATTCGCGCTTCCAACCCTTCAATCGTGCGATTGAGGGCATCCAGAGACGTGTCACCGACACTGTTCCGGTTTGAATATGATCGCGATCCGTTCATTTTCGCTTCCGCTTCGCCTTGTTCGGATTGAGCCCCTTGCTTCAACCCGGCTGCTGCAACTCTAACCGGCGGTCCTCGGTCTGCACCATGAAAGCCATAGCAATTGGCTCTCAGGCTTTACCGTCGGGATCCCGAAACAAGTGTCCGGAAGTGCTGCTCTCAACGCGCACATTCATCGAAACGTGGTAAACAACCCGTTAACCAAGGTTACTTTTCTTGTCGACAGGCTTGATGAACACCGCGACTTGACGGTGCAAAAGGTTTAATGGCACACCGCAAACGTCGCTTGCGGCGCACCCGACCAACGACAGCCTTGGCGAACCATAAACGACATGACGGATACCAGCGCGGACCAGGACGAAGCGGTTTACAAGATCGGGGACCTTGCCGAAGAGTTCGGCGTGACCTTGCGGACCCTTCGGTTTTACGAAGACAAAGGCCTGCTCAAGCCAACGCGTGTGGGCGTGACACGCCTGTTTACAAAGCGGGACCGGGGCAGGCTCAAACTAATCTTGCTGGGCAAGCGGGTGGGCTTCTCGCTGGCCGAAGTAAAACGCATGATCGATCTTTATGATCCGCGTGGCCAGAACGTGACGCAGCTCAAGGTCGCGCTCTCAAAGGGCGAAGCGCAGATGAAGGTGCTCGAAGACCAGCGCGACAGCATCAACACGGCGATCTCCGAGCTGGAGCGGACGATTTCGGTGGTCCGCGAAATGCTGAAAGAACCAGAGTAACCCTCTGACTGGCCGCGCGGCACTGATCCGCCCTCGCTGAAAACATCTCCTTTCCATGTCGCCCGCATCCCAGGCTCCTGCCGCAAGCGGGCTGAGCTTAGCTTTTATGAGCTGGTCTGATCTCCGGCCGTTTCCTGCGCGCTACATCGCTGCGGCCGTTTGTTGTTTGGAGCTCCATCTTTGGAACCGGTCGCGGTCTTTGCCGCAGATGAGCGATTTCCACATCGGCTCAGTGGATCAATCCGCCAGGAGGGTGGAACTTGCCGACCGGTCCACTCAAGCGTCGACCTTCATATCTCCGAGCGCTTTCCAGGAACATGCAAGCCGCGATTTTCAACTTTTTTCTTCAAAAAAATCACGAAAATCCCCGTATTGGGGCTATTTCCACATCACAATAGATAAATATCCATTGATGCGGCATTTTTTTACGTTTACGCAAACGTCAAAATTTTGTATGAAGAGCCTCACAGGCTGATGCGCTATTCTGCGCCAGGCCATGAACGAACAAGGGATGAGGAAACATGCCAGTCTTCAAGGCGCCCGTCGACGATACGCTTTTCATTCTCAACGATGTGCTCGGATATGAGCGCTACATGAATCTTCCCGGTTTCGCCGATGCAAGCCCGGACATCGTCGAAGCCATCCTGCAGGAAGGCGCACGGCTGTCTGAAGAGGTCATGCTGCCCCTCAACCAGGTTGGTGATACGGAAGGCTGCACCCGGCACGACGACGGCACGGTGACGACGCCGAAGGGCTTCAAGGAAGCCTACAAGCAATATTGCGAGGGTGGCTGGCTTGGACTGGCAGCACCCGCTGAATTCGGCGGCCAGGGCTTGCCCTACGCGCTGCATGTGGCCGTTGGCGAGTACATGTCTTCTGCGAACCTGTCGTTCATGATGTATCCCGGCCTGACCCAGGGCGCGATCGCAGCGATCCACGAGCATGGCTCGGATGAGCAGAAAGCCAAGTATCTGCCGAAGATGGTGGAAGGGATCTGGACCGGCACCATGAACCTGACAGAGCCGCATTGCGGCACCGATCTGGGCCTGTTGCGCACCAAAGCCGTGCCGCAGGGTGATGGCAGCTACAAGATTTCCGGCCAGAAGATCTTCATCTCGGCGGGCGAGCACGACATGTCCGACAACATCATTCATCTGGTTCTTGCCCGAATTGAGGGCGCTCCGGAAGGCGTGAAGGGCATTTCGCTGTTCATCGTGCCGAAGTTCATGGTTGGCGACGACGGATCGCTGGGCGACAGAAACCCGGTCTCCTGCGGCTCGCTCGAAGAGAAGATGGGCATTCACGGCAACGCCACCTGCGTGATGAACTACGACGAGGCCACCGGCTATCTGATCGGCGCTGAAAATGCCGGCTTGAAAGCAATGTTCGTGATGATGAACGAAGCCCGTCTCGGCGTTGGCCTGCAAGGCCAGGCGATGGGTGAGATCGCCTATCAGAACGCAGTCGTCTATGCCCGCGAACGGCTGCAGGGCCGCTCGCTGTCCGGCCCCAAGGCGCCGGAGAAGAAGGCCGATCCGATCATCGTGCATCCCGATGTGCGCCGCACGCTGATGACCATCCGCGCCTTCAACGAGGCCGGCCGTGCCTTCATGCTGTGGACCGCACTGAAATCGGACATTGCCCACCGCTCCGAAGTCGAAAGCGAGAAGCAAGAGGCGGACGATCTGCTGACTCTGGTCACCCCTGTGGTCAAGGGCGTGCTCACCGACAAGGGCTTCGATCACGCAGTGATGGCGCAGCAGATGTTCGGCGGTCACGGCTATATCGAAGAATGGGGCATGAGCCAGTATGTCCGCGATGCCCGCATCGCCATGATCTATGAGGGGGCGAACGGTATTCAGGCGCTCGATCTGGTGGGCCGCAAGCTCGGCCAGAATGGTGGCCGCGCCGTTATGGCGTTCTTCAAGGAAATTGGCGATTTCTGCGAAGAGAATCGCGGCAATGAGGAACTGGCACTTTACACCAAGGGCCTGAAGAAGGGTCTCAACGACCTCCAGGCCTCAACCATGTGGCTGATGCAGAACGCGATGGCCAAGCCCGACAATGCCGGTGCTGCCTCTACCGACTACATGCATCTGTTCGGTCTCGTTTCTCTCGGCTACATGTGGGCCCTGATGGCCAAAGCCGCCGTCGAAAAGCGCGCCGCCGGCGCCAACGGCAAGGATGAATTCCTCGCCACCAAGCTGCTGGTCGGAAAATTCTACATGGAACGGATCATGCCGGAGACGGTTTTGCGCAAGGCGCGCATCGAAACCGGTGCTGACACCATGATGGAACTGGCAGAAGCCGCTTTCTAACCGGCAAGCGCCGAAGCTGGAGGCTTCGGCGCTTGCCGCGCATGCTGCCGGACGGGCTGAACCGTCCGGCGTCATTTTCGGGAGGACAACATGGCCACCATGCCATCGGAAGTGCTTGGCGTACCCCGTCCGGACTGGATGGAAGACGATGTCGCAATGCTCGCAGACATGGCCAGCCGCTGGCTGGAAGCCGAGGTCGTGCCGCATTACGACCGCTATGAAAAACAGGAGATGGTGGATCGCAGTGCCTGGGAAGACGCAGGCGCGGCCGGTCTGCTATGCGCCGCGATGCCGGAGGAGTATGGCGGATCAGGTGGGACCTATGCCCACGAGGCGGCAATCATCGAAGCACTCGGACGCACCGGCACGGACGGATTCGGAATCGCATTGCACAGTGCCATCGTCGCACCCTACATCCTGCATTTCGGCTCCGAAGAGCAAAAGCAGAAGTGGCTGCCCAAAATGGCGACGGGCGAGTTGATTGGCGCTATTGCCATGACCGAACCGGGCGCCGGCTCCGACCTTCAGGGCATCAAGACATCGGCCAAGAAGGACGGCAATCACTATGTCATCAACGGCTCCAAGACCTTCATCACCAATGGCCAGCACGCCAATCTGATTATCGTGGTAAGCAAGACCGATCCGGCGAAGGGAGCCAAGGGCACCTCGCTTATGGTGGTCGAGACCGACGAGGTGGAAGGTTTCCGGCGGGGCCGCAATCTCGACAAGGTGGGGCTTAAATCCAACGATACGTCCGAATTGTTCTTCGACGATGTGCGCATTCCCACCGCCAACATGCTTGGCACCGAGGAAGGCCAGGGCTTTGCACAGCTGATGACTGAACTGCCGCAGGAACGGCTGCTGATTGCCAATCAGGCGATCTCGATGATCGAACGGGCACTGGCCATCACCATTGACTATGTCAAGGAGCGCAAGGCTTTCGGAAAGGCAATCATCGATTTTCAGAACACCCAGTTCAAGCTGGCGGAGCTGAAATCGGAAGCGGTGATGGCGCGGGTGTTCGTCAACCACTGTGTCGGCGAGCACCTGAAAGGCCAGCTCAGCACGACCACAGCATCGATGGCCAAGTACCTGACCACGGATCTGCAATGCAAGGTGGCCGATGAATGCGTCCAGCTGCATGGCGGCTATGGTTACATGAACGAATACCCGGTGGCGCGGATGTTCCGCGATGCCCGGGTGCAGCGGATCTATGGCGGCACCAACGAGATCATGAAACTTCTGATCGCAAGGAGCCTGTGAGAGATGTCCCGTTTCACTCTTGATTGCTTTCTCGAAAGTGGCAACGCCTACAAGGCCGCGCTCATGCTCGAACTCAGCGGTGCTGATTGGGAGGCCCGCCGGGTGGCGTTCTTTACCGGTCAGACACGCTCGCCCGAATTCCGGGAAATGAACATCATGGGCGAGGTGCCGGTGCTCACCGATCACCGGCCTGGCGGAGACCTGGTGTTGAGCCAGTCCGGTGCGATCCTCGACTACCTTGCCGGTGTGCTGGGCCAGTTTGGCGCCACAGATGAGAGCGAGCGAAGCGAAATCCTGCGCTGGCTGCTGTGGGACAACCACAAGCTCACAAGTTACACCGCAACCTACCGGTTCATGAATCATTTTCAGAACAAGACCGATGATCCGGTGACGCAGTTCTTTCACGCACGCGCGGTGGGCGCATGGAAGGTGCTGGATGCGCATCTTGCCAGCCGCGACTTCGTGGTTGCTGACCGCCCGACCATCGCTGATCTGTCGCTGTGCGGCTATCTGTTCTGGCCAGGCCAGATTGGCATGGATCCGGACGCCTATCCGAACATACAGGCTTGGCTCGGGCGTATCGCTGCTCTGCCCCGCTACAAACGACCTGAAGATCTGATGCCGAGCGGGATGGATCCTGCGACGGCAACTGCTTGAACATCACAGAACACAAACACCCTGGAGACACCGATGGCTGATGTATTTGTTTATGATCATGTCCGCACCCCGCGGGGCCGCGGCAAGAAGGACGGAAGCCTGCATGAGGTTCCTTCTGTCCGCCTCGCCTCACGCATGCTCGAAGCGCTGCGCGACCGCAACGGACTTGCGACCGAAAAGGTCGATGACGTGGTCATGGGCTGCGTCGATGCAATCGGGGAAGCCGGCGGCGACATCGCCCGCGCGGCCATTTTCGAAGCCGGTTATGCGACCGAAGCGCCGGGGCTCCAGATCAACCGTTTCTGTGCCTCAGGCCTCGATGCGATCAATTTCGGCACTGCCAAGATCGCCCAGGGCGCTGATGATATCGTCATCGCCGGCGGCGTGGAATCGATGTCACGCATCGGCATCGGCATGCAGGGTGGTGCCTGGTTCATGGACCCGTCGGTCAACATCCCGTCCTATTTCATGCCGCAGGGCATTTCCGCCGATCTGATCGCCACCAAATACGGATTCTCCCGTGACGATGTCGATGCTTACGCTGTCGAAAGCCAGAAGCGCGCCGCCCATAGCTGGGAGAAGGGTTACTTTGACAAGTCGGTGGTGCCGGTCAAGGACATCAACGGCCTGACCATTCTCGACCGTGACGAGCACATGCGCCCGGGCACCGACATGCAGGCGCTGGCGAGCCTCAACGCCTCGTTCGGCATGATGGCGGAGATGGGCGGCTTCGGCGCCGTTGCCATCCAGGCGCATCCGGAAATCGAGAGCGTCAACCACGTTCACCACGCCGGCAACTCGTCAGGCATTGTTGACGGTGCCGGCCTAGTGCTTCTGGGCTCCAAGCGTGGCGGCAAGACCATGGGGCTCGAGCCCCGCGCCAAGATCCGCGCCTTCGCCAATATCGGCTCGGACCCGGCGCTGATGCTGACAGGACCGGTGGATGTGACCGAAAAGCTGCTCAAGCGCGCCAAGATGAAGATCGAGGACATCGACCTGTTCGAACTCAACGAAGCCTTCGCCTCGGTGGTGCTTCGCTTCCAGCAGGCTTTCGACATTCCGTCCGACAAGATCAACGTCAATGGTGGCGCCATCGCCATGGGGCACCCGCTGGGCGCCACCGGTGCGATGATCCTCGGCACCGTGCTCGACGAGCTGGAGCGCCGCGACCTCAACACTGCCCTTGTCACGCTGTGCATCGGCGCGGGCATGGGCACCGCGACGATCATCGAACGCGTCTGATTTCGGAGAACCATCATGAGCAATGAAATTTACACAGTCGACGTCGACAATGACGGCATCGCGCTCGTCACATGGGACATGACCGACCGGTCGATGAATGTCTTCACCCAGGCAGCACTCGAGCAGCTTGACGCGCTGGTCGACCGGTTTGTGGCCGATGACGCCGTCAAGGGCGTGGTGTTCACATCGGGCAAATCCACCTTTTCAGGCGGTGCGGACCTGACGATGATGAAGACCATGCTGGCCGGCATGGCGGAAGAAAAACGCACCAATCCGGACAACGCCCAGCAGATGCTGTTTGATCAGGTGGGCCGTATGAGCTGGCTCTACCGCAAGATCGAAACCTGCGGCAAGCCGTGGGTCTCGGCGATCAATGGCGTGTGCATGGGCGGCGCGTTTGAATTGTCGCTCGCATGCCACGGCCGCGTGGCCGCAGACTCGCCATCGGTCAAGATGGCACTGCCCGAGGTCAAGGTCGGGATCTTCCCCGGCGCCGGCGGCACCCAGCGGGTTCCGCGCCTGACCAATGCGCAGGACGCGCTGCAGATGATGACCACCGGTCAGTCGCTGACACCGTCGCGGGCCAAGGCAATGGGTCTGATCCATGAAGTTGTCGAACCGAAGAAACTGATCTCCGCCGCCAAGGCGATGATCAAGGGCGGGCTTTCGCCGGTCGCGCCCTGGGACGTCAAGGGCTTCAAGCTGCCTGGCGGTCAGGTTTGGTCGGCGCAGGGCGCGCAACTCTGGCCTGCGGCTTCGGCGATCCTGCGACGCGAAACCCAGGACAACTACCCCGCCGCCAAGGCGATCCTGCAAAGCGTTTTCGAAGGCCTGCAGGTTCCCATCGATACGGGGCTGAAGATCGAGCAGCGCTATTTCAGCCATATCCTGCAAACGCCTGAAGCGCAGTCGATGATCCGCTCGCTGTTTGTCTCGCTTCAGGAGATCAACAAGGGCGCGCGCCGTCCCGAGGGCATCAAGCCGACCAAGTTCCGCAAGATCGGCGTTGTCGGTGCGGGCTTCATGGGCGCGGGCATTGCCTATGTGACGGCGAAGGCCGGCATTCCGGTGGTCCTGATCGACCGCGATATGGAAGCGACCGCCAAGGGCAAGGCCTATTCGGAAGAGCTCGTCAAGAAGGGCATCCAGAGAGGCAAAACCACCAAGGAAGCGGGCGAGAAGCTGTTGTCGCTGATCACCACCTCCACCGATCATGCCGATCTGGCGGATGCGGACCTGGTCATCGAGGCCGTGTTCGAAGACCGCGACGTCAAGAAGACGGTCACGGAATCGATCGAGGCACAGATCCGGCCGAGCACGGTGCTGGCATCAAACACCTCGACCCTGCCCATCACCGGTCTCGCGAAGAACTCGAAGCGGCCGAAGAACTTCATCGGCATCCACTTCTTCTCGCCCGTCGACAAGATGATGCTGGTGGAGATCATTCTGGGTCGGAAAACATCGGACAAGGCGCTCGCAGTGGCGCTTGATTATGTTGCCGCGATCAAGAAGACGCCGATTGTCGTCAACGACACACGCGGCTTCTTCGTCAACCGCTGCGTTCTTCGCTACATGAACGAAAGCTACAACATGCTCGCCGAGGGTGTGCCGCCGGCAATGATCGAGAATGCCGCCAAGATGGCCGGCATGCCGGTCGGGCCGCTGGCGCTCAATGACGAGGTCGCCATCGATCTTTCGCTGAAGATCGTCCGCGCCACAATTGCCGACCTGGGCGAGAAGGCCGTCGATCCGCGCCATCTGGAGCTTGTCGAAACGATGGTCGAAAAGGAAGGCCGGCTCGGCCGCAAGAACGGCAAGGGCTTCTACGACTATCCGGCCAAGCCGGCGAAGAAGCATCTTTGGCCGGAGCTGAAAACGCTCTATCCGCAGCTCGATGCCGCCAAGGTCGATGTACAGGAACTCAAGAACCGCTATCTTGCGGTGATTGCCCTGGAAGCGGTCCGCACCGTCGAGGAAGGCATTGTCACCGATCCGCGCGAGGCGGATCTCGGCACCATTCTCGGCTTCGGCTTCGCGCCGTACACCGGCGGGGCACTGAGCTACATCGACAGCATGGGCGCTCAGGCCTTTGTCGACATGTGCAAGGTTCTGGCACGCAAGTACGGCAAGCAGTTCCGCGCACCGAAGCTGCTCGTCGACATGGCCGCGAAGGGTGAAACCTTCTACGGACGGTTCAATCCCTACAAGGATGAAAAGGCTGCAGCCTGATCAATGTTCCGAAACACTGCTGACCAAAAACGGGCCTTCGGGCCCGTTTCCTTTTGCGTTTAGATGTCAGTTTGAAAATCGCGCCAGACCTTTCAGCCTCGGGCTCTTGTCTCAAGCCTTTTCAGTGACCAGCGTGTAGCAAAGCGGCAATTGGGCCTCCCGGGCGACATAGATGTCGTAGTCGACCTCCCGGTTGGAATGCGGGTATTCGGTCAATTGCCTGATCTGCAGGCCGGCCTCGACACAGCCTGTAATGATCTCGCCCATGGTATGAAAATGCCAGTAGGAGGGCGGCGCCTTGGCGGTTTGCGATCCGTCATAGACAATCTCTTCATCGGTGATGAACGGCTCGGTCCGGAAATAGGAATAGGCGGGCCGGTGCGGATCTTCCGCATGGGGTTCAAACATGTCGAGCACCGGGTGGGTTTCATACATCACCAGCCGCCCGCCTGGTTTGAGCAGCGAGGCCACACTGGCCAGAAAACCGTCCAGATCCGGCATCCAGTTGATCACCCCGATGGTGATCAGGGCGAAGTCGAACGCGTTGCTGAGATCCTCCGGCAGCGCGTAGACATTGGCATTGACGAAACGGCAATTGTTTTTGTGCGGCGAGACCGTACGCAGCTGTTCGGCCAAAGACAGGAAGGCGGAAGACTGATCAATGCCCACGGCTTCGCGCGCGCCGAGCGCCAACATCGAAAGGGTTTCGCGGCCGTTGTTGCAGCCGACCTGAACCGCTCGCGCGCCCTCAATTCCCTGTTTCCGGAGGAGCTGATCGATCACCGGATCAAAGGTCGCAAAAGCGGGATCCTTGAACCCCTGGATTTGCCGCGCCCATTCCGGACTTGCCTGATGCCGGGCGGCGGAGGCATCCCATGCCAGCCGGTTGGCCTGGGTTGTCATGTCTGTATCAAGGGTCATTGCCAACACCTCCTGAATTTATCCGCTGGTTTGGGTGACCGGTAGCCGAGGTTACAGCCATTGCAAGAGTGACGCGCTGGTAGCGTTTTTGGTCTCAAGCGACCAGTGCAGCGCTGCATCAACGGCCGGGAAACATTACGATTTGCCTTGCCGGAAGCGTTTTTTGTCGACACTGTGACTGGCAAAGGGAGGCCGAGCGGATGCGTGAGATCGACTATTATTTTTACAGTGCGTCGCCATTTACCTATCTCGGCCACAACAGGATCTGTGATCTGGCGGAGCAGCACAAGGTGCAGCTTAACTACAAACCGGTCAATCTGGCAGCGATCTGGGACATTTCAGGCGCGGTGCCGCCTGGGAACCGGCCACCGGTGCGGCAACGACTGCGGTTAATCGAGTTGCAGCGGCTTGCCCATTGGCGCGGACTGCCGATCAAGACCATCCCCAAACACTGGCCCGTCGATCCCGCGCTGGCTGACAAGGTTGTCATATCGCTGGTCACCGACGGGCATGATCCCCGCTACTTCATTGGCAAGGTGCTTGCGGGGGTCTGGGCCCATGATGATGACATCACCGATGAGGCGGTGCTGGCATCCTATCTCTCACAGGTCGGCCTGGATCCCGGTCCTCCATTGATCGATGCCAAGACCGAAGAAATGGCAGCTATTCGTGAGCGCAACACGCGCGAAGCAATCGCCGCGGATGCGGTCGGCGTGCCGACCTATGTCTACAATGGCGAACCGTTCTGGGGCCAGGACAGGATTGAAATGCTGGAACAGGCGCTGGTGACAGGCAGACAGCCTTTCAGGCCCGGCTGATTGAGAAATGGCCCCGTCGTGGGCGTATATCCGCAAGAGGATATTTTTCCTAGGCCGCTTTACTCGTTAGGCTCCCCTCATGTAAAAAGGGAAAACCGGTCCGTGCTTGCATGTGTCCGGGGGCTGCACTTTCCGCTCGACGATCGGGTTCGGGATCGCGGCAGCCATTGACACTCGAACCTCTGGCGCACCCCGAATGGCTGATCCGGCCTGGCGATGCGGCGGAACTGAAACAGCGGGATGACGCCCATGCTCTCGCATGAACGGATCTGGTCCGCGCTTGATGCGCTTGCTGAACGCCACGGGCTGACAGCTTCGGGACTGGCGCGGCGCGCCGGTCTTGACCCCACAGCCTTCAACAAGTCCAAGCGCCGAGGTGCCGATGGCCGTGACCGCTGGCCCTCGACCGAGTCACTGGCCAAGGTTCTGGATGCGACCGGTTCGTCGCTGAATGATTTCATGAGCCTCGTCGTAGGCGGTCAGCGCAACGATGCAAGTGCCATTCCCGAGGGCGCGTTTCCGCCGCAGGCAGGGTCAATCCCCTTGCTGGGCTTTGCCCAGGCCGGGTCTGGAGGTTTCTTTGATGATGGCGGCTTTCCCGCGGGCCAGGGTTGGGATGTGGTCGATTTTCCGGCGCAACCATCGGAACGGCCGGGTGTCTACGCGCTCGAGGTGCAGGGCGACAGCATGTTGCCGCTTTACCGCGATGGCGACATCCTGATTGTCGAACCCGGCGCACAGGTCCGCCGCGGCGACCGGGTGGTGGTGCGCTCTGGCGAGGGCGAGGTGATGGCCAAGGTGCTCAACCGTCTAAGCCCGAGATCGGTGGAGCTGATCTCTCTCAATCCGGACCACCCCAACCGCAGCTTCGAGCTTTCGGAGATCGACTGGATGGCGCGGATCATCTGGGCAAGCCAATAGAGTCATCCAACCCAAAACCGGCAAGCCGGATCAGACTGCATACCGCCTTTCGCCAATGCCGCTGCGGCGAATTGGCTGACCCGCGCATCGGCGCTTGTACCGCAAAGCGGGACTTTCTATTGTCGCACGAAACCAACAGAGAATCAGATCATGACCAGCTCCGTTCAGACCCACGACGCCCTGATATACCTGATGGTGACCATGTCTGCCGTCGACAAGGCCATGAACGATGCCGAACTGGCCCGGATTGGCCGCCTGGTCACCTTTCTTCCGGTGTTCAAGGGGTTCGACGAGGACCGGCTGATCGAGGTGACACGGTCGGCTGCAGAACTGCTTCAGGGGCCTGAAGGACTTGATATCGTGCTCGAAGTGGTGCGTGACGCCCTGCCCACACGCTTGTATGACACGGCCTACGCGCTGGCGGTGGAAATCGCCTCTGCGGATTACAATGTCCAGCAGGAGGAAATCCGGTTGTTGCAGATGCTACGCGACCGTCTGGGCCTCGACAAGCTGACCTGCGCGGCCATCGAACGCGGCGCCATCGCCCGGTTCCGCAACGCCTGATCCTCGCCGGTCTCAAGCAGCAGTGCGCTGTCGGTGATCCAAGGTATGGTGCATGGCTTGGGATCCCGGCCGGGGCTGCAGCGCTCACTTCAACGTGTTTCGCAAACACATGCACGTTGTGGCATGAAACTGTGACACTTGAACGGAGGTGATGATGGAAATTCTCGGCTTGTCCGAACCGGTCGTCCGGTTGATGTCGTTTGCCTCGATATTCATCATCCTGGCGGCGATCGAATTGCTTGCCCCCCGGCTTGAACGTGATGAGATGCGCGGCGCGCTCAAGTCTCGTCGCTGGATGACCAATCTCGCCATGGTGGTGCTGTCTTCCGTGGCGCTGCGGATCATATTTCCCGCCGCGGCCGTCGGAACCGCGATCTGGGCAGAGAGCAACGGGTTGGGCTTGCTTCCCATGACCGGAATACCGCTGTGGTTTGCGGGCCTGGTTGCGTTCGTGGTTCTCGATTTCGCCGTTTGGCTCGAGCATGTGGTAAGCCACAAATGGCCATGGCTGTGGCGCATCCACCGCATGCATCATGCCGATACCGGCTTTGACCTGACGACAGCGCTCAGGTTCCATCCGCTGGAGATCGTGCTGTCGATGCTGTGGAAGGCTGCAATCATCATTGCGCTTGGAGCCCCGCCTATCGCTGTGCTGATCTTCGAGATCGTGCTCAATGGCGCGGCGATGTTCAATCACGCCAATATCAAGCTTCCCAAGCCGGTCGACGCACTCTTGCGGCTGATCATCGTTACACCCGACATGCACCGGATCCACCACTCCTCAGACCTGCGTGAGACCGACACCAATTACGGATTCAACCTCGCGATCTGGGACCGGCTCTTTTCAACCTATACGGAGACGCCCCGGCTTGGTGAAACAGGGCTCGAAATCGGCCTCAAGGAATGGCGCGACGACCGGCCGGCCCGGTTGGGATGGGCACTTGCCCTGCCGTTCAGATATCCGCCGTCCGCGCGTCCAAGCGAGACAGCCGATCAGAAGAGCCCGTTGGGGAACCAGCGCAGATAGAGTTCGGCAAACCGCCCGTTGCGATTGAGTGCTGCGAGCGCATGGTCAAAGGCCACTGCCAGACGCGCATTGCGCGGGCTCACGGCGATTGCCAGACCTTCACCCAGATGCGCCTGGGAGATGTAGGGGCCATCAAGAAAACCACAGCACGTCTCTGCCGACTGACTCGCCAACCAGAACGAGAGCTGCAAGCCGTCGCCAAAAACGGCATCAATGCTTTCGGTCTTCAGCGCGTTAAGCATCCATTCGTGACGTGAGAAGGTCACCGGCTTGATATCCGGGAACCAGTCTCTCAGCATCGCTTCGTGAGCTGTGCCGTCGATGACCCCAACCCGCTTTTGTGACAGCGTCTGCGCGCTGGTTTCTGCGCCTGCACTGTCCCTGCGCGCTGCAAAGCGTGCCGGCAGTGTCAGATAGGTTCGCGTGAAGCGATACTCCGCCGCACTTTCAGGCGTCATTGCGATGCCTGAAATAATGGCTTCGGCCTGCCCGGTTTTCAATGCGTCTGGCAGTTCATTCCATGGCAGTGCCTGAATCTGGCATCGGGCGAGAACCTCCAATTCGGTACAGATGGCACGGGCGAGGTCGATGTTGAAACCCGCAAGACGACTTGTCTGATCGAGGAAGCTGAAAGGCGGAAAGTCCACGGTGGCGATGAAACGGATGCGTGGAAACATCTGAATATCAGGCGCAGCAATGCGTTCCCGCGGGTCCATATAGTTGGGAACAGACACCTCGTCATTGGCCAAAGCTGGTGCGAAGTGCGCAAGAATCGCAACCAAAATGCACGCAAAGCGCGAAACACACTTAAATCTTAGGGATGTATTTTCAGTGTTTTTCACTACCATAGATTTATCGTCTCGCTGCAACTGTAGTGTGTTTACCAGAGTCATGCTCCCAAGCAAAACACCCAATCGCCGCTTGAGTGACAAACCGCCACCGCAGTTGCAGCTGGTCAGCCATGCCGAGCCCCGGCCACAGCTGACTGACCCGGACAGGCCGGTCAACACCGAGGCGCTGTATGATTGTGAGCACCGCTTTTTCACAGGCTGCGGAATCGGAAAACCGCATGTGGAAGAGGCACGACGGGCGGCCGCCGCCAATGGCACCACGATCGAAAAGGAACTCATAGCCCGCCGTCTCATACAGCCGGAACTCTACTACCGTTGGCTGGCAGATGAGCTCGGTCTTGATTATGTCGATCATATCAATCCGGACGAGGTTGTGCATCTTGCCTCAACCGATGTTCTCTTGCGCAGAGACGGGCCGCTTCGACTCTCGCGCGCAAATGGCCAAGTGACCGCGATCACGCCTGAAGCCAAACGGCATGAAGCCGATGCCGCGCGCCTGCGTGCCCGCCCTGCCTTGCGCAGGCACCTCGTCGTTGCATCACCCTCAACCATTCGCCGGGCAATCTGGGAGTCGGGCCAGGAGCAGCGCGTTCGGGAAAGCACTTTCCGTCTCGATCAGGATCATTGCGAGCACAGCGCCCGGCATGTCCTCACCGGGATGCAGGGCTTTGTGCTCGCACTCATGCTTTGCCTTTGCATCGCCGCATTCCTGATCTGGCCTCTTTCTGCATTGACTGTTCTGCATGTGGTGCTGACGATGCTCTTCTCAGCAGGCATCCTCCTGAGGCTGTCAGCGCTGGCGATGGCGCTACGCCGCCCGGACACAGTGCGAGGTGGATCAGACATAGAAACACGAATGCCGATCTACACACTGCTGATTCCGCTTTACGACGAGGCGGCCATGGCGCCTGCACTGGTCGCGCGGATTGACGCCCTGCGATGGCCCAAGAGCCTGCTCGATGTGAAATACATCTGCGAAGCCGGCGATGAGGCCACGATTGAAGCACTTGAAGCTCAAGACCTTGGGCCCGAATGCGAAATCGTGAGGGTTCCAGCCTTTGGGCCACGCACCAAGCCAAAGGCACTGCAATATGCTCTCCGTGGCGCTCGTGGTTCACTGATCGCTGTCTATGACGCTGAAGACAAACCGGCTCCGGGGCAATTGCTTGAAGCCTGGGCCACATTCCGCGCGGGCGATGACCAACTGGGCTGCCTGCAGGCCCCGCTTGCGGTTGCCAATCTCCGCTCAAACTGGATTTCAGGTCTGTTCGCACTTGAATACAGCGGCCTTTTCCGGGTTCTAATCCCGTTTCTGGCGCGCACCGGAATGCCCATCCCGCTTGGAGGCACGTCAAATCATTTCAAGCGCGCTGCACTTGAAAACACTGGCGGATGGGATCCGCACAATGTCACCGAGGACGCCGATCTGGGACTGCGTCTGCATGCCTACGGCTACCGCACCGGAATTCTCAAATGTGCAACCGTGGAGAGCTGCCCTGTTCAACTCGACGTCTGGAAACGGCAGCGAACCAGATGGCTCAAGGGCTGGGCGCAAACCTGGCTGGTTGCCATGCGAAATCCCGTAGCAACGTGGTCTTCACTGGGACCTGCGGCTTTTGTGGTGTTTCAGTTGTTGATTGCGGGCATGCTTATCTCTGCTTTGGTACACCCACTGATGTATCTGTTTATTGCCTTTTCGTTTGCATGGATTGCAAGCGGCCACGCCTCAGTGGTCTCTGACATGCACGCCGTTCTGCTTTGGATGGATGCGGTCAACATTTTTGGCAACTACCTGCTTTTCCCGGCAACTGGCTGGTTCGCCTTTACCGCTTACGAGCGCTCACACTTAAAACGCCACTGGCTATTGATGATCCCGGCCTACTGGCTGTTGATTTCTCTGGCCGGCTGGAGAGCACTGACACAACTGCTGGCCAACGCGCATTTGTGGGAAAAGACACCGCACGATGCCGAGTCATCCGCGAAGACTCAACAAGACCCCTTGCCGACATGCGAAGCTGTTCCTGAAAATCAGAGACCCAGACAGAAAATCCCAATGGAGCGGGTGAAGGGAATCGAACCCTCGTCGTAAGCTTGGGAAGCTTCTGCTCTGCCATTGAGCTACACCCGCAGCAGCTTGATCCATGGCGGCGTTCGGACAAACTGTCAAGCGCCTGCGCTTGGCGCTGTGTTGCCAAACCGCCGGTGGGCTGATCAGACCGCCGATCCTTTCGCAACGCCAAAAGACCTGACCGACGCCCGCTTGACTGGAAACCGGCGCGACCTCATATGACAGGCGCTCTCCTGCAACTCCATGAGACCTCCAATGGACCGATTGAAAGCCTTCCTGTCCTCGCGGCGCTTTGAAACCGTCATCAGTGTTCTGATCGTCGTCAACGCGATCACACTCGGACTTGAAACAGTACCCGCGGCCATGGAACAGTTCGGCGGCCTCCTCCTCATTCTCGATCGCGCCATTCTGGCCGTGTTCGTCGTTGAGGTGCTGGCTCGGCTGCTCGCCTGGAGGCTCGATTTCTTTCGCGACCCATGGCGGATTTTCGATCTTCTGGTTGTGGGGGTGGCGCTGTTGCCCGCGACCGGAAACCTGTCCGTGCTCAGGGCACTGCGCATTCTCAGAGTGCTGCGCATCATCGGCATGGTGCCCTCGCTCAAGCGCGTGGTCGGCGGTCTGGTGGCCGCCCTGCCCGGCATGGGGTCGATCATGCTGTTGCTCACATTGGTGTTCTATGTGTTCTCTGTGATGGCAACCAAGCTTTACGGGAACACTTTCCCGGAATGGTTCGGCTCGATCCCCGCTTCAGCCTACTCGCTGTTCCAGGTGATGACGCTTGAAAGCTGGTCGATGGGCATCGTTCGGCCGGTGATGGAGGTGCATCCGATGGCTTGGGCGTTCTTCATCCCGTTCATTGCCTGCACCACCTTCACCGTTCTCAACCTGTTCATCGGCATCATCGTTTCAGCCATGCAGGAAGAGCACGAAGCCGAAGCGACTGCCGACCGCGAAGCCATGGCGAGCGAACAGGGCGAGATGCTCAAGGAACTCAGGGAAATCCGCAAGGAGATTGCGGAGCTTCGCGCCGAGCAGGGACGCCAGCCGTCTGCGTAGTCATATCAGGCGCGAAAATGCTTGGAGAGTTTCAGGCCCTGGGCCTGATAGTTCGAGCCCATGCCTGAGCCATAGAGTGCTTCAGGGCGCTCAAGCATCCGCTCGTAAACCAGCCGGCCGACGATCTGTCCGTGTTCAAGGATAAACGGCACCTCGTGGCTGCGAACCTCAAGCACGGCACGGCTGCCCGCGCCTCCAGCCTCCGAATGGCCAAAGCCAGGATCGAAGAACCCTGCATAGTGGACGCGGAACTCACCGACCAAAGGGTCGAAAGGGGTCATCTCGGCCGCAAAGAGCGGCGGTACGTGCACCGATTCACGGCTCACAAGAATGTAGAATTCATCGGGATCGAGAATGAGATCGGCCGAGCCGCGATTGTGGATCGGCTCCCAGAATTCGAAGACGTCCTGAGCAGCGCGCTTGTCGACATCGATCACCGCCGTGTGGTGCTTGCCGCGATAGCCAACCAGGCTGTCCGGCCCTTGACCGGCCAGATCGATCGACAGCGCGATGCCCCCGCCCGAGACATTGGGATTGTCCGAGGCGACAAGCGTCTCCGCCTTGTGCAGGTCCAGCAACTCGGTCTCGTCCAGCAAGGCGTGGCCCTGGCGGAACCGGATCTGCGACAGGCGCGATCCGGTGCGCGCGACAATCGGGAATGTGCGCGGGCTGACTTCAAGCCAGAGCGGACCGTTGTAACCGGGGGCGATCTTGTCGAACTCCTGGCCGAAATCGGTCATCACCCGGGTAAAGATATCAAGCCGCCCGGTGGAGCTTTTGGGGTTGGCCGAGGCCGAGATTTCACCGGGCAGCGCCAGGCTTTCGAGCAGCGGCACTATGTAGACGCAACCGGTCTCGAGCACGGCACCATCCGACAGGTCGATCTCGTGCATGCTCAGCCGTGCAAGCTTGTCTTCGACCGCATTGTTCGGGCCGGGCAGAAAACTGGCGCGGACCCGGTAAGCCTTGGCGCCAAGCCTGAGATCAAGGCTCGCGGGCTGTATCTGATCGGCATCAAGCGGCCGACCGGCAGCAAGCTTTCCACCGTCAAACAGCGCGCGGATTGCGCGATCGGAAAGAATACCAGCGCTCAATTTGTACCTGCTCCATTTTGCCCGTGGGACTTGATGACAAGCCGCGGCGATTGACGCAAGCGCCTCAAGGCAGTAAAGGAAGCTTATCCCGTGGTGATTTGGCCGACCGGCTTGCAGCCACGTTAAACAAGTCGCTAAAAGGTCGGGTTGCAAAACCGGCTGGCGACTTCGCAAGCCGGTATTTTTGTGTTCTGGACCAAGACAATGACAAATAATCGACAGTTACGCCCCGCAACCCAACTCGTTCACGGCGGAATCAATCGCTCAGGATTTGGCGAAACGTCCGAAGCGATCTATCTCACTCAGGGCTTCGTCTATGACAGTTCGGAAGCCGCGGAAGCCCGGTTCAAGGGCGAGGATCCCGGCTTTATCTATTCGCGCTACGCCAATCCGACCACCGACATGTTCGAAAAGCGCATGTGCCTGATGGAGGGCGCGGAAGACGCCCGGGCCACGGCTTCGGGCATGGCCGCGATCTCGGCTGCGCTGCTTTGTCAGCTGAAAGCGGGAGATCACGTGGTCTCGGCACGGGCGCTGTTCGGCTCCTGCCGCTGGGTGGTGGAAACGCTGTTGCCGCAATACGGCATTGAATCGAGTCTTGTCGATGGCCGCGACCTCGCCAATTTCGAAGCTGCGATCCGGCCCAACACCAAAGTGTTTTTCCTCGAAAGCCCGACCAATCCGACGCTCGAAGTAGTCGACATTGCGGGCGTGACGCAGCTCGCAAACCAGATCGGAGCGACGCTTGTGGTCGACAATGTGTTCGCCACGCCATTGCTGCAAAAACCGCTGGAACTGGGCGCACATGTGGTCTGCTACTCCGCCACCAAGCACATTGACGGTCAGGGACGCTGTCTGGGTGGCGTTGTGCTGTCGAGCAAGGAGTGGATCGACGAAAACCTGCACGACTTTTTCCGTCACACCGGCCCGTCATTGTCGCCATTCAATGCCTGGACATTGCTCAAGGGGCTCGAAACCCTGCCGCTTCGGGTGCGCCGCCAGACTGACAGCGCCGGCCGTCTGGCAGATTTCCTCGCCGATCATCCTGCCGTAGCGAAGGTGATCTATCCCGGACGGGCAGATCATCCGCAGGCTGATGTCTGCGCCCGGCAGATGAGCGGAGGATCAACTCTTGTGGCGTTCGAACTCAAGGGTGGCAAGAGCGCCGCTTTCGCCATGCAGAATGCGCTTGAAGTGGTGCGGATCTCCAACAATCTTGGCGACAGCAAGAGCCTGATCACCCATCCGGCAACGACCACGCACAAAAACCTCTCGGAGGAAGCCCGCGACGAACTTGGAATTGGCCCGGGCGTGGTGCGGCTGTCGGTCGGCATTGAGGACGTAGAGGATCTGGTCGAAGACTTCGATCGGGCCTTGTCAGGTCTCTGATACCGGTTCGGCAAAGACCGCGCGGGCCTGCATGATCCGGGAAAGCGCGGTGTAGAGACAGATTGCTGCAAACACCCAGGCCACCGGCGCAAACCAGCCGGGCCACAGGCAGAATACGCCAAAGACGAAGAAGGTCTCGCTGGCTTCGGCGAGACCGGTGGTGAAATAGATCGATTTCACGCCTCGGGCATCGGTCGAGAGTCCACGTTTTTCTGCGACGATTGCATAGGCCAGGAAACTTGCGCCGTTGACGTAGAAAGAGAAAATCAGCGCCGCGCCGGCAAGCCCGTTTGTGGCGGGATCATAAAGCACAAACCCCAGCGGGATTGCGCCATAGAAAACAAAGTCCAGGGTGATATCGAGATAGCCGCCGAAATCGGTCCTGCTGGACGCGCGTGCGACCGACCCGTCGAGACCATCGCCGATGCGGCTGATGATGATCAGCACCAGCGCGGCAACCATCTCGCCCGAGGCAATCAGGCCGGCTGCCACAAGGCCGATGAGACAGGCCGCGACTGTCACGTGATCGGCCCGGACGCCGCGGGCAGCAAGCCATGTTCCACTCCGGTCTAGTCCGGGCTGAATCAGTTTTCGTGCGGCGCCATCCAACATTTTTCTCTCTCCAATCGAGCCAGATCGTGATACCGCGATGGTGGACGTCCGTCACGTGCGGAGCAGTGCTACGGCAATCACAATCAGGTCAACGCTCACAGGGGGCTATTCCGCACGAAGGATGGCCCAAACACGCTTGACGCAAGCGTAACACTGTAGAATGAGTGGCATCAGGAGCAGATCATGTACCGCGCGTTGACACGTGATATCGAAGTAACGGTTGAGCCGTATTATCTCGAGGACCAATCGGACCCCGAGGACAGTCGCTATGTCTGGGGTTACCGGGTGGTGATTTCCAACCGGTCCGACAGGATTGTCCAGTTGCGCAGCCGTCACTGGCAGATCACCGATGAGAATGGCATGGTGGATGAAGTGCGCGGCCCCGGCGTTGTTGGCGAGCAGCCGGTGCTGGGTCCCGGCGATACCTATGAGTATTCCTCCGGCTGTCCGCTCGACACGCCCTCGGGAGTAATGGCTGGCAGCTATCAGATGCAATCGGCCGAGGGCGAGTTCTTCGATGTGGAAATCCCTGCTTTCTCACTTGATCTGCCAGGCATGGCAAGAACGTTGAATTGAACGTGCTAGCGGAATTCCGGCCGGTCATGCTGGTGACCGGGGCGCTGGTGTCGACGCTGGGCGTCGCCATGCTTCTACCCGCACTTGTAGATCTTGCTGCCGACAATGACGACTGGATGATCTTCGCAAGTTCGGCGATGGTAACGATGCTTTTTGGCTTCGGGCTGTTCATCGCCAACCGGGGCGCCCCAAAGGGGCTGTCGACCCGGCAGGCGATGCTGATGACGGTAGTGTCGTGGCTGGCGCTGGTGGCGTTCGGTGCGCTGCCGTTTCAATGGTCCGGCATCGTGCCGAGCTACACCGATGCCTTCTTTGAATCGATGTCCGGCCTGACCACAACCGGGGCGACGGTGATCACCGGCCTCGACACTGCCCCGCCCGGCCTGCTGTTCTGGCGCGGGCTGCTGCAATGGCTGGGCGGGCTTGGGATCATCGTGATGGCAATTGCGGTTCTGCCGATGCTGCAGATCGGCGGTATGCAGCTGTTCAAGGCGGAGGCCTTCGACACGGCGGAGAAAATCCTGCCGCGGGCGACCCAGATCTCGACCTCGATCACGCTCGTCTTCATCGGCATCACCGGCGTCTGCGCCATCGCCTACATGGCGGTCGGGATGGCCGCGGATGATGCGGTGATCCATGCCATGACGACGGTTGCGACGGGCGGCTTCTCGACCAAGGATGCCTCAATCGGGCATTTTGCCAATCCAGGCGTCGAGTGGGTCGCCGTCCTGTTCATGATCCTTGGGTCGATCCCCTTCATTCTCTACGTGCAGATGCTGCAGGGACGGTTTCGCCCGATCTTCGTCGATCAGCAGGTCAAGGCGTTCTTCGCCTTTCTCGGAGTGGCAGTACTGGCTGGCTGGATGATGGCCCATTTCAGCCAGTATCATCTGGGTCTCGACGGGCTCCGGCACGCGGCTTTCAATGTTATCTCGATTGTCACCGGAACCGGCTACTCCTCCACTGACTACGGGCTTTGGGGACCGCATGCGGTCGCCTTTTTCTTCATCATCATGTTTGTCGGCGGATGTGCCGGCTCGACTTCCTGCGGCATCAAGATATTCCGCTTTCAGGTGTTCTTCGAGGCCGTTGGCCAGCATATCGCCCAGGTGATGTACCCCCATGGCGTGTTCCGCGCGCAGTTCAACGGCAAGCCGATCGAAGGCCGGGTGATCTCCTCGGTGATGAGTTTCTTCTTCCTGTTCATAGCCTCCTTCGTGGTTCTGGCCATCCTGCTCAGGCTGAGTGGCCTTGATGCCATCACGTCGCTTTCAGGCGCGGGCACGGCGCTCGCCAATGTCGGCCCAGGACTCGGCGAGATCATCGGGCCGGCAGGCAACTTCCAGTCGCTCAATGATGTTCAAAAATGGTTGCTCTCGGCCGGAATGCTGCTGGGGCGGCTTGAACTGTTCACCGTTCTGGTGCTGCTCCTGCCACGGTTCTGGCGTTCTTGAACCTTCTTTGTTTCAAGCAGCTGCCTTCAGCAGACGCCCCTATGCCCGCTGCAGCCTCTGACGACGGCCATAGATGAAGGTGAGCGCCCGGGTAACGTCGTCACCGATGCCAACCAGGGCCGGCACCAGAAACAGCACCAGCAGCGTCGTCATCGCCAGGCCAAAGACAATGGTGATTGCCATGGGCAGCAGGAACTGAGCCTGGAGGCTTTTTTCATAAAGCAGCGGCAGCAACCCGCCGATGGTTGTCAGCGAAGTCAGTAGCACTGCGCGCAGACGGTCACGGCTTGCGCCGATGGCGGCTTCAGCGATCGTATCGCCGGCGGCGCGGCGTTCCTCAAGCCGGGCCACCAGGATGATGGAGTCATTGACAAGGATACCTGCGAGGCCAAGCAATCCGATGAAGGACAGGATGGTGAGCTGGTAGCCCAGAACCCAATGGCCGAATATAGCACCGACGATGCCGAAAGGAATGATCAACAAGACCGCAACAGGGCGCCAGTAGCTGGCAAAGACCCAGGCGAGAATGATGTAGATGACACTGAGCGCAACCGCGACACCAAGTTTGAGATCAGCAAAAGCGTTTTCCTGTTCCTCGGAGCGGCCGCCGAAGGAATAGGTGACCCCGTGATTGGCCGCGATCAGATCGAGCCCGCCGCCGACGGTCAGCTGTTCGACCACCCCGCCAGTTGTGGTGACAGCGGTATCGATGTCACCGGTGACGGAGATTGTGCTTTTGCCGTCGCGGCGCTGGATTGCGGAAAAGCCCTGCCGCTCGGTCATGTCGACCACCTCTGACAGAGGCACAAAGGTTCCGCTGGGGCTTCGAAGTTCAAACTCCCTGAGCGCTTGCGAGCCCGGTGACGCAGGGGCCTGAACAAGACGCACAGTGACCTCGTCATCACCGCGCGGGAAACGAAACGGAATCGCGCCATCAAAGGCATTGCGGATCTGGCGGCCGACTTCCTCGATCGAGAAGCCGAGAGCGGCCCCATGGGGGGTCAATTCCATCACCAGTTCGGGTTTGCCCCAGGGCAGATTGTCATCGAGCCCGGTGACACCATCAATTGCGGACAGGAGTGCAACGACATCGGCCGAGGCGGCCTTCAGGTCGGCCACCCGTTGGCCCTGCAGTCGCACTTCGATATCGCGGCCGGGTGGCCCGCCACGGGCCTGAGCAATCGTGAAACGGGTCACACCCGCGACGTCCGGCGACGCCTGCCGCCAGGCGTTGACAATATCCGGTGTCCGGATGTCACGCTCTTCAGATGTGGTGAGCTGCACCCGGATGCGGGCAGTCGCGCTGCCCGATCGGCTGGAGGCGCCATAGGTGGTGAACACGGCGCGGATCGACGATGCCTCCTCACCCGACAACGCCTCATCGGCGCGGCGCAGTGCTGTCTCATAGCCGGCGATGGCGGCAAGCGCCTGCTCTTCGGGCAAGCCTGCATTGAAGACCACGGTGCCGGTGATGTTCTCGGCTTCCGGCGACGGGAAAAACACGAACTCGACCTGGCCAGATCTGGCCAGACCGATTGCCAGCACCATCACCATCGACAGGGCGATCGACAACGTGACATAGCGCCAGTTCCAGGCCAGTTGCACCAGCCAGGAGAAGGGACCATCGCGGAGCCTGTCAAACCTGCGATCGAAGCCACGCCGAAAGCGGCTTTCGCCTGCATGGCGCTCAATCTGGGCGCCAGCGCCGGCAGCAGCTGCGATCTTGCGGCTGTTGCGGCGGCTCAACGCCAAAAGCATCCATTCCAGCATTGCAGCCAGAATCAACGAGACCGCCACCACGAGCGCCATCCGCAGGAACGAGGGAAGCTCAGCGAAGCTGCGGGCTGCTGCGCGCAAACCGTTGTCATCGGCACCCAGCGCCAGATCGACAGCAAGCCGACCCGTCAAGCCGGTCAGAAACACGACAAGAACCAGGGCAACCAGGAACTGCCGCCACCACGACCAACCCGGCATCCTGCGCCCGGCAAGCGAGTTGGCCAAGTGACCGGGCAGCACCAGAAAGCACTCAAGCAGGCTGGCGATCAGGACCGCGACCACAACCAGCGGCAACACACCCATCATCTGGCCGATGGTGCCGCCGATCATCAGGATCGGGGCGAAGGCTGCCAGCGTGGTCGACATCGCGGCCAGAACCGGAACCAGCATCATCTGCACGCCGTTCTCGGCGGCCATGTGCGGATCGTCTCCCATCTCCAGCCGGGTCGCCGTGTGCTCACCGACAACGATCGCATCGTCGACAATGATGCCGAGCATCATAATCAGCGAGAACAGCGAGATCATATTTATCGTCTGGCCGCTGATATACATGAAGCCGATGGTGGCGAGCATCGCAACGGGGATGCCGGCAGCGACCCAGAAAGCGATGCGGGCATTGAGAAACACGAACAGGATCGCAACAACCACGAGCAGCCCGCCAAGCCCGTTCTTGACCAGAAGCCAGATCCGGGCGGAGAGCGCGTCAGCGGCCACTTCATAGGTGGCGATCTCGACGCCCGGCGGCAGCTGCGGTGTGATTTCGTCGATATAGGCTGACAGGATCGCGGCGGTCTGAAGTGTATCGGCGGTCGGCGCCCGGCGGACATCCAGCTCGATCGCGGTGGATCCGCCGGCCAGCCCCCGGGTTGCATCCGGATCAAAGCCGTCGTCGATTTCGGCAATGTCCCCGAGCAGAACCTTTTCGCCACCCGCAAAGGACTTGACCTCGACATGCGAAAGCTCGCGTGCGCCCTGCGCATCGGCGATTGTGCGCAGTTGCCGGTCGACGGTGCCTTCCACTGTGCCCGACGGCAAGTCGCGGCTGTTGGCGGCGATCGACCTGGAGACCTCCGAAATGGTGGTATCAAGCCGCCTCAACTCGATCTCGGGCACCTCGATGCGGATCTCGGCATCGCGCAATCCGGTAAAATCGATCTTGTCGATGCCGCGATCGATCAAATCATCGCGCATGCGTTTGGCCCAGGCGCGTTTGACCGATTCATCTGCGGCGCCAAAAACCGCAAGACGCGCCACGGAATCAAAGAACACCGCACGGGTAATGGTCGGCTCCTCGGAATCCTCGGGCAGGTTGTTGACTGCTTTGACTGCAGTTTCAACATCCGTCATGGCCTGAGACATGTCGGTGCTTTCGGTGAACTCGAGGCGTATGGAGGCCGACCCCTCGGCCGCGGTCGAGGTCATCTCATCCACGCCGGAGATGTAGCGCACCTCAGGCTCGACCAACGCAAGAATGTTGGTCTCGACATCCTCGGCGCTGGCACCAGACCAGGTGATGGCGATGGTGATCGCAGGACGGTCAATGGTGGGGAAGAACTGGGTGTTGATGCGGGCAATTGAAAACGCACCGAACAGGATCATCAACACCATGAGCAGATTGGCGGCGTTGGGATGACGCACAAAGGTTGCGACCAATCCGCCGTTGCCCAGAATGCCCCCGCCCGGAAGGCCGGCAGCGCTCATTGGCCGGAGTCCATCGTTTGACCTGGTAGCGCCGGAGACGCCGGCTCCGCAGCGGTCTCGCCTGGAGCGTCCGTTTGGGTGGGCTTGCGGACTTTTACGCCTTCCGAGGCTTCGGTCAGCCGGGTGACCAGCACCTCTTCCCCATCTGCAAGGTCACCTTGAATGATGGCATCTTCGCCATCCCAGGCAATCAGCTGAACATCACGGCGCACCAATGCGCCATCCACGACCACGAAGACGTGGTCGGAAGATCGGATCGCGGTTTCGGGCAGACGAAATGTGGAACGCCAGATACGATCCGGCACGGTAAGCGCAACAAAGGCCCCGGGCCGCAACTGCACAGGATTGCCGGCTGCTTCAATACGAGCGAAAACCTCGACACCGCCCCGCTCTGCAGCCACACGTGCGCCGATCCGGTCGATGGTCGCCGGCCAGACATAATCCGCGCCGCCCACGCTCCAGCTCACTTTAACCTTGCGTCCAAGCAGCGGGTCATCGCCGGTCGCCATCCGGCCATATTGGGCGTTGGTCAGAGTGAAGCGTGCTTCAAGCGCAGTGTCATCATAGATGGAGGCGACCATTTCATTTGCGTTGACCGTTCGCCCTGCTTCGATGCTCTCATCGGAGATCACGCCATCAAAGGGGGCCATCACCGCCGTATCTTCAAGCTTGCGCTGTGCTTCGCGTACTTTCCATTCCAGCCGCGAGGCGTTGGCTTCCTGCTGGGCGCGCTGGGCTTCGGTGATGAGAATGTTGTTGCGACGCTGACTGACGGCCTGGTCGCGCTGGGAAAGGATCAGCCTGCGGTCGTCGACCTGCTTGTCGGTCAAAGTGCCCGAACCTGCCAGCGACAGGGCCCGTTCAAGATCAGATTTGGCGAGGTCCAGCTGGGATTGCGCTGCTTGCAGCTGCTCGCGTTCGGAGGCCAGGCGGGCGTTCATTTCGGCAATTGCCGCTCGTGCCGAGGCAAGATTGGCGCGGGCTTCAACAAGCGCGCCTTCATAGAGAAACGGATCGATGCGCAACAAGACAGTTCCGGCAGCAACCCGGCGCCCGGCGACAAGATCAGGATGAATTTCGACCACATCGCCGCTCACCCCTGCACGCAGTTCGACGCTGCGGCCGGTGTCGACCTGGCCATAGAGCCTGATCACCGGCCGGTTGTCAGCCAACACCGCGGATGTGGTGTCAACCGTATAGACCAATGGTGTGAAAGGCTTGCGGACCGGGTCGATCCGCGAATTCGCCAGGTACTGCATGCCGGCCCAGCCGCCAGCGAGGACCAACGCCATCAGCGCCATCTGCGCGATTGGTCGCAGAAAACCACGACGACGAGTCTCACCCCCCGCCGGCTGCCCGGCAGTCAGGTGTTTATCGCGATTGTCCGCCCTGTCGAGCATTTCCAGCCTCCGTTGCCTTCAAAGAGGTAACGTAAAGACTGGACATGGCAAATTAAAGTTTTGTCATATTGCGGCTTGCGGGTGCAATCCTCCGGCTTCAGCCGCCGAATTCGTCGGGGTCGAACTTGTAAGCGGTCGAGCAGAATTCGCACTGCACGGTGATTGCGCCGTCTTCCACACTGTCGGTAAGTTCCTCGGCGGAGAAACCGCGCAGGACCTCACCAAGCCGCTCACGCGAACAACTGCAGCGGTCAAACACCGGCACCGGCGGGTAGACCCGCGCGCCACGCTCATGAAAAAGACGATAGAGCAGGCGTTCGGCACCCACTTCCGGGTCGGTCAGTTCGCCGGCATCAACCGTGGCGACGAGCGCCTTGGCTTCCGACCAGCTGTCGTCCTCGTGATGGTAGAAGTCCTCCACACCCTCCGGCGCATCGCCGCCTGGAAGGTCGGGCAGGCGCATGCGGTCGGGTGCTTGCGGCAGGAACTGCACCACAATGCCGCCGGCGCGCCAGCTTTGGCGCGGGTTGCCCTCGGCATCCCGGTCAAACAGTTCGGCTACCGACAGGCGGACAAGGGTGGGGATCTGCTCGGACTGGCGGAAATAGGTCTCCGCCATCGCCTCCAGAGACTCTCCATTCATCTCGACGATGCCCTGATAGCGCTGCATATAGGCGCCCTGGTCGATGGTGAAGGCCAGCACGCCATTGCCCAGCAGCTCAGCCGGAGTGATCATGCCTGCCTCTTGCGCCGCCTGGAGCCGCTCGCCATCAAAGCGGGCATAGGCGCGAAGATCACCCGGCGTGCTGAAATCAGCGACCAGCAGATCAACGGGTCCGTCACCCTTGGTCTGAATGATCAGCTTGCCTTCGAATTTAAGCGATGTACCAAGCAGCACCGTCAAGGCGATGGCTTCGGCAAGCAATCGTGCAACCGGCTCGGGATAGGCGTGCCGGCCCAGAATGGTGTCGATCATCGGGCCAAGCTGAACAATGCGGCCGCGCACATCCAGGCCATCGACTTCGAACGGCAGCACACTGTCATCTCCGGCGAAGCCCGGCTCTCCGAGGGTACGGATTTCGGTTTCCATGTTCATTCCCGACTGTTTGGCACAATTCTCCGGTGGCACGCGGTCCGTGCCCGGGTGTTTGGCCGAATTCCAAACGGCCTATGTAGGCATTCGCCCGGCGATCCGCCAGAGGCTCAACACAGCGCCGCTACAAAGCGCCCATGCACCAGCGCATGATTGCCTTTTGGGCATGCAAACGGTTTTCCGCCTCATCGAACACCACCGATTGCGGTCCATCCATGACCTCGTTGGTGACTTCCTCGCCGCGGTGGGCGGGCAGGCAATGCATGAACAGCGCGTCCTTGTTGGCCTTGGCCATCAAGTCTTCATTGACCTGGTAGGGCAGGAAGACATTGTGGCCACGCGCCTTGTGCTCCTGATTCATCGACACCCAGGTGTCGGTAATGATGCAATCCGCACCGCTGGCGGCACGCTCCGGATCGGCGCTGAGATCAATCTCGGCACCCTGAGCCCGTGCCCAATCGACAAATCTCATGTCAGGCTCGGACCCCTCCGGTGTGGCGATCTGCATGCGATAGCCGAAACGTCCCGCGCCTTCGACCAGCGAGTGCAGCACATTGTTGCCATCGCCTGTCCATGCCAGGGTCTTGCCCTTGATCGGGCCACGATGTTCCTCAAAGGTCAGGATATCGGCCATGATCTGGCAGGGATGTGTGTCATCGGTCAGCGCGTTGATCACCGGCACGGTGGCATGTTCGGCCAGTTCCAGCATGCGCTCGTGATCCATGGTGCGGATCATGATGATGTCGACATAGCGCGAGAGCACCTTGGCGGTATCGGCAATGGTTTCTGCACGGCCAAGCTGCATCTCGGTGCCGGACAGGAACAGGGTCTCGCCGCCCAATTGACGCATGCCGACATCAAACGACACGCGGGTACGGGTGGACGGTTTTTCGAAGATCATCGCCAGCATCTTGCCTGCAAGCGGACGATCACCGCCCGAGGAGGATTTGGCGGCACGTGCTGCATCAATCATGGCGCGCAGTTCTGCGGCGCTGACAGCAGAAAGATCAAGGAAATGCCGGGGCGCGGCGGCTGTGGTCTCAGTCATGATAAAGGGTCCAGTCAGCTGGATTTGGGAGATAGCATTTCGAGCGCCGCCTCGATCCTGTGGAGCGCTTCGCGGACTTCCTCGACAGACACGATCAACGGTGGCAAGAGCCGCACGACATTGTCACCCGCCGGCACCGCTAGCAAATGCTCGTTGCGCATCGCCGTGACCAGATCCGCATTGGACTTGGCGCATTTGATGCCGGTCAGAAGCCCGATGCCGCGGATGTCTTCAATCAGGTCCGGATAGCGGTCCTTGAGAGAGGCGAGGCCCTGGCGCAACACCAGCGTGACATCGTTGACATGGGTAAGGAAACTGTCCTCAAGCACCACATCGAGCACGGCGTTGCCAACAGCCATGGCCAGCGGATTTCCGCCATAGGTGGTGCCATGGGTGCCCAGCGTCATGCCGTCCGCCGCCTCGGCCGTTGCCAGGCAAGCACCGAAGGGGAAGCCGCCGCCAATGCCCTTGGCCACGGCCATGATGTCTGGTGTGATGCCTGCCCATTCATGGGCAAACAGCATTCCTGTGCGGCCAACGCCGGATTGAACCTCATCCAGGATCAGCAGAATACCGTGCTCGTCGCACAGGTCCCGCAGACCGCGCAGGCATTCCTTTGGCAGCGGGCGAATGCCGCCCTCTCCCTGCACGGGCTCAACCAGAATGGCAGCGGTTTCGTCATTGATCGCGGCCTTGATTGCCTCGTGATCGCCGAACGGAACCTGATCGAAGCCTTCAACCTTGGGGCCGAAGCCCTCGAGGTATTTTGCCTGGCCGCCGGCGGCGATGGTGGCCAGCGTGCGGCCATGAAAGGCGCCTTCAATGGTGATGATGCGATAACGCTGCGGCTGGCCATTTACATAGAAATGCCGCCGCGCTGTCTTGATCGCGCATTCCAGTGCTTCCGCACCCGAATTGGTGAAGAACACCTTGTCGGCAAAGGTCGCCTCGGTCAAACGCTCGGCGAGCCGGGTCTGATCGGGAATTTCCTGCAGATTGGAAAGGTGCCAAAGCTTGTCGGCCTGGGATTTCAGCGCCTCGACCAGATGCGGATGAGTGTGGCCAAGCGAGGTGACCGCTATGCCTCCGGCAAAATCGAGATAGCGTTCGCCCGCCGGTGTCTCCAGCCAAACGCCATGCCCGCGCTCAAACACGATGGGTGAGCGGCTATATGTTTCGTAAAGCGGCTTGGCGTCAGCCATGCGCCCGTCTCCCATATGAACCCGGCCGGAATTGTGAATGCCGGAACTTGATGATGGCGTGTGCCAGAAGGACCGTCAAAAACCTTGCCGGAAAACCAAAACGCCGCCCTTCCGGGGCGGCAGGCGCACTATTTACAATTCACTGTGTGCTGTCAATGAGACTGCGGTTTCCCGTAGTGTTACGACGGTGTGGCAGGTGTTTTAGCATTCCGCTGGCTGCCAAAACTCGAACCGGTCACCACACCGCAGATCCGAACCCGACTGTGGTGCTGCGCTGCCGGTAAGTTGGGGAAAACCAAAAAAACGAATCACCTGGAATCCGCTGACTCTTGTAACCGAGTCTGCGTAGCTCTACGTTGAGCCTACGAATTAGACGTTCGCGGCGGACACTAATTTCCTCAATGTAACCGAGTGCTACAGCTCCGGCCATCCGGAGCAGCGAAGAGGGATTCTGCCATCCCAAGACACGGGGTAAATGGAGAGAGTGGCATGAACTGGACTGATGAACGAGTTGAAAAACTCACGAAACTCTGGGCGGACGGGCTCAGCGCAAGCCAGATTGCGGCGCAACTCGGCGGCGTAAGCCGCAATGCGGTGATCGGCAAAGTGCACCGGCTCAACCTTCCAGGCCGCGCCAAGAGCGGTGGACAGTCTTCGGTTCGCACCAAACGCACCACTGCAGCACCGCGGGCGCCAGCTTATGCTGGCCGGAACGCAGCGCAGACAACACGTACAGTCAGCCGTTCCAGCGGCGGAGCGGCTCTCAAGCAGGACGTCGAAGCGGTGGCTGTGGAAGACCTCGACACCAGGCCGATGGAAGACGTTGTGGTACCGATTTCGCGCAGGCTCACTCTGGTGGAGCTTTCGGAGCGGACCTGCAAATGGCCGATCGGCGATCCATTGCTCGAAGACTTTCACTTCTGCGGCAATGACTCAGGCGATGCCTCGCCCTATTGCAGCTATCACGCCAAACTGGCGTTCCAGCCATCAAGCGAGCGCAGGCGGGCCCGCTGAACCAGATCGGTTGAAAACGAGCAAAAGCCCGGATCAAATGATCCGGGCTTTTTCATTTTGCAAACTGGATCATGCCTTGATCAGGCTTCAATCGAGTAGCCAGCGCCACGGACCGTGCGGATGATGTCGCGCATTCCGGAAAGATTGACAGCCTTGCGCAGACGGCCGACATGCACATCCACCGTGCGCTCATCGACATAGACATCATGTCCCCAGACACCATCGAGCAGCTGCGCGCGTGAATAAACACGGCCTGGCGAACTCATCAGGAATTCCAGAAGCCTGAATTCGGTGGGTCCAAGCTTGATGTCACGGGCACGGCGGCGGACTCTGTGGGTCTCGCGATCAAGCTCGATATCACCGACCTTGAGCAGGCTGGAGATCACCTCTGGGCTCGCGCGCCGCAACATTGCGCGCACCCTTGCCAGCAATTCCGGCGTCGAGAACGGTTTCACCACATAGTCATCAGCGCCGGTGGCAAGACCGCGGACACGCTCGCTTTCCTCGCCACGCGCCGTCAGCATGATGATCGGCAGACGCTCCGTCTCCGGCCGCGCGCGCAGGCGGCGGCAAAGCTCGATGCCGGAAATGCCAGGTAGCATCCAGTCAAGGATCAGAAGATCAGGCACGCGTTCCTGCAAGTGGATCTCGGCTTCATCACCGCGCAAGACGGCATCGACCTCGTAGCCCTCAGCTTCCAGATTGTACTGCAGCAGGACGGAGAGAGCCTCTTCGTCTTCCACCACGGTTATTCTGGGACTCATCGCCATTGCTTGATGATCTCCCTGAAACTACGCCGCGCCCGGCTCGGGCGCAATCACGCTGGCGGAGTCGTCGTCTTTCGGCCGGTCGCCAGCAAGCTGTTCGCCAGTGGCCACGTAATACACGGTTTCAGCGATGTTGGTGGCGTGATCGCCAATTCGCTCGATGTTCTTGGCACAAAACAGCAGATGCGTGCAGGCCGTGATGTTGCGCGGATCTTCCATCATGTATGTGAGAAGCTCCCGGAAAAGCGAGGTGTAGATCGCGTCGATTTCCTCGTCGCGTTCACGGATCGAATTGGCCAGATCCGGCGAGCGCGTCGAGAAGGCATCAAGCACTTCCTTGAGCTGCGTCAGCGCCAGTTCGGCCAGGTGCTCCAGTCCGCGCACCAGCTTGCGCGGCTGCGCCATGGTGTGCACCGCGATCACCCGCTTGGCGATGTTCTTTCCCAGATCACCGACCCGTTCGAGATCCGAGGCGATCCGGATGGAACCAATGATTTCACGCAGGTCGGACGCCATTGGCTGGCGCTTTGCAATCACCAGAACTGCCTTGTCGTAGATTTCGCGTTCGCCATTGTCGAGCAGCAGGTCCTCGGAGATCACCCGCTGTGCGGTGGCCGAATCCGCGTTGACCAAGGCGGCAACAGCATCGGCGACCATGCGCTCGGCGATGCCGCCCATCTCGGAAAGGCGGCGGTTGAGAAAGCGCAGGTCATCATCATAGGCCGAGACGGTATGTGCATCGGGCATTGCTTGATCCTTCAATCCAAATGTTGCGACGTGACCGGCAGTCGCAAGAAGCCGTGATTTAGCCAAACCGCCCAGTGATGTAGTCCTGGGTCAGCTTTTCATCGGGCTTGGTGAACATCTTGTCGGTCGGACCTTCTTCGATCAGCTTGCCAAGGTGGAACATGGCCGTGCGCTGTGACACACGTGCGGCCTGCTGCATCGAGTGGGTGACGATGACAATGGTGTAGTTGACACGAAGCTCGTCGATCAGTTCCTCGACCTTTGCCGTGGCAATCGGATCAAGCGCTGAACAAGGCTCGTCCATCAGGATCACTTCCGGGCTGACCGCAATGGCGCGCGCGATACAAAGCCGCTGTTGCTGACCACCTGAAAGACCGGTCCCTGCTTCGTGAAGGCGGTCCTTGACCTCTTCGAACAGCCCAGCCTTGATCAGGCTGCGCTCGACAATCTCGTCCATCTCTGCGCGGGTCGAAACCTGGCCATGGATGCGTGGTCCGTAGACGATGTTCTCATAAATCGACTTGGGAAACGGATTGGGTTTCTGAAACACCATACCGACGCGCGCCCGCAGTTCGACCACGTCAATCATCGGGGCATAGATGTTTTCACTGTCGAGTGTGATGTCGCCAGTGACCCGGCAAATATCAATGGTGTCGTTCATGCGGTTGAGACAACGCAGGAAAGTGGACTTGCCGCAGCCGGACGGACCGATCAAGGCGGTCACGCTGTTCTGCCGGATGTCGAGATTGACATCGAAAAGAGCCTGCTTCTCGCCATAGAAAACGCTAACGTCATTTCCACGCATCTTGATGACAGGATTGTCAACCGATGCGTTGACCGCGTCTTCCGTCGCCGCTTCAGACATGATGTTCATCTCCATGTTCCTTTATCCGTTCCGGATCCTTCGAACCCTATTGATTGTAGCCTGATGTCCTTCCAGCGCCTACCATCGGCGTTCGAAGCGACGGCGAAGCAGAATGGCAACAGCATTCATGATGACCAGGAACACCAGCAGCACGATGATTGCACCAGATGCGCGCTCGATAAAAGCCGGGTCACCACGCTGGGTCCAGTTGTAGACTTGAACCGGAAGCGCTGATGCCGGGTCGAAGAACCCCTCAGGCGGCGCGCCGGGATATTCGCGAACAAAGGCCACCATTCCGATCAGGAGCAGCGGTGCCGTTTCACCGAGCGCCTGGGCCAGGCCAATGATTGCGCCGGTCAAGATGCCAGGGGCTGCGAGCGGCAGCACATGGTGGAAGATCGCCTGCATTTTCGAGGCCCCGATACCCAGCGCGGCATCGCGGATCGACGGCGGGACCGCCTTGAGCGCGGCGCGCGTGGCGATGATGATCGTTGGCAATGTCATTAGCGTGAGCACCAGGGCGCCAACCACCGGGGCTGACTGAGGAAGGCCGATAAAGTTGATGAACAGCGCCAGTCCGAGGATACCGAACACAATCGAGGGAACAGCCGCGAGGTTAGCAATGTTCACCTCGATCAGATCGGTCCAACGGTTCTTCGGCGCAAACTCCTCGAGATAAATCGAAGCGGCGACACCAATGGGCAGTGACAGCGCCAGCACAATCAGCATCATGTAGGCCGATCCGAGGATCGCCACACCAAGACCGGCGGCTTCAGGCCGCGTATCAGACGCGTCGGGTGCAGTGAAAAACGACCAATTGAAGCGCAAATCCATGATGCCGGCATCTTTCAGCCTATCGGCAAGGACCAGCTGTTCAGGCGAGATATTCCGGTCGAGCGCGGCGCTTTCCATCGTCACCCGCCCCTTGAAGTAGCCATCGATGCGGCCGGACGCGAGAAGATCAAAGGAAATGGTCTCACCGATCTGATCCGGGTTGGCCAGAACAAAGCGGCGCAGGTCAGCCGGAGCTTCCTTGGACACCAGCGCTGCCGCCTCCTTGGCGTTGACGCCTTCGGCGGCAAATCCACGCTCTTGCATCATATCCTGCATGGCCGTCTTTATGAGCGGCTGGATGGTGAAGGTGGTGATCTTCTTCAGATCCTCCGGCGCGCGATTGCCATTCTTGTCCAGCTTCGCCGGGTCAAGATAGACGTCCAGCGAGATGTAGGTCTGGTTGAAAGAGGACAGACCATTCGACAAGATGGACGCCATGAGACCGACGAGGGCAAGCAGGCCGAATATCACGGCAGCCAAGCCCATCATGCGGAAGCGCTTCTCAGCCGCATTGCGTTTGCGGGTGCGCTCCCCAACCTTCAATAGCGAGCGTCCGGTTGCGGCACTGGCCGCAGAGTGATCGGCGGGAAAATCGGTCAATCGTATTGCTCCCGGTATTTGCGCACAATGTAGAGCGCCAGAACGTTGAGGCCGAGGGTGAAGACAAACAGGGTCAGGCCAAGCGCGAAGGCCACCAGGGTTTCCGGGCTGGCAAACTCGGTGTCTCCGGTCAGCTGGCTGACGATTTTCACAGTTACCGTTGTCATTGCCTCGAAGGGGTTGAGGTTGAGCCGTGCGGCTGCACCTGCGCCCATCACCACGATCATGGTTTCACCAATAGCCCGGCTGGCGGCCAGCAAGAAGGCGCCGACGATGCCCGGCAAGGCAGCCGGCAGGATCACCTGTTTGATCGTTTCCGACTGGGTCGCGCCGAGGCCGTAGGAGCCGTCGCGCATTGCCTGAGGAACCGCATTGATGATGTCGTCTGACAGGGACGAGATAAAGGGGATCAGCATGATGCCCATAACCAGACCGGCGGTCATCACTGAAGACGAGGACGTTCCGATACCGAGCGGCTGGGCAATCCAGTCGCGCAGGAAGGGTCCAACCGTGATCAGGGCAAACAGTCCGTAGACGATTGTGGGAATGCCGGCGAGAACCTCAATGGCAGGCTTGGCGAAGCTGCGAAGGGCACTGCCCGAATACTCCGCCAGGTAAATGGCGATCATAAGGCCAATCGGAACCGCCACAGAAAGCGCGATGAAGGACACGTAAAGCGTGCCCCAAAGCAAGGGCAGGAAACCGAAATCGGAACCGCCGCGGAATTGCGGATTCCAGACGGTCGAGAAATAGAACTTGGTAGCCGGGTAGAGCTGGAAGAACTGGAGCGATTCGAACAGCAGTGATGCGACGATGCCCACAGTGGTCAGGATCGCGACCAGCGAAGACCCCATCAACAGCGCCTTGATGAATGTTTCGGTTATGTTTCGAGCGCGCAGTTTGGGGGATATTCTCCGCCACGCCCAAAACCCCAAAGCGAGTGCCGTCAGGATCACTGCAATGCTGCGAACAGCCGAAGCCGCCTTGTCGGCCGCGCGGTAGGACTTGGCCGCCTCGAAAACTGCAGGCTCCACATTCGAACCCAGCGCGACGCCGACTTCGGCAAGCCGGGAACGGACATTGGTCAGGTCAGCGCGCATGTCGACAAGATCGTCTTCTGAAAGATCGCCTTGCGCGGTGAGCAGCCCGAGCCCGTCGGCAATCCTGCGCACGTCCACCATGACCAGGCTTTTGGCGCCGCCTTCGGGAACGACAGAATCTGGAATTTTGCCGCTGATGCTGCCTTCGATCACAATGGGCTGCACGAATAGCCAAGCAGCCATCAGAAAGAGTGCAGGAACGGCCGTAAACAGCGCGACCGACTCTCCATAATAACTTGGCAGTGAGTGAAGCTTCACTCCGTCCCGTTTCGCCGCCTGCAATGCCCGCCGCCTGCCGAGTACATAGCCAATCGCAGCCAATACGAGCACGATGAGAACGATAGTGCCTGGAGTCATGTCGAAGTTGCCCTGTTCGCGAGGAAGGGCGG